>JASHPO010000047.1 GCA_030038075.1 Nitrososphaerales archaeon | reverse complement strand
ATCTCAGAGAAAATTGGTCTCACCGGAACTAATCGAAGCTGCAACATCGCCACCTGTGGAGTTTGCACAGTGCTCGTTGATAATATTCCTACGTATTCGTGCCACTATCTCGCTATCGAGGCCGTCGGAAAGAAGGTTGTGACCGTCGAAGGACTCAAATCCAATTCCTCTCAAGTATTACATCCCCTTCAAGAGGTTGGTTACAGGCATCACGCGGCAGAGTGCGGATACTGTACTCCTGGGTGGTTGCTCGCGGCAAAGGCGCTTTTGGACAAGAATCCAAATCCGACAGAGGATGAGGTTGCCGCGGCTCTTGCCGGGCACCTGTGCAGATGTGGAGCTTACCACGCAATCAAAATGACGGTTATGGACACGGCAAGAGTCATGAGAGGGGAGGCAGCCCTATGACAAAAGATTTGCCGAAGATCGAGTCAAAGACCGATCACACTATCATCGTGAAAAACGAAGCAAACCCCGACTTTTCGCCCGGACAGCTTGTCGAGGGAGACAAGAAAATCCCGTCAGAAAAATGGCGCGGGTATCCTCCCACCGATCTAAGAATCGTCGGAAAGCCTCTTCCACCGCTTCGCGAGGTCTCAGTACCGCGCTACACCGGGGAGGCTCAGTACGCGACGCGCATACGCTTACCAAACACGCTTTGCCTGAAATTTTTGCGTGCACCGCATCCCCGCGCCATAATCAAATATCTCGACGCGTCAAAAGCTGAAAAAATGCCGGGTGTGGCTATGATACTGACATATAAGAACTGGCCGGAGACAAAACTTCCTCCGCCGATGTCTCCCCTGAAACAGAACGTAGAACATTGGGGCGAGATTGTGGCCATCGTTGCTGCGGATTCTGAAGATAGAGCTGAGGATGCGGTTGAGGAGATTGACGTCGAGTACGAAAAACTGCCGTACATCGCCACGGTAGCACAGGCGCTGGCTCCCGATGCGCCGAAGATCATCCCATCGGGGAATCTCGTAATTCAAAAACCGGGAAGTTTTGGATACGACAAAAATTCCACTTTGAAGTACGGAGTGGGCGATGTCGAAAAGGGGTTCGCCGAATCGGACGTCGTGATGGACCTTGAGTATTCTTGGGGTAACACAAACATCCTGCCGATGCAGCCAAACAGCGCGCTCGTCAAGTGGGACGGTGACAAGGTAACTTTCTGGGCGTACGGACAGGACATCTTTCCCCCTCGCGCAGCGCTCGCTGCCACTTTGGGTATACCACAGGAAAACCTGCGGTTCATAGCACCGTACAATGGAGGGAGCTACGGAGGAGTAGCGCCCCTCGGCGGAACCGGCTCTCTCTCACCGCTGAACCTCTACGCTGCCTACATTTCAAGAAAAACGGGGAGGCCAGTGAAGTACTTTCTCACTAAAGACGAGGAGATTATAGAAAAGAGAGGCAAGACCGAGACTCTGTCAAAGTACAGGATCGGCGCAAAGAAGGACGGGAAGATCATCGCTTTGAAGTGGACTCTCTACCAAGCGATAGGCGACTTTGGTGCGGACGTGGTAATGTTCACAATTCAGACTCCCGCCAACGTCTATCCGTGGGACAACGTTACGGCGTACTGCCCTAACATTCCGAACTGGGAAATTACCGGCTATTTGTACGCCGCAAACACAAACCAATCTGGCTGCAACCGCAGTTGCCCCAACCAGGAATCAAAGTGGGGCCTCGAGATTGCTCTGGACGAGCTCGCGGATAAGCTGGGAATGGATCCGGTAGAGCTAAGGCTCATCAACATTGCAAAGCCCGGCAAGAAAATTGTCGCCAAAGACTACGGCGCTGATCAGCGCCTCGAGGTGGAAAACGGAACCTTGACCTTTGACGACTACGCTTCCGAAGAGGTGCTGAAGCGCGGTGCGCGCGCGATTGGCTGGAATCGCCGGAACTCAATACCCGGGGGAAACCAAACAGGAAGATACATGCGAGGCATCGGGATGGCTCTGTCAGATCATCACGGGGGCTTTAACGGCTACATGAGGGGAGAGGTTGGTTTCGCCGATCGCCCAAGGCCTCCGGTATCGATGAGTTATTTCGGCGTCCTTGTGGAAATGGACCAGGGAGGAACAGTAACGATAAGGAACGGTCTACCCGACAGCGGCACGGACCACGACACCCCGATGGCAATGCTCGTCGCGGAAATTTTAGGTTACTCAAACCTGGAAAAGATAAGGCCAGTCTGGGGCGATTCTGCAACTACCCCAAATAGCGGCACGTGGTACGGCGGAAGAACCACAACAAACGCGGGTGCCGCGGCCTGCCAGGCGGCCCACGAGCTGAAAAATACGCTATTGAAAATGGCGTCCGATCACCTGCAAGTGGACGCCTCTAAACTGGTCATGAAAGACGGGGCTATCATTGTAAAGGACGACCCGAACGGGCAAGTCTCGTTTGGGGAACTAGTAGGAAAGGCTGGCGGATTGATACATGCGCTCGGCGAGGTAAACATCAGACAAGCCGGGACCAATACTTCAGACAGAGCATTGATACGAGGAGTGGGGACGTGCTTTGTCGAAGTCGAAGTAGATTCTTGGACGGGCAAGGTTCGGATACTGAACTTGGTTTATGTGACCGATGCAGGCTTGGTGATCAATCCTTTTACTTCAGAGTCCGATCAGGATGGCGCCGTAATTCAGGGCGCAGGTAACGCGTTTGAGCGAGTGCCGTGGGATCTGGAATCACCGGGACATCTAATCGGCGGCGTTGGATATCTTTCGTACGGCATACCGACAATCTATGAAACACCAGAAAAGATGACGCACGTTCTGATAAACAGCCTGGAGCCAAGGCAGTTCTTTGGTTACAAATCATTCTCAGAGACGACGATTGGTGCTGTCCCCTGCGCGATTGCAAACGCTGTCTACAACGCAACCGGCGTAAGGATAAGAAACCAGCCGATCAGTCAAGCCGCAATTCTTCAGGGTCTCCGGAATTTGTATTACTAGTCGAGGAATTATATTTTGAAACCGGTAGGCATCTACACTCCGAGCTCGCTCGACGAGGCAATAGAGATACTCTCCGAGCATGGGAAAGACGCGGCAGTCTACGCGGGCGGTACAGACCTGCTTGTTCGGCTGAAAAACAGAATAGATTCTTCGCCAAAATATCTTGTCGACATTAAAAAAATCAGAGATGACCTGAGATATGTCAAAAAAACTCAAGACGGCTCGCTAAAGATAGGCGCGCTGTCCACTATAAGCGAAGTTGCAAACTCTGACCTCGTAAAGCAGTCCCTCCCGCTACTATCGCGAGCTTTAGAAAGCATCTCCTCTCCTGAGCTGAGAAATCAATCAACCATTGGCGGCGATCTGTTGCAGGAAGTATGGTGTCCGTACTACAGAAACAACTACCCTTGCTACAGAAACGGCGGAAACACATGCCACGGTGAAGTTGGCGATAACAGCATATATCATTCGATAATGGGCGCGAAGCTTTCGTACGCTGCTTATCCAGGAGATGCGGCCGTTGCACTGGTCGCACTCGACGCCAGCGTGGGCGTCGCGAGCCCTAATTCCGAGACTATCAAAACAATGAAGGTCGAAGAGCTTCTTCCAGGAGTTGTCAAAGTCGATGAAAAAGTCCAGTCAAACGTGCTGCACAATAACGAGATACTCACGGAAGTTACGGTGCCGGCAATAAAGGCTGGATCGAAGATTTACTACGAAAAGGTTAGGCAGAGACAGGTCTGGGACTTTGCTCTGGCTTCGATCGCTGCAGTTTTGCAAATGCAAAATGGAGCAGTTAGTGACGCAAGAATTGTCCTGGGCGGTATAGCTACGATGCCTTACCGCGAGACAATAGTGGAGAACCTGCTCAAGGAGAAGGGCGCGCTGACCGAAGACTTGATTCAGGAAGCGGCCGCAAAAGCGCTTCCCAACGCAAAACCTCTCAAGTACAACGCTTACAAGCTGGACATGGCAAAGAACTTGATCGTTGCGGCTCTGGAATCGATGCTCTGAACTTTCTCTGCAGTCATTGAAAGCAGAATAATTTTTGGCAATAGGTAGCTAGAGCTAATTTCTGTAACGGACACGAATTCACCTAACCACAAATATACTTTCTGAGTAGGGCCGTTTGTCTCGCTCAGTTCTGTCTTCGACCGGGCGATTGAAGGTCTTTACGATAGAAAGTCCAGCGCGGCTGAATATTTCTGGATACACCGACAAGCTGTCATTGGCGACAATATACCAATCCGACTTTTCGGGCATGTACTTCTTGATATTAATGAAGACCTTGCTTATTTCGTCAATGTATGCTTGTTTTGCACGATTACTCTTTCCAGCACGCTTCGGTCCGATCTCCAGAAAATCCCTTCGCTCAAAGCCGAGTAACTCGTAAGCGTATCGATGTTGCTCGTGGTAATCGATTTGGCCGACGTAGGGAGGTGAGCTAAAAACTCCGACTCCTTTAGGCAAATGTTGTTGATACCATTTCTCGCCTATTTGTTCATTCGCTCGTTCATCCAGCGAAATCGATCTGGAGTCGCCCTCCAAGACTACTGCTGTGCAGTCATATTTTCTGAGCTTTGAAAACTCGGCGATTCGCCGAACAGTATCTTTACTGTAGAATCGAAGTCGTGGAAGAATGGTTGTCACAGGTGTGCAGATCTTTCCTTTGTGTTTGTAACATTCGTACGGCTCGGTCACCGGTCTAGAGGGAGTGGCGAGTTCGTAGTGGTAGATTAACCTGCATGACCTAATACTTCTGCTCAACAAAACTCTCATCAGATCCTGGTACTCGTAATCAGGAATCAAACTTTTGAAAAACAGCATCTCTTTCAAACTCCGCTCTGCAAACCATGTCTTCAAGTACTCGCCGTCAGTTGTGAGGTCGGCACCGTGGTCCGCAAGAAATCGCTGTTTTTTATCAAAGTAGGCATCACTAAACGCAACAGTACGACGCGTAATATCGCGAAGTTCCTTCTCAACCAATCCCAAATCGTAATGAGCAAGTTTTACTTGGGCAATCAGAGTGTTGAACTCTGAAATGTCTACTCCAACAGAGTTAATGCCCATCTCCGAGGCTTGCACAAGAGTTGTTCCCGAACCACAAAACGGGTCAATCACAATTTGACCTTGCTCGAAGTAGCGCGAAAGAAAATACTCCACCAATTGCGGAATGAATTTTCCAAGGTAGGGATGCAGCCTGTGTATATGTTTTGTCCGTAATCTTTCGGGTACATCCATGAACGCAAGCTCCAGGTTCGTGATGGAAAGTTCCTTCATCCGTCGATCAACCCATTTCTGAGACTCATTCATGTAGCTCAAAAGTTCGGTACGTGAAACTCGAAGCTCACCATTCCTTGCTTTTTCTATTCGTTCACCATACTCGTTGTACCTGTTGAGACGGTCGTATTGGATAAGATATGATATGTTACTGGGCGTCTTATCGACTAACGCTGCGGCTTCCGCTAGAGTTAGGTATTCCTTGACTTTATTTTGATCAGAAACGTTCCCCTTCAGCTTTGAACGTCGCTTGGACTCTCCTATTACTGGAGCGAGAACCGCTTGGCTTGAAATTGTCCCACTACTAGGTTGAGCATTTGCTCTTCCTTTTGGTCGACTCATTCTAGTTTCCTTACTTTCATTATCGTCCTTCCTCTGTCCACTAGGAGTTCCCAATCTAGATGTAAATCCGCGAGAATCGGCAATCGAATTTTCTGCTCATCCTCGTGTTGCAAAAAGAAAAGCTCACTTTGCTTTTGCTTTCTTTTCAAGAACGTCAAGGTTACTCGGGTCTCCCAAGACCAGAATCGTGTCATTTTCCTGAAGAGCAAAGTCTCGATCGAACATATTGGACACAACGTCGTTTCCTCTGACTACACCAATTACGCGAGCGTATTTGCTGACTTCCTCCATTCCCTTTCCGATCAACGATGATGTTTTGAAGACCGTGAATTGAGCGATCTCCTTCGTTCCAATCTTCTCCGAGAAAACTATGCCAACCAAATCTTTAGTGACCGCGGAAAGTGCAAGCAGATGGCCGACCGTCACTGAAGATGGTATTACCACGTCCGCGCCAGCATTTTTTGCTGTTTCGATCAGAGCGGAGTCGTGGACAACGCTGACTATTCGAATGTCGGGCCTCAATTTTCTCGCGCTCAAAATGAAAAGCATGTTGTCGGAATCAGTCTGGTGAGCCACAACAACAAGCGCGGCCTTTTCTATTCCAGCGGCTCTGAGCGCTATTATGGGCTGAGTTTCATGTTCCAAAATTGCGAGAACGTTCTTTTTCAGAAGCTCTTGATAAACAACGTTATCCTTGGTGATGACTACGTAGTCGTATCCCAATTCTTCCAGTTTATCCACCACGTAGACTCCCAAGTGGCTGTAACCGAAAACGATCACGTGACTTTTCAGCCTGGAAATCAGCCTCTTCTCGGCATCTCCCTTTGCAAGAGCGCTTTCCACGGCTGCGTTAACTGTACTCTGCACGATAGAAGCACCCGCACCGACCGAGACTATTATCATTACTATTAGAAGGAATGCCTCCGTTCGATTTAAAGTGGCAAAGTTCCCGCCATTCGGAACGTAGAGTCCGATTGTCGTAATAGTAGAAACGGACGCGAGGAGGGAAGCTATCGCCGGCAGGTGCTCATAGTGGCTGAAAATCACCGCGCCGGACAGAAACATAACTGTCAGCAACACAAGTTGCCTGTAAACGGCCTTCAAGAAAATAATAGGGCCGTACATTGCTTCGAACAATAAGAAACCAAATTTCTGGGTCTCCTTGCGAAATTTCGATTTTCCCGGCCGCGAGAGAATAGGGTCAGGCAATTCGGTAATCGGCTACTCCGACCATATTACAAAGTCAAATCAGCGCGGATTTCAGAATTTTCTTGAACGCCTTGCGATATATCTCGACGGCGATCGATTCTCTGTCTGAAGCGACTTTTCGGCTTCCAAGTTTGCTAGCTTCTCTCGCTATTGCAAGTGCCAAACTTTCCGCGATCCGTTCCATGCTTTTGGTTTTAATCGACCGGAAGATTCGCTTGTTTTCATGAGTCAACGAAGCTACAGCTCCTCGCATTCGTTCAATATTGACAGGGAAGAAATATTTCGAAACGGATCTTGACATGCCTTGTGTGTCCACAACTACACACAAAGCAACCGAGCGATAGAAATTCTGCATGATTCCGTGAGCTTCCTCCTCCCTCCTCACTATCTTGACCAATTTAGCGTCCGCTAGGATGTGCAGATGGTGTCCAATTGATGCATCAGTTAGGTTAAGCAAGTTCGCTATCTGTGACTGGGTGTAAGCATCATCGGCCAGCACGTTCAGAATAGTTCGCCGCATAGGGTCAACAAGTAACATTGCAACCTTCTCGTCATGGACAACGTAAGCCGCGCGGTACATGTTATGTACTCTCGGATTAATTTCGGCGGATTCAGCTCATATTAGCTCTTCGTTATCGTGATGTGGTAAGACTTAACTAAGCGTTATGACATGTCATAATGTCGATTTCTGTAACGAAGAGTATGAACTTCAAGTCCAACGACGAGTATTTGGGATGGAACCGACTATCTTCTCGCCGCAGTTGAAACGGGTATAACGATTGCCAAATTGTAGATCACCTCAATCATCTGCCTAAAGATCTGAGCTGCAAAAATGTCGAGAGCTGACGAAAAGAAAACTCGAACCGACAGTCTCCTAAATAGAAGCTACCTTGGCAAATGGGCTGTCATCGGTACTCTCATAGGAATAGTTGCTGGTGTCGGATCAATCGCATTTTATTCCGCGATTCAATTCGTTACGAATAACTTTCTGGGTGCAATCACGGGTTACTATCCTCCGAATCCGACGGGCGAAACTCCCGCGCCGCCCTCTGTTAGCCCGCACTTTCTACTGGTACCGGTTTCGACCGCCTTAGGTGGTCTGATTGCCGGGCTGTTGGTATATGGCCTCGCGCCAGAGGCCGAAGGTCATGGAACAGATGCCGCTATTGACGCATTTCACAATAAGGGAGGGACGATAAGACGAAGAGTTCCAATTGTTAAGATTATTGCATCGGCTTTCACCATTGGCTCGGGAGGAAGCGCAGGCAGGGAAGGACCAACAGCATTAATCGCGGCAGGCTTTGGCTCGATTATCGCAGATTTTTTCAGACTCTCGGTCAGTGACAAAAGAATAGCAGTTGCGGCAGGAATTGGAGCAGGTATCGGCTCCATATTCAAGTCTCCATTCGGCGGAGCGATACTTAGCGCAGAGATTCTTTATTCCGGCGGAGACATAGAGGCCGAAGCTCTGATACCAGCTTTCATTGCCACCCCAGTTGGCTACGTAATTTTCGGTTCGGTCACGGGATTCACTCCAATTTTCGGAAACTTGGCTCAGTATAGCTTCAACCCTGAGAACCTTATCTTCTACGCAATCCTAGGCGTTCTTTGCGCCGGAGTTGGAAGGGCGTATACTATCAGTTTCTACTCGGTCAAGAAGTTCTTTGACAAGTTAACGATCCCAAAGTTTGTCAGACCGATGATCGGCGCCGCGGTGGCAGGCGTAATTGGGATATTCTTTCCGGAGGTTCTAGGATTGGGTTATGGTTTCGTCCAGTTCGCAATTAACGGGGAATTTAGCTCTCTCATGGTAAATTACTTTGCACTGCCGATCATTCCACTTTTGTTGCTACTAATTTTTCTGAAAATATTTGCAACTTCCGTCACTGTTGGTTCAGGCGGAAGCGGGGGAGTCTTCGCACCGGCGCTTGCTATTGGTGCCTTCATGGGGGCATTCTTCTGGGTGGTTCTGCAATATTTTGACCCAAACGCCATACTCGTTCCCGCCCCACTGGTAATTGTTGGCATGATGGCACTATTTGCGGGTGTTGGAAGGGTCCCGATAGCCGTGATCCTCATGGTCAGTGAAATGACTGGAAATCTCTCACTGCTCGCACCGTCTATGATAGCGGTCGTAGTATCCTACTTGCTTACCGGAAGCAAATACACGATTTACCACAGCCAGGTTCCTACAAAGGCAGATTCACCTGCGCACACAGGTGAGTACAATATCCCACTGATGACGAGGCTGTATGTGAAGGATGCAATGCAAAGGGGTGTGGCCAGTTTGAGAGAAAATGATACAGTTGAGAAGGCGACCCAATTGATGACAGAAAAGAGCTACGGAGGAATTCCAATCCTATTCAAAGACAGCAACAAAGTTGAAGGAGTAGTGACTGTGCGCGATGCGGAAGGAATTCCAAAGGAGAAATCTGCAACAACGGCACTATCGGAAATTATGACGAAGAACGTGATCACCATTACTCCCTCTGAAACTCTCCTAGATGTGATGCGAAAGCTGACAACAAACAACATTGGTCGCCTGCCGGTTGTGGACGAAAAAAGCGGTGAACTCGTTGGGATAATAACGAGAACGGATTTGTTTAGAGCGTACAATGCAGCTGTGTCGACTAGTCCGTACGAGGATTGATCCGAATTCGGGTAGCTTAGGCCCCTAGACGAGATAAGTTAGGAAAATGAAAGATTAATTAACTCCATAGTTAATTAGCCTGCCTATGATTCAAAAACTCGCTAACGTAGCGGTTGTAGTGAAGGACCAGACCAAAGCGCTTGATTTCTACACCCAGGTGCTTGGCTTTGAGAAGCGAACAGACATTCCTGCGCCTTCAGGAGGTGCCCGTTGGGTCACTGTCGCGCCGAAGGGGCAGGACATCGAGATCAGCCTCTTCCTGGCCGGCTCGTACCCAGACACCCAGAATCAGTGGAAGGCTGGGACCAACCCCTTTTGGACACTTCAAACCGACGACTGTCGTGGGGACTTCAAACTCCTGAAAGCTCGGGGGGTGAAGTTCGACCAGGAGGAGCCTGCGGAGAACCCTTGGAGCATAACGGCCGTTTTCAGCGACCCTGACGGAAACAAGTTCAACCTAGCGGAGTTTCGCCATAGATCATAGAGCGCGCAAAGGAACTGGTGAAATGGTTGCCACGAGAAGCTAGGACAGTAAGGCAGGAGCTGTTCTTTGCCCTCGCCGAGCCCAACCGGCGCAAGGTGATAGAGATGCTTGCGAGTAAAGGCGAGTTGTCCGCTGCGGAGATATGCAGCGAATTTGACGTGACCCCGCAAGACATCTCGCGCCACCTGAAGGTCCTGCGTCAGTCTAATCTGGTCATAGTGGAAAAACGGGCGCAGCAGCGAATCTACCGGATCAACGCGGATACCATGCTCAGGCTGGAAGAATGGGCCAAGCAGATGACGGAGCGTCTTGATGCTCTGGACGCTGTAGTGGAGAATGAAGGCAAAAGGGAATCATGATGTCAAAAGCTACTTTCGATATAGACCTCGAAAAACTCGAGGTCACGGCAACCCGAGTTTTCGACGCGCCGCGCGAGCGCGTATGGAGAGCATATTCCGACCCAAAATTATTGCCTGAGTGGTGGCCGCCAAAATTCATGAAGACGACAGTGGAAAGGATGGAGTTCAGGGTCGCGGCGGATGGCGGTTCGTCCTCCAAGACCTCAAAGGCAACAAGTATGGGTTCAACGGTGAATATCGTGAGATAGTGAAGCATCAACGGATAGTCGAGAACTTTTGGATGGATACTTTCCCCGACGGCGTACTGGTCGAGACGCTCACGTTTGAGGAGCTTGATGGTGGCAAGACAAGACTGACGCATGTATCTCGTTTCCCATCGACTGAGGTGCTGGAGGGTATGGTCAGCCAAGGTATGGAAAAGGGTGCCGCAGATTCGCGCGATCGCCTCGCTGAACTGCTGGAAAAACAGGAGAGGCTATGATTTCAAAGCAGCGACGATTTACCTAATATTCCGAGCGAATCTTGTAGCCCATTATTGGAGCCTGAATCTCAAAAATCCCTAAACGTTAAAATATCGACTGCATTGCGAACCGCCCCAAATGTCCTTCGCGCGGAAGAGCTCTGGCCTTGTAAAAGAGATCACGCTAAACGATCTGAGCTACCGTCGAGGCAGCGAAGAGCATTCGAAAGGAATTAGAGGATTGACAGCGGGGCGCCCTAATTGAAAATCATTTCTTTCCTTTATCCGGGCGGTCCAGCCGCAAAGGAAGTACCCGAGCTGCTTGGGTGCGCAGAAAATGCGCTAGGTCTCAGACCTTTTCTTGAAGGCAAGGGACATGAGTTTCTCTCTCTGACCGACAAAGAGAATGACTTGGACAAATACCTGCCCAACGCGGATGCGATCATCACAACGCCTTTCTGGCCGGCGTATATAACCAAGGAGAGAATAGAAAAAGCTCCGAAGCTTCGCCTAATTCTTACCGCTGGAGTCGGCTCCGATCATATCGACCTGGCCGCCGCCGCGGACCACAGGATTACGGTGGCCGAAATCACGGGCTGCAATGTCGTGAGCGTGGCAGAGCATGCGGTTATGCAGATACTCGCGCTTGTCCGCAATTACATGCCCGCTTACAAGCAGGTGATCGATGGTCGATGGGACATCGGTGAGATTGCTGCAAAATCGCACGACTTGGAAGGAAAAGTGGTTGGCATCGTAGGAACCGGCCGCATAGGGCAGAGGCTCGCGATCAGACTGAAACCATTCGACGTTCATGTCCTGTATTATGATTTCCGGCGACTCAGCACCGTTGAGGAAGAAGTGCTCGGGATTCGTTACAACCTTCTCGATGAATTAATTCCAAAATGCGACATCATTTCGATACACTGCCCTCTGACGCCCGAGACTGACGGTTTGTTCAACAGAAAACGGCTTTTTGCAATGAAAAAAGGCTCTTATCTGGTCAATACCGCACGCGGAAGAATAGTTGAGACGATGGCGCTTGTCGAAGCCCTCGAAAAAAGACACTTGGCCGGTTACGCGGGCGACGTGTGGTATCCTCAACCCGCTCCGCCAGACCATCCTTGGAGGCACATGCCAAACCACGCGATGACTCCTCACGTCTCGGGAACATCGCTGGAGGCCCAGAAGCGCTATGCGGACGGAATAAGGGACTGCCTTGAGCGTTTCTTGGATAACCGCCCTATCGAGAGAGACTACCTGATCGTTGATGGTGGAAAGGTAGTGAGCCTGAGCTACTCGTACGCGTTCAAAAATTGATGCCGCATACTTTAGAAAGATTGGGAGTCCTTTTCCTCTTCCCTTTCTTCTATCTCCTCAGATTCATGATCCTCTGACTCGACCTCGATTTCTTCTTCAGGCTCTTCGTCCTGAGCCTCCTCGGTAGACTCAACGTCGGGCTCTACATCGACCTCGCGCTCTTGTTCTACCGATTCTGCTTCCTCTTTTTCCTCACTACTCAAACTCTTTCACCAAAATACTTCAAATCGAACGAAACTTATTACAAGCAACGTTTCCCGACATTTAAGCAAATTTCATCTTGCTAAACCGAACCGTGTCGGAAGAACAAAATGCATAAGTCAAAGAAACCTGATCAGATTCGAGCATTGCACGATCAACAACCGACTGTCACTGATACAATGCCACGCTGGACTCTTCCGAAGCGAACCAGGATGGACGCTGAGAACCTACACGTTTCCTCTTTCGTGCTACTCAAGAACACGGAGGGAGACTCTATCGTTTTGCTGAGATCTGGTCCTAAATACCCGGTTCAGTTCAAGCGCGGGAAACTATTGCTGCCCGCAACCATACTGAATTTTGGGGACAGCCCCAGACTGGTTGCGAAAAGAGTTCTTGGAGAGCAGACAAACGGAGCCGAAAACATGAAGGTGGATTTTGTCTCCATGCAATCGTATTTCGGAGCGCACTGGGATATCGTCTTCGTGTATGAAACAAAGATTTTGGATGAAGCAAAGTCTCTTTCACCCAAAGAGCCTTTCACAGAGCTTGGATTTTACAAAATGTCTTCACTGCCCCGGGAGCAGATAGCCGAAGATCATCTGGAAGTCTTGGACGGACTGGAAGAGGAAGCAATTGATGAGCGCGAACAGCAAGAGCAAGGATAGTTATTTTTTCTCTGTCTTCCTCAGACTTTTGGATTGACCCAGACTGGACTGCCTTTTGAGAGAACCCTTGCAGTCACGGCAATTGCAAGTAAGACTACTAGGGCGATCACCAAAGGATAGACAATTGAAACGTATAGAATCATTAGCGCCCCTACCAGCGCTCCCAAGAACATTGCACGTACTGAGACCAGACGCCGACCGACTTTCGATCCACTACCCTTTACAAAGACGGCTGTCTGCTACGATACTGTAATCGTCAATGTAAGTACCGTGGTTAATAGGTCAGGCACCGCAAGCTTGCGGGTGACTGAGTTCTGAACCCCATCGATAGCGCTAGGGCGATTATGGTAAAGGCACCATAGTCAATTGGCACAGGATTTTATGAGAAAAGAGCTATTACCGGCGCGGCTCCAACCAGAGTCTGCACGACCGTGGAGATTCTCAATAGGTTTCCCCTGTGTTGTCCCGAGTGCGAACCGATCCAACCTCCGGTGAGACTGCCAATGAGAAAAGAGCCAATCGCGATCAGAGATAAGGTGATCGAAAAGCCCTTCGCTCCCGCTAGCGAGAATATGCCAGAAACACGACGTTGCCGGTCATGTTTGCGAAGACGTGACCGAGGACCAAGTAGCCGAACGAGTCAACCAGACCGTGACCACAGTCATCCCCACAAGCAGTGGAGGGAGAGGTCCATCCCTCGAGTCGCGGCTTGGAAACAGGGTTTGCCTAATGTCTGCAAAGAATCCGTTCATGTTGGCACACGGGTAAACACCGAAGATTAGTGGTTATTGTTTCATTTTACTCTTACGAAAGTTACGAGTCCGTCCCTGAACTTTATGCTCGCGTGACTGCCGTTGCAAAAAGGCATATTGCTCGACGCTCCACACCGGCAAAGTGTTACTCTGTTACGCACCTCGTACGGTTTGCCGTCGTGCGATTCGATCGTTACTCCCCCGCGGACCCACAAAGGGCCGCTGCAACCCAGAGCAGGATCCTCGATCACTCCGATCGAAGGCGGGAGCTTGTTTTCGATATCCTTGTCCGTCTTCTTGTCGTGCACGACGAGACGCCCCGCGGGGCAGTGATTTGCCTCGCGTACTGCGAGCTCGCGAATCTTCGGATCGTCGGTCTCCTCGATAAGGGACCAGATTTTCCCGCCCGGATCGCAAAAACGTGCAAACGCGCAAAGATCTTCGGCATCGCTCAAAGCAAGTGTAGGCCCGTCAAAAACTTCTGCCTGCCTCACAAACGGCTTACGTGTAGCTCTTTCCGTTCCGTCAAATCTAATTTTTGTGTGGGTTCCGTCGCAGAACGGCTTGTTCTTTGACTGCCCGCAACGGCAAAGACTGTACTCATCTTGGGTGTCGAATTCCTTTGCCTGCTTCCAGTCCCAGGACATACCTTCTTTATTTGGTGTGATTATCTGCATGCTGAGGGGAATGTTACCCGATACTACATAGGGGCCATCTTTGCTGACAACGATCTTCATGTTCTTTTTGGATTGCACCAAAGAAATATCGCGAAAGGTGTAAGATTACAGTCTTTTATTTCTTGGCCAAGAATCAGTCAGACAGTTTGGCCCTACGACACTTGGCATAGTCGCATAAGAGGTTCATTGCCTTTGAAGATTGGCGCGCGAGACTCGTAGTCCTACGAACACCCTAGAAACTTTAGATCCTTTTCATGTCAGTTGATCAAGAAAATCGCTGCCGTGCTTTGTAATCTGAATGAACTTTGTGACGTCCGCCTGCGTTGTTGTGATTAATTCTTCCCTGATCAAAAATCCTACTATTGCTTGCGTTTCAAGCATACCAATCGGTGATTTTCTGGCCAACTCCCATGGCGAGAGTTTTTCATCTCCTAAGAGCTTCAAGATCATAGTTTCTTTCCCCGACAATCGCTTGTCTTTTTGGGTTAAAATTTCACTCATCAAAAGGAAAAACCCACCAAGAGCGAAGGGGCAGCTCAAGTTCTATTTATGGCGAATCGAACAATCTTCTATCGAACGCTCTATAGATTCTATTGTTCTAAACTCACGTCATTTTCTCACTAGTTCTACGCTCAATTGGATCACATTGCTCTCAGATACTCCAAAATTCGCTCGCTCCGATCGGGCTAGCGTATCACCTGTCTGATCATTTATTAGGCAGAAATTCTCGGCAAACAATGAGAAAAATGCCATTCGTAAACGTCGGAAAGGAAAACTCGGGTTCGATCGATCTCCACTACGAGGATCACGGTTCGGGAAAGCCCGTCGTACTGATCCATGGTTATCCGCTGAGCGGCGCTTCATGGGAAAAGCAAATTCCGATTTTGCTTGACGCAGGCTATCGCGTGATCACGTACGATCGCAGAGGTTTTGGATTTTCAAGCATGCCCACGACGGGTTATAATTACGACACCTTTTCCGACGACCTAAACAAACTCATTACGCATCTCGGATTGCACGATTTCTCTCTCGTTGGTTTCTCTATGGGAGGAGGCGAAATAGCCCGCTACTTTGGAAAGCACGGGTCCAAAGGAGTAAAAAAGGCGGTCTTCATTAGCGCGGTTCCCCCATTCTTGCTGAAGACGCTAGACAATCCTGAGGGCGTGGACAAGGCTGTCTTTGACGGAATCCAAAAAGCCGTTGCCGCCGATCGCTACGCGTTCTTTACCGAGTTTTTCAAAAATTTCTTCAACGCCGATTTGCTGCTAGGAAAAAGAGTGAGCGAGTACGCAATTCAAGCTTGTTGGAACATGGCGGCCGGGGCTTCAGCGACGGCGAGCGTTGCGTGCGTGCCTACGTGGTACGAAGACTTCAGAAAAGATCTGGCGCGAATTGACGTACCCACGCTCGTAATTCACGGCGATGCCGATCGGATTGTCCCACTCCCGGCAGCCGGCGAACGCACGGCAAAGCTTGTCAAAGGAGCTCGTCTAGTGGTAGTCAAGGACGGACCCCACTGCGTAACGTGGACTCACTCGGATGAAGTGAACCCGGCGCTGCTCGACTTTCTGAAGAGCTGACTTGGAATTTCTCGTGGAGAGAACACGAGAAGATTAATTCGCGGGCAAACGGCTCATGCCGGAAATTTCGGGAATCCATCACGTTACCGCAATAGCAACCGACCTCGAGTCCTCGAGGAGAGTAATCGAGAGTGCTCTTCCCAAACTTGCGACCCTAAAAATTGAATGATATGTGAATACCGAGCTCAGGACTCTACTCCAAATAACAATAATTAGCTCCGACCTGCCAGTTGCAGGCGAGAGATATGTCAGAGAACAACAACGGTCTGGTTCAGCTTGCGAGCCGTCGCTCGTTCATAGACACTTTAGAGCGTCTGGAATTAACTATTCTTTCGAGGGGGCTCACCATATTCGCTCGGATAGATTTTAGCGGGGACGCCGAAAAAGCTGGATTCAAGATGAATCCCACTCGACTACTGATCTTTGGAAACCCAAAGGCTGGAACTCCATTGATGATCGCAACGCCATCGCTTGCGATCGATTTTCCACTCAAGATACTTGTTTCCGATGATAACAGCGGAAAAACCTGGGTGTCCTACAATTCAGTAGAGTATCTTAAGGACCGCCATCATATTCCCGAAGATTTGCTCAAAAATATCTCCGGCATTGTGAGCATTGCGGAATCCGTCGTGAGGCAGTCTAGTTGACCGAGCGACCTGATGGTTTGAATCAAAAGGACGTCAAGGTTAGCATCAGTGACTATTTTGCCAACGAGAGAACGTATCTCGCTTGGCTTCGCACCGGCATCGCGACGATAGGCTTGGGATTTGTAGTCGCTCGGTTCGGACTGGTATTGAAGGCGCTGACAGGCATTTCAATTTCCGAAGCGACGTTTGACCTTTCCAGCGTTCTCGGAATAATCCTTGTCGCGGCCGGCGAGCTCATGGTTCTGTTGTCGTTCAAGAGATTTGCAGGAAATCAGGCAAGAATTAGGGCAGGAAGCTACGAACCATCTTCGGGGGCAGAGCTTGCCATAAGCACTGTGATTTTTGTCGTAGCACTACTTCTCATTGCGGATTTGTTGCTGACATTGTAAGGGTGCTATTTCTTTGATGTAATCGAAGGACGGCCTGACGCGAGAATGATTAGTCATACTTAAACAACCTTCAGTTGATACCTGGATGGTTGGACTAGCCAACCGAGTTCGGGGATCTAGCTGGCAGGCGAGGACAATTTCTCAGGCGAGAAACATGATCATGGCGATAGAAAGAGAGGCCTTGTTCTCGTTTACACCGGAGACGGAAAGGGAAAGACAACCGCAGCTCTTGGTCTCGCGCTAAGAGCAGCAGGCAGCGGCTGGAAAGTGATGATCCTGCAATTTGTAAAGGGTTCTTGGAAGAGCGGGGAACTGTCCTCGGTCAAAGCGCTAAAGCCCAGCGTAGAGATAAAACAGCTGGGAATCGGCTTTGTGACTTGGCATCCGAAGAGACCCTACGAAGAACACAAGGCGGCGGCAGAGAAGGCATGGGAACACTGCAAAGAGATCGTACAATCGGACAATTACGATCTAGTAGTCCTTGATGAGATAAACAATGCTGCGAGATTCGGTCTGATATCAGTGGACGAAATTTTGAATTTGATTCAAACTCGACCGGAGAGATTGCATCTTGTACTTACCGGAAGAGGCGCAGATCCGCGGATAATCGAAGCAGCGGATCTCGTCACCGAGATGAAGATGGTAAAGCATCCCTTCCAGAAGGGCGAGTGGGCAAGGAAAGGCCTTGACTTTTGACAGAGGAATACCCATAGTTAGCACAGCCCTAAATCAAAGGTTCTTGAGCTAATGTCAGGTAATAACAAAGAAGCAAGGGTCCTGATGGTTCAGGGCACTTCGTCTTTTTCGGGAAAGACAACCTTCGTTGCCGCCCTGTGCAGGATCTTCGCGAATGACGGATACAGAGTCGCTCCCTTCAAGGCTCAGAACATGTCACTCAATTCATACGTAACGAGAGACGGCCTTGAAATCTCTAGAGCCCAGGCACTTCAGGCGCTAGCGTGTAGGATTGATCCTTCCGCGGACATGAATCCGATTCTGCTGAAACCCAAAGGTAATCACGCCTCGCAGATAGTCTTCAACGGCAAACCACTCAAGGACGTATCAACCAGTAGTGACTATCGACACTTCGCTTTTGGTAAAGGAATCGAAAAGGTCAAAGAGTCGCTCTATAGACTGAGACAATCGAACGACATCGTTGTCATCGAGGGAGCCGGGAGCGCTGTCGAGCCCAACCTATATGATCGCGATATTGCAAACATGAAAATCGCTGACATCACCAATTCGCAGGTTCTGCTCATTGCAGACATTGACAGGGGAGGCGCGTTCGCGAGCATTCTCGGAACTCTACAGATACTGAGACCTGAACATAGGAAAAGAATCAAGGGAATTATCATAAACAAGTTTCGGGGCGATTTGCGAATACTCCAACCGGCTCTGGACTTTATCAAACGCGAAACCGGCAAGCCAGTCTTGGGCGTGATGCCATACTTGGAAGCGATAAACCTGCTTCCTTCGGAAGATTCATTGTCGATACGAAAAGAAGGAAGGAAAGTAAAGAACGCCTTCGATGTTGCCGTGATTCAACTGCCGCTACTGTCAAATTTTACGGACATGGAGGCTCTCTCCGTCGAACATAAGGTCAGTTCGAGGTACGTCGAAAATGCGGCGGAGCTCGGAAATCCCGATGTCGCGATCTTGCCGGGCACAAAGAACACAGTCAGCGATCTAAAGTGGTTGGTCAAGACAGGACTGGCGAAGGAAATATCGAAACTCGAGCAGGGCGGCACGCCCATCCTAGGAATATGCGGCGGCTACCAGATGCTCGGAAGAGAAATTTACGACCCGCTCGGAATAGAAGCTGACGTAAAAAACGGAAGATACCATGGACTTGGATTGCTCGATGTCGTGACGCGGTTTGATAGGTATGATAAGGTCACGCAACTCGTGAGTGCTGAAGTTGTCTGCGACTCTCCGTTGCTCGCGGGAGCGAAAGGATTCGCGCTAGAGGGGTACGAGATACATATGGGAAAGACGGTGCTTCAAAATTCTTCCTTGCCAGCGTTCAAAGTTTGTACCAAGGGCGTGAAAAAAATACCTAAGAAATCCTACTACGACGGCGCTTGCAGCACGGACGGCTTGGTCATGGGCACGAGTATTCATGGCCTTTTTGAAAATCCAGCGATTCGTTCCTCTTTGATCGCATATCTCGGGTCGGGAAAAAGAAGAAACGATCATGCCACAACGGTAAGCACGGCGAGTTCAGAATCACTCTGGGACTCTGGCCTCGATGGGCTCGCAAAAGCTTTCAGAAAAAATATTGATTTGAAAGCTGTCTACGGCATAATCGGGTTGAATTAAGATAGGCCAAAGGATGCCATAACATGGAAGAGAGATGTTTTTGTCTTGATTGAAAATCCCGAACCTGAGCACCATATTTCAAAGCCGCGGATAATCATTGCAGGAACAGCGAGCGATTGCGGAAAGACCACCGTTGCAACCGGAATAATGGGCGCGCTCGTCAAAAAAGGAATGACCGTCCAGGGCTTCAAGGTCGGACCTGACTATCTCGATCCGTCGTTTCATTCACGCATCACTGGACGTGCGTCAAGAAACCTCGACAGTTGGCTGATGGGAGAATCAGGAATTTTCGAGACATTCGGGAGCGCGTCAGGAAACGCCGGCATCGCTATAATCGAGGGGGTGATGGGACTCTACGACGGCTCTGGCTCAACTACGGACAAACAGAGTACGGCCGAGGTTGCCAGACTACTCGGCTCGCCAGTCATACTGGTGGTCGACGTGCATGCCGTCGGAAGAAGCGCCGCCGCTCAGGTTCTCGGCTTCTCAAATATGGCCAGGGGCTTTGAAATCAAAGGCGTTGTCTTAAGCAAGACGGGCAGCGAAGGACACTTCCAATTGTGCAAGGAAGCGATCGAACGCGAAACCTCGGTACCCGTAGTGGGTCATTTGAAATTCGACAAGGAACTGGAGCTTCCTTCGAGACACTTGGGACTGTATTCCGCAACCAGGGAGCTTGATGAAAAAATTCAACGGATAAGTAACTCTATTGCAGAGAGCGTCGATGTCGACTTGCTCAGAACCATTGCCTTGGAAGCTCCTGATTTGAGCTTCAAAACACAATCCGAAGTTTCTTTACCAAACGACGACGGTATTAGAATTGGAGTTGCCCTAGACGAATCTTTCTCTTTCTACTACGAAGACAATCTGGATCAACTTAGGCTGCTGGGAGCGCGCATCAAGTTCTTCAGTCCAGTAAGTGACAGAGAGTTACCAAAAGTCGATCTCCTATACATTGGAGGCGGATATCCGGAGATTAACGCAGACCTGCTTGAGCAAAACGATCAGATGCGTCAGCAGATTCGCAAATCGGCTGAGGACGGCATGCCAATTTACGCCGAGTGTGGCGGCCTCATGTATCTAGGGAGAGAAACGATTTCACTCGAAGGTAAATCTCACAAAATGGCGGGCGTGTTTGACTTGGATACTGAGATGACGAGAAAACTCGCGCTGGGATACACCGAGATGGAATGCGTCAGCGAGACTCCGATAAGCGCCCGAGAAGATAGACTGCACGGCCACGAATTCCATTTTTCCTCCCCTCAAAACATTTCGAGTGACTGCAGGTTCGCTTTCAAACTAATCCGAGGAAAGGGAATATCAAATTCGAAAGATGGTTGCATCTCTCAGAGCGCCTTGGGCAGTTATTCGCACCTGCACTTTCGCGGCGAAAGAAAGAGTGCAGTAAGCCTCGTCGAAAGTGCGCGGAGATATTCCAGAAAATAATATCGGGAAAAGGGTCATCAATACCAGTGAATGAAAAGCCGATACTGTTGCAGTCGACATTATCCTCTACCAGCATTACGACTAGCTTTATTTCTCCCAGTACAACTTCTCTGTCCTCTTCCAGTGCTTATTCGAGTTCCTCTTCTTCATTGACATCATCGGGGTCCAGTAGTTTTCCGAGCTTTACAAGTACATATTCAAGCAGTGTCTCCGAGTCGTCTTCTTTCGTGAGCACGTCAAAACCATCTGAACTCGTTGGCATTGTCGAGATAGCCCTTGCTGTCGTGGTCGTTCTAGCGGCAGTTTCAATTATTGCAATATTTGTCATCCGACGCAAGTCGCTCGATAAATTTTAATGGAACAAGAATGGGCTTCGCCTCATGAATGTCACTATGAGCAAATGGGGAGATGATCTACCCGGAGGTCTTACTAACGCAATCAAGCAGGCGGAGGAGAGAGGATTCGACAAGATGTTCATCTTCGACGCGGATTGCCATCAGAGCGAACCTTTTAGGGCAATGGCAAAGTACATCGACAATCCGCTGAGAAACGTCTTGCTTACCCCCGATCCCGAAGAGGACCCGTTTCAAAAGGCACTTTTCGCGAGATATGCCGGTCACCTATCTAACGACACGACCTATTTCATGAAGGGGTTGCATACAGTCAGGCGCCCTGAAACCAACACTCCGAATTCTGAGGGCCAGAAAGCTCAGGAGCTAATTCGCATCCACACCGAATTGATGCATGACATTGGAATAAAGCAATCAATTGTGCTTCCCACCGCCATGCTTGGTCTGCCTGCGACCGGAAATGCAAAGACGGAACTTGTTGTCGCAAAAGCATACACCGACTACATGCTGGATAATTTCTTGGGCAAGTATCCAGAATTTCACACGCTCATTTACGTTCCCACGAGATCGCCGAACGAAGCCGCTGAGCTAATAGACAAGGTGGGCTCTGAAAAGGGAGTCGCCGGGATAATGATCTCCGCCGTCTCCCTAATTAACTCGGGCAATGACAGCATGGATATAGTCTATCAAGCGTGCAAGAAAAAGAATTTGCCCGTTTGCATCCATGGAGGTAGAGGAGGGGCCGAGCCCGGCGGCGCCTACGAAGGAATGGAATTCGTGGCGTGGCATTCCCTCACTTTCCCTTTTTCCGTAATTAGACACCTGACATCGGTTGTTCTTTCCGGCGTTCCAGTACGCTTCCCAACTTTGAAATTTGTCTTCATGGAAGGCGGAGTGACCTGGATTCCGTGGCTTATGGCAAGACTCGACGACGAATACACGAAGAGAAGGATAGAGGCGCCACTGCTTGAAAAACTCCCGAGTGAGTACATGAAAGATTTCTATTACACCAGCCAGCCGCTGGAGCAGTCACACATGGAGCTGTTACGGCCGGTCTTTGAGATGATGGACTTCGAAAATCACCTGTTGTATGCCAGCGATTATCCACACTGGGACTTTGACGTGCCCAGTGTCATTTACGATCTACCGTTTCTGTCGGATATGGCGAAGAAGAAAATACTTGGCGAAAATTCTCGACAGCTGTTCAGGCTAAGCGGCTAGAATCTGATGACGCTCTCGACTATCTTACCTGAACCTTGTGAGACTTCACTTCAGTCGGGTTCTTTTTCGGAATCGTAACTTCGAGGATTCCATCTTTCACGACCGCGTCAGCTTGGTCAGCTATCACTTCTTCGGGAAATGAGAGTTCTCTGCTGACCTTGGACCACGTTCTCTCCTTGTGCACGTAATCCTCGTTGTTCTCGTCGATCTTGTTTTCAAACTCTCCCTCAATTTTGATACCTCTTGGCGTCACGGAAATGTTCAGTTTTTCCTTCGGAATCCCGGGAACTTCGGCGCGTACACGATACTCCTTTCCCGCGTCGATGAGGTCGGAGAATGCTCGTCTAGTTTCAGGAAGTTCGAAAGACCTCAACCATCTGGGCCCCATCAACCCCCCGCGGAAAAAGGGTGGTATCATGTTGTCAAAGCGTCTGGCATAGTCTGCAAACACGCGATCTAGATCCGTAGCGCTATTTTCAGAACCCTTGACGGCAATCTCCTTCTTGCTCTTTTTTCTCGCAGGCAATATCCCACTGGACGGATTATCTCTCAAGGAATCTTATAAGAATTCGGCCGATTATCAATCTGGAGTTTGTGTTTCTTACGGTGATGGCTTCTTGTAGACCGTCACGCTCATGGAAGGCAGTTGAATCGAGCTTGAATCTCGTTTTGGCTTGCCGCCAGTCGAACTGTGAATTAAGATCCATTGGTCTTCCGTAGCCACGTTCCTTAACTCGATAGAATTACGGTTCAGTACAACTAAAGTCAGCAGCTCTTCGTTCGTTCCTAGGCGTCTGGATACAATGACCTTCTGCTTTTTGTCTAGGCTAATCTGCATATTCCTCTTGTCAAGGTCTCTAAAGGCGGGATGACCCTTTCTCAGCGAGATCAGCTCTTTGTAATATTCGAAGATTTCGCGATTAGGACTATCGAATCGTAAAGCTTCGTTGAGCTTACACTTTACAAACGTTTTCTCATCCTGAGGATTGACGAAATCCATGTCAAACTTGTGCGATTCAAACTCTTTTTTTCTGCCCTCCCGGGTCGCATTTACGAGCGCCTTGTCGGAATGACTGGTGAAAAAATAGAAGGGAGCCTTCTCCGCGTACTCTTCTCCCATGAACAGCATCGGTATAGCGGGAGAGAGTAGAAGCAATCCCGCAGCGACTTTCAGGGCAGACAGGTCGACTAGAGCCGAAAGCCTCTTGCCGTCAGGCCTGTTTCCTACTTGGTCGTGATTTTGAATGCAAATCACAAACTTGCTACCCGACAGGCCTTGCGACGACGCTCCGTGGTTTCTGTTTCTGAACTTTGAATAAATCCCGTCGTATACAAAACCGTCTCGAATAGCTTTTTCGATTTGGGTGATGTCGCCAAAATCATCGTAGTAACCATATTTTTCGCCCGTGAGGTAGGCGTGAACCGAGTGGTGAAAGTCGTCAGACCACTGGGCGTCAAGACCATACCCACACTTGTCCTCTTGAGAAATTATTTTCGGATCATTAAGATCGCTCTCCGCTATCAAGTGAACGTACTTACCTTTCATCTTGTTCTTCTCTACGGAGTCTTTCATTTCCTCGAGAATGTGTTTGGTGGAAAAGTCAAAAATCCCGTGAATAGCGTCCAAGCGCAGTCCGTCAACGTGATATTCGTTAACCCAGTAATTCGCGTTATTCACGACATACTTTCGCACTTCGTCGCATCCTGCGTCATCGTAATTAATCGCGGCCCCCCACGGCGTTCTGTACTTCGAAGAAAAATAAGGACCGAAATCGGATAGATGGTTTCCTTCAGGCCCGACGTGGTTGTAGACTACGTCAAGAATCACTGCTAGATTCGAAGAATGACATGCATCGATCAATTTTTTCAATCCAAGCGGACCGCCATAACTGTTCTGAACTGAATACATCAGTACACCGTCGTATCCCCAATTTCTTTTTCCCGAAAATTGGGCTACCGGCATGATCTCGATGGCAGTTATGCCGAGGTCCTTTCCGAGATAATCTAGGAACGGAATCAGAGATTCGAATGTTCCTTCCTTTGTAAAGGTTCCAACGTGAAGCTCATAGATTACAAGATCATTTAGAGCAACTCCGTTCCAGGAAGCATCGGACCAAGAATAGCTGGACGGGTCGACTAACTTGGAATCTCCATGGACTCCGTCCGGTTGATATCGGGAAGCGGGATCTGCTCTCCTATTTTTGCCGTCAATGATGAACGCGTATTTCATTTCTTCTCTTGCGTCTTCGACTTTTGAGAAATACCCTCGTGACTCTTCCTCCATTTTGAAGCGGGTTTCGCCTCTTCCGTCAATGATCGCGAGTTCTACTTCTTTTGCATGTGGGGCCCAGACTCTGAACATCCAATTTCCATTGCTACTGGGATTTGCTCCGATGTCAAGTTTCCAAGCTCTAGCATCCTTCAAATCTAACAGCTCTTTGAACCTTGAATCAAGTGACCTATTATCGCATTCCAAAAGTTTTCTAGAACTCTAAATGGCTATGCTGATATGCCCGCGTTAGTTCTCTAGTGATCAAGTCCGATGCAGCGCGCTAACCAAGGCAGGTTGTCCACCGACGATTTTTCCCGAGAGTCGATCTGTATCGAGCACATTTCTCCCGAATTAGACTGCGGTCGGTTCCCGGTGAAGCGGATAGTTGGAGATTCACTGAAAGTGAGCGCAGATGTCGTAAAATCCGGTCACGATGTTCTCAGAGCTGATCTTCTGTATCGAAAAAAAGCAATTAATGTTTGGTCCAGAACGCCAATGCAGTATGATGATGACGAAGATCGTTGGAATGCCTCTTTTCTTCTCAAAGAAACGGGAACCTACGAATACGCAATAGAGGCATGGGTTGACAAGTATCTGAACCTTGTCGAGAGCACCAAGAAGTGGTTTGATTCGGGAGAAAATATCTTGACAGAGCTGGACAGTCTGAACGATCTGATCGAGTCCGCCATCGCTGCTTCCCCTGCCGACCTAAAATCGAGACTTTCAAGGCGTTTTGAAGAAATCCAGAAGAGTAACACCATTAAGGCAAAACTCCAGTTGGCTGAAGATCGCGAATTTGCAGAACTTGTCAATTCCTCCCTTGAAAAGCCCAGCCTCCAAACATCCATCATTCTCGAAGTCGCGGTCGAGCCCACTCTTGCAAGGTTCGGTTCCTGGTACGAAATGTTCCACCGCTCGCAAGGAAATGTCCCCAGAAAGAGTGCGACGTTCGCTGATTGCGAAAAGAGGCTACCCGAAATCAGGAAGATGGGTTTCGACGTAATTTATCTTCCGCCGATTCACCCGATCGGCAGGACAAACAGAAGAAGTCGAAACAATTCTGGAGATGCGGGCCCCGATGATCCGGGCAGCCCCTGGGCAATTGGGAACGAGAACGGTGGTCACAAGTCCATCAATCCTGATCTGGGAACAATGGAGGACTTTTTGCATTTTGTGTGCGAGGCTAAAAAACTCGACATGGAGGTGGCTTTGGATTTGGCGTATCAGGCTTCGCCGGATCATCCATACGTCAGAGAGCATCCCGAGTGGTTCTACCATCAAAAAGACGGAACAATACGGTACGCGGAAAACCCTCCGAAGAAATACTATGATATCGTTCCGTTTTCGTTTGAAAACAAAAACTGGAAGCAGCTTTGGGAGGAGCTGCTCAAAGTGGTTATTTTCTGGATCGAGAAAGGCGTCAGAATCTTTAGGGTTGACAATCCTCACACCAAACCAATCGGCTTCTGGGAGTGGCTCATTTCGAGCGTCAAATCGTCGTATCCAGATACTATCTTCCTAGCAGAAGCGTTCACGCGTCCCAAAAGTATGAAGCTTCTTGCAAAGCTAGGTTTCTCGCAATCGTACACCTACTTTACGTGGAAGAATACCAAGAGAGAGCTGGAACAATTTCTTGACGAGTTTGTGCTTTCAGATGTCTCGGAGTATTACATTGGAAATTTCTTCACGAACACTCCCGACATACTGTCAGAATATCTTCAGAAGGGAGGGAGACCAGCTTTCAAGATCAGGCTTGTACTCGCTGCAACGCTCTCGTCTTCTTACGGAATATACAATGGATTCGAGTTGTGCGAGAACCGGGCCCTGACGCAAAACTCGGAGGATTATCTTAATTCAGAGAAATACGAATACAAAGTCTGGGACTGGGAGCGTCCAAGCAATATCAAGGATTTTATTTCCAAAGTGAACAAAATCCGAAGGGAAAACGCGGCTCTGCAGTTTACCTCTAATCTGCGCCTTCTCAGAGCCAGCAATGAAAATGTGATGTTCTACGCCAAGTGGACGCAGGACAAGCGGAACGTGATTATGGTCGCAGTTAATCTCGACCCTTTCAATACACAGGATTCGACGGTCTACGTCCCGGTCAAGGAACTAGGTGTTGAAAATCAAAGCTATTTTGTGTGGGATTTGATAACTGGCAAAAGATTCGAGTGGCGGGGGGAAACAAACTACATAAGGCTGGACCCGAACATCGAACCAGCCCACATTCTGCTTCTAGAAAAATAACGCGCGCCTCTCAAAGAGTAGTAGTTAATAGTGCAATAGGAAACTTATCGAAGACCTCTGAAGCATGCAGATAATTCACATTTTTTTCCTCATGAGAGCTCAAACTCTCTCTCGTGAACAAATTGTAACACACCACACGAGATTTGTCTGGCAACAAAATTCGCGTGTTTCCCCAAGTCTCCTTTCCGAGCGGAGATCTTGGTTCGCCAGTTAGTTTCGAAAAAAATCTCGGAACGATTACTAGACACTTCTCATGGTGATTTTGCCTTAAAAAGGCGCAGAGATGATCTTGCTTTTCTCCCACAGTTTTCAGCGGCAAATATTCTCCGTCGAAAAAAAGGTTTGGATGACTGGATCTGAATCTCAATGTCAAATTCAAAACATACATTTTTACAAATCCGTCTTTCCAATTTCGCAGGAGCCTTGCCGAGAGCATGTCGCAATCCATTTTTTTCAGCATGGCCGAAAGCGAACTCTGCATGCGCTTTATTCTCAGGAAATCAACTTTCCTTCGGTTATCTGGATCGACAAGACTAAAATCCCAGATCTCATTGCCTTGATAGATATCAGGAAAACCAGGCGAAGTCAGTTTTAGTAGCAATGAGGACAGCGAGTTTAACATGCCAAAGAAGGAAACTTCGGATTGAAATTCTCCAAAATCTTTCAGGAATTTGTTAGATGACGACTTTTCCAGAATTTTCCTGACAAACCTCTCCAGCGCCAGATCGTACTTTTCGTTTGGCTCTTGCCAGCTCGTATTTTCCTTTGCCTCTTTTGACGCTTTTCTTTCGTAAGCCACGATACGCTCAATGAACTCATCGTAGGTACCGTTGCTAGGAGTCAGAGGCCAAGCTCCCAGCAATGTTTGGTAAAGGAAATACTCGTCGTTTCTTCCAGGGGCAAATTTGCCGTTCGAAAATGTTTTCTTTTCTTTGTTGAGTTTGTTCCATCGAACTAGCGCTTTGTGCCACTCCTCTGGTATCTCGGAGAGAAAGTTGATTCTGGCACGAACATCCTCGCTCCTCTTTGTATCATGAGTCGACGAGCAGAGCATTGTGTACGGCCAAGTTTTGGCGCGTAGCTGATTTCTGAGATGAAACTCCTCAATTGATATGCCAAACCTTTCGGGATTGCCGCCGACCTCGTTTAGGGAAATGAGCCGATTAAACGTGTAGAAAGCGGTGTCCTCGACACCCTTTGCCATGATAGGTCCCGTAAGCTGTTGAAATTTCATGACAAAATTTCTTGCCTCCCTGAAGGGAACGCCTTCAACTTTCTCAAGAAACAGAAGTTGACGCAAGAGTCGAAGAGATTTTGTATCGACATGTTTTGCTCTATCAAGAGCTTGGAGGACGAATTTGGCTTCGTCGTTTGACAATTTCGCTGTCTTTTCTGTGACGTACGTGCGATAGACAGGAAATCGCGAGACTACTTCCTCCAAAGCTCTGGTAATTGCTTCTGAATTCAAGTTGCGGTACTGATTGGTCTTTCGCGAAATCGAATAGAGAAGGTCTGAGACTCTTATGAGCTCAGCCTGCATCAGTTTCCGCAGAACCTTTCTCTTACCGAGATGCACGGCGGTATCGAAGTTCGTTCTTTTTCGGATAAATTTCTGGTAGATGGCATCAAATTCGAGCCCACTTGGATAGACAAAGAGCTGAGTCGAGTCCCTCGCAAAGTCATAGCCAGTCGTGCCGTAAACTTTCCACCTTTGGTTGAGATGTTCTTGCTCCATCAGGATTTTCTCTGCAAGCACAAACAGTGGGGGATTGATTATTTTGCTTCCGAAACTTGCCTGCAGTCTCCTGAAGTACGCCGTGGGATCGAGCAAGCCGTCGGGGTGATCTACCCTCAGTCCGGAGATCTTTTTTTGATCGAGCAGTTCGAGTATTAGTTTGTGGGTTTCTGCAAATATTTTCGGATCTTCTACTCGGACTCCGATCAGATCGCTGACCTCGAAGAAACGGCGGTAGTTAATCTTCGCGGAGTCGCGAATTATTTGGCCAATCACGTAGAACTGCTCATTCAAAATCAGACCAAGAATTCTTTTTCTGGCTACGATTGACCTGTCGAGATCACGAAGGACCTTGTGAATGCAACAGGGTATTTTGGGGGTCAGGGCACACAGATTTTGGAACCTTCGCTTCAATTTTTCTCCGGTTTTGTAAAGAGATGGGTTATCGAAATGAGACTCGACACTAGATGGTAATGCGCTAAATGATCGTGTCAACGTATCTAATTTCTTTAGTAATTTGATTTGTCGCTCGTCTCGCGATAGCTCTTCAGCGCATAGTTTGAGTATTGCGGCGTAGCTTCCAGGACAGAGAGGGAGCCTTCTATTCTCGTAGATTTTCAGAAAGATTCTGGAATTTTTCTGATCAAAATAGATCCGGACCTTTTCGCTTTGAACACTTTTCTCCCAAGAATCGGCTAGAATCGGTAGGAAGACCTTGTTTTTTGGGTTTCTTCGACTTGACCAATCTATATCAAAAAAAGATGCATATGGAGAGAATCTCCCGTATTCCAGAACACTATTCCATTTCGCATTTTCGTCCGATGTCGCGACATGATTTGGGACAATGTCGAGAAGAAGACCGATTTTTTTCTTCTTCACCGTCAGGAAAAGGGATTCAAAACCTTGTCGCCCACCTAATTCCGGACTAATCTGGCTAGTGTCAACTCCATCGTACCCGTGAAGGCTACCGCTGTGCGCCCGCAGAATGGGCGAAAGGTAAATGTCGGAAATTCCCAGATCACTAAAATAGTCGACCAGACTTTCCGCGCTCTTGAATGGAAAATTTTTGTTCAACTGCAGTCTGTAAGTTGAAATTGGAATTCGTGCATCGCCTTTCATTTCAGTACCTCAGTTAAAGCATCTTGTATTGGCCCCGCGAATCAGAGGAATTTTTAGGCTTTATCTCGTCCGCCGAAGCAAGGCGACAGAGCGATCTCTGAGGTTGAATTCACCTCCACTGCTCACGACAGCAACCGCGCCTTCCACTTTTCCACCTGTGTAAAGCAATAATTCCCACTTTTCTCCGATTTTGGGAATCTTAAACGGCAGCGCGGTAGCGTTCGCATTCAACAATATCAGAAGCGTGTCGTCGGCAATTCGCTCGCCCCGCTCGGTGAATTCGTCTATCGCATTTCCGCCCAGCATCATTCCGATCGCGCGAATGTGCGGTTTAGTCCATTCTTCCTCCGTCATCTCGTTTCCATCAGGCTGGAGCCAAATAATGTCTTTGATCGAACCGAAGAGTTTTTTCCCCTTCAGGAATCTTCCCCTGCGCAAAGCTGGATGTTCTTTTCGCAGATGGATCGCTTGACGCGTAAATTCAAAAAGACTCTTGGCATCCGGGCTGAGGTTCCAGTTGAACCAGCTCGTTTCGTTGTCCTGACAGTAGGCATTGTTGTTCCCTCTTTGGGTCCTTCCTATCTCGTCGCCTCCCAGTATCATGGGAGCTCCTTGAGACAAAAAAAGAGTCGAAATGAAATTTCTCTTCTCTCTTTCTCTGAGCTCGTTTATTGCAATGTCTTCGATCGGCCCTTCGACCCCGTAATTCGAGCTCAAGTTATTGTCTGAGCCGTCTTTGTTATCTTCCTTATTCTGCTCGTTGTGCTTTGTATTGTAACTCACTAGGTCGTTGAGCGTGAAACCATCGTGTGCCGTGACGAAGTTAATGCTAGAATGTGGATTTCTTCCGCCGTTTTGGAAAAGATCACTTGATCCGGTCAGTCTGTATCCCAGCTCGGCCATCTTGTTTTCGTCGCCCCGCCAGAAACCCCTGACGGTGTCCCTGTATTTTCCGTTCCATTCTGCCCACAGGGCAGGAAAGTTGCCCACCTGATAGCCGCCTTCACCTAAATCCCAGGGTTCTGCGATGAGTTTCACCTGGGATATCACCGGATCCTGCTGGATGACTTCGAAGAATATTGACAGGCGGTCCACCTCAAAGAGTTCCCTCGCAAGCGCCGCAGCTAGGTCGAATCGAAAGCCGTCAACATGCATCTCCAGTATCCAGTACCTCAAGCTGTCCATGATTAATTGAATAACCGAGGGGTTGCGCATGTTCAGGCTGTTACCCGTCCCTGAAAAATCGACGCAATATCTTGCGTTCTCTGGAGAAAGTCGGTAGTAGGAAATGTTGTCAATGCCGCGGAAGCACAGTGTTGGTCCAAGGTGGTTTCCTTCCGCCGTATGGTTGTACACTACGTCGAGAATGACTTCAATTCCAGCCTTGTGCAAAGCCTTTACCATCTCCTTGAACTCTCGCACCTGTTCTCCCTGAACGCCGGAGCTGCAATACCTGGAATCGGGAGCGAAATATCCTATCGTGTTGTATCCCCAGTAATCAACTAGACCCTTGTCCACGAGGTTCTTGCTGTTGACGTGTTGGTGTATAGGCAGAAGCTCCACGGCGGTTATCCCGAGATCTTTGAGGTAACGTATTACACTTGGCGAGGCGAGACCGGAATACGTTCCTCGCTTTTTCTCCTCCACTTCGGGATGCACCTTCGTGAATCCCTTGACGTGTAACTCGTAGATGATCGTATTGTTCCATGGGGTCTTCAGCAACTCGTCGCCTTCCCAGTCAAACGACCCATCGACAACAACGCATTTCGGAAGGAAAGCGCCAGAATCTCTGTCGTCAAAAGAAAGATCGGCTTGAGGATTTCCGATCTTATATCCGAAGAGAGCATCGTTCCATTTTATCGGCCCGGCTATCGCCTTTGCATAAGGATCTATCAGCACTTTCTTGGAATTGAACCGCAATCCCTTTTCAGGTTCGTAAGGTCCATCAACTGAATACGCATAGAGCTGTCCGGGTAGCGCGTCAGGGAGGTAGATGTGCCAGATGTGGCCGGTCTTCTCTCTTAATTTCACGACCTCTCTCGGTCCTTGGGCATCGGTTTTTTCGTAAAGCTTGAGCTCTACGGCAGTGCCGTTGTCAGAAAAAATCGCAAAGTTGACACCCTTGCCGTCCCAGGTCGCGCCTAGAGGATAGGGTCTACCCGGCCAAGCTCTCAATTGTAATCACGCTAATTGGGATTTGCAAGGATTAACTCTGTTAGTTATCTTGGTTCCAGATTATTTTACTTGATTTTCACGAAACTTTATCTTGAGGCGATGCACGGTACTCCGGTCCGAGGATTTCCCTTATTCCCCTCAAAGGTATGAGAATCCATGTCGGACGGTTGTTGAACTCATACCACAGCTCGTAGACGACTTTTTCTAAGAGGTATGCGTCGAAAAGAACCGAGAGAATTTCTTTTTCCTTCGGCACGATAGGATAGTTTTCTACAGCCTGCAAGTAATGTCGCAAGAACACCCCTGACACGTACTTGTACCAAACGTCGCCCCATTTTTCCCTTAGCGTGACTTTATCTTTAACCAGCGGATTCTCCATAAGATTCGAATAGGCGACATACTGGAATGATCTTATCATCGAGGCCACATCTTTGAGCGGCGAGCGCTTGAGCCGTCTGTCACTTAGAGATCGGGAGGGTTCACCTTCGTAATCAATGATCGAAAAATCCTTTCCGGTGTAGAGCACCTGGCCCAGGTGATAGTCTCCGTGGGTGCGCATCAGGACAGCATCAATTTTCAGGTGCCGTATCGAGGCGAATCTCTTGGCAACCAACTCCTGATTCAGCATCAGGATATTCATCTCCCGTTTGGCATCTCCTTCAAGGCGGCCTGACCTGGACACGATTCTGAAAACTCTGTTTGCGTATCCAATCATGGCTTGCGAAATCGCGACCTGACTCAAATATCTCAAAGGTTCAGGCTTGAAATCCGGATTCGAGGTTTCTTCAAAAAGGGCAATGTGAAACTGAGCAGTCCTCTGACCTAAAAGCCGCACCTTTTCCAGAAAGAGAGGAGTCAAAAGTTCGACAACTTTGTCGGGGATCTCTTGAGACGCCAGATCAAGGATTGGTTTTTCAGTGGTAAACTGAGACAGCTCGGATTCCTTACCGGTGGTGATGACCCTTTCGATAAACCCCTGGAATTCACTCAAAAAGAGCTTCCAGCAGTCTCCTTGGTTTCTTATGTATGCTTGGACTATACCAATAGTTGCGGGTTCTGCGGCTGGGGCAACGTAATCCACCTTCCCCAAAAACAGTGGTGTTGATATGAAAGAGTGCCTTGCAAGCACCTCTCCAATTTCGACTTCTGGGTTGATACCCTCTTCGACCTTTCTGAGAATTTTGATTATAATCTGGTCATCATACACAATAGAGGTATTGCTCTGCTCTGTCCCAACAAGACTGACCTTTGCACTAGCAAGCCAATTGGGTTCGACGATACTGCTTAGAGTGTCGATAGGTTTGCCTTCGATGGTGGAAACTGCATCTTTTGTTACTTCCTTCTTTATTATCCGATCGAGCAATACTTTGCAGAATTCTGGATCAGACAGAGCATCGAAGACTATTCCACTTTCGCCCTTTTCGAAGGTTACTCTCGAGAGCACGGAACTCCGTTTATTTTCAATAATCCAGCTTGCCTTTTCGATTTGCAGGTACTCAATCGGAATCAAGTAGGCATCAGGCAGACCCTCGTTATAGTAGGTATCAATTATGACGAAATTGTAATGACCGCCGATGGGCTGTTCCACAGACTCCTTGACTTCAAGAAAATCCCTGATTCTCAGTCTTTCAACTACGCGTCCCTTGCCCCCGAACCAGCGGCAATTTCTTAGGTAACCGGGCAGTATCTCCTGTTCTAGCCTGTCCCGAGGTTTTCCAGAAAACAGATCCTGAATCTTCTTTCTCAGTCGTATCTCAGGCAGCTCGGGTTTCTCTTCAACTTGCAAAGCCTCGGCCTTGCTCATAGCAAAGACGTAGTATCCATAAGGACCGAAAGTCATGCTATACTTGGATTTGGAGATTTGTGGAAACGAAATCCCGCTGAAAACGTCTTGCAGGTTGAATCCCTCGTACTTCGACAAATCAAGGTCTGCGGACTGCGCGTTCTTTGAAAGATTCAGAATAACCAATATGCGCTCGTCTTTGTATTCCCTCAGAAACAAAAGTATCTTCGTATTCTCCGAGAAGAGAAACTGCACATCGCCGTAGCCAAAGACTTTGTAACGTTTTCTTATCATAATCAGCCGCTTCATCCACCACAGCAAGGAGGTCGGATCGTTCGCTTGATTTTCGACGTTGATTGCTTCGTAGTGGTATTGCGGTTCAATTATAACTGGGAGATACAATTTCTGCGGGTTGGTCCTTGAAAATCCAGCATTCAAGTCGGCGCTCCACTGCATGGGAGTCCTAACACCGTTCCTGTCGCCGAGATAGAAATTGTCTCCCATACCGATTTCATCTCCGTAGTAAATCACAGGAGTTCCTGGCAAGGTGAACAGCATCACGTTCATGAGCTCGATCTTCCTCCTGTCGTTTCCCAGCAATGGAGCAAGACGCCTCCTGATTCCAAAATTTAGGCGCGCCTGCTTGTCTCTGGCGTACACTCTGTACATGTAGTCTCGCTCCTCATCGGTAACCATCTCCAAAGTTAGCTCGTCGTGGTTCCGCAAAAACAAAGCATACTGGCAATTTTCCGGGGGCTTTGGCGTCTCTTCCAGGATGTCGATCACCGGGTAGCTGTCTTCCATCTGTATTGCCATGAACATTCTGGGCATCAAAGGGAAATGAAATATCATGTGGCACTCGTCGCCGTTACCGAAATACTCGGCCGCGTCTTCGGGCCACTGATTAGCTTCGGCAAGAAGCATTCTATTCTTGAACTCTGTATCAACATCCGCGCGCAGTTTCTTCAAATACTGATGAGTCTCAGGGAGATTTTCACAATTCGTTCCTTCCCGCTCGAAGATGTACGGGACCGCGTCCAGACGCATTCCGTCGACGCCCATATCCATCCAATATTTTACGACCTCTAGCATCGCCTTCTGTACTTCGAGGTTGTCGTAGTTGAGATCGGGCTGGTACGAATAGAATCTGTGCCAGAAATACGCCTTGGCAACAGGATCGTACGTCCAATTTGACGTCTCGAAGTCTTTGAATATTATTCTTGCATCCTTGTACTTGTCTGGAGTGCCGCTCCATACGTAGAAATTTCTCATGTTTGAGTCGGGCTCTGCAAGTCTAGATTGCAAAAACCACGGATTTTGGTCTGAAGTGTGATTCAAGACGAGCTCAGTAATCACCCTGATCCCACGACTGTGAGCCTCTCGCAGGAACTCCTTGAAATCGCTTAACGTGCCGTATGCACTGTACACGTTGAAGTAGTCCGAGATATCATAGCCATCGTCTTTCATGGGCGATGGATAAAACGGAAGAAGCCAAACAGCAGTTACTCCAAGGTCTTTCAAGTAGTCTAGTTTTGAAGTCAGTCCTCTAAAATCTCCAATCCCATCTCCGGCGGTATCGTAATACGCCTTGACGTGAACCTCGTAAATCACCGCATCTTTGTACCACAACGGATCACTCTCAAGAGTTTCGTCTTCGGCCAAAGCCGTCACTTCCTACTCAAGCGAAAAAAATGATGCATATCGAGTCACTGTTCTTTCCCTGTAAGACTTGGCGAAGCCCTCTGCAGAAAATTATTATTGGGCAAAGAAGTCCTTAATTCTATCCTTCAAAAGCCAACCAACTATAATAGCTGCCGTAACCGCGACAAATATAGCGACGCTCCAAGCGAAGGCTTGAACTATGATGTAGAGGACGGTCACGTCGATTCCGATGTAGTTGAGCGCAATCGTGATCGTCACAAAATACAGAATGACTCTGATCATGTTGCCGAAAAAGTCAAGGTAAAAGAGCTGGCGCTGCTCAGGCTGGAAACTCTTCTTTACTAATTCGCCGGCCCAATCCGAAAGTATGATCCCGATTATGAAGATAAGTATCCCTCCGATTAGCTTTGGCAGGTAATCGAGGAATGAATTGACAGAACTCGTGATCAATGGAAGCTGCAGGCTCACAATGGCAATCAAAAAAGCCGTGAAGTAGATTATCCACTTCGTGATCGACCTCGCCAGATGCGCCGAATTGTATCCTGATTTTGCGAGCGTGCGGCCGACTTCGGTCTGACGGAGCACCGAGTCACCACCCGCGGCGGAGACAAGTTGTCCCAACAGCCATCCGACGACTCTACCTATCAACCATCCAGCCGCGATTATGATCACGAACAGCAGCAGATGGTAGGCAACTGACTCCAGATCTGAGAAAAACATGCTGCTCGAAGGCAGAGACAATAGTTCTAACAGCAAGTCGAGAAGATTCTGCTAGTCAAATATTAAGACGTAGCGCAACAATTCTACAGGAAGTCGAGTGTAAAAATCATTTTTAGTAATTTTCTTCTAGGCCAGATAACCAAACTCAAAAAATGACGAGTGCTGGTCTCGTCATCGTAGTCCTTACGGAATTGTCGCGGCCTATCCTAGAAATACTTGTTGGCATTCGTCTAGCGAAGAAGATTTCCGACTAGTAGGGTTGCAACACCCTTGCAATAGCTTAGAAAAGATTCTCCACTCAAAACTACAGCGAAAATCTGTAAGTTCGAGAACAAGAGCATTATGCCGCGCAAAAAAGCACAACAATTCTGGCCTATATGTTCAGCGTAGCCTTTAGTCCTTTGTACCTATTCCTGATAGTGACTTCTGTCACGCTGGCCGCTTCGGCAACGTCCTTCTGAGTCTTGTTTTCGTTCTCCATTACGCACGCCACGTACAGAGCTGCAGCAGCGAGTCCCATCGGGTCTTTACCCGCGGAAGTGCGAGTTTCTTCGGCCCGTCTCAGAATTTCTATCGCTCTCCGTTTGGTTCTCTCCTGCAATCCCGTTTTGCTCGCTATTCTGGCTATGCACTTTACGGGATCGACGACAGGCATTCTTAGATCCAGCTCTCTGAACAGCAGTCTGTAGCATCGCGCAATCTCTTTTTTCTTGATGTTACTGATCAGGGAAATGTCCTTGAGTGTGCGAGGCGTCTCGGTATCTCTGCACGCCGCATAAAGCGCTGCAGCAATTAGGGCTGAGATTGACCTTCCACGAACTAATCCTCGTTCCAGAGCTTTCCTGTAAATGTAAGCAGACTTCTCGATCACGGCGTCGTTGACGTTCAATTTATCGGCCAGACGGTCCAGCTCACTGAAAGCCTGTCTCCTGTTTCGATCCACGGAGGCATGAACCTGGCTTCTTCCATCCCATGTGCGCAGTCTCTCGATAGTACTTTTCATCGATGCGGGTAGCGCCTTGCCGGAAGCGTCTCTGTCCTCGACGCCGATAACTGTGGCAAGACCCATGTCGTGCATAGCAAGACTAGATGGAGATCCGGTATGCGCACGCGAATTCTTTTCCTCCGGCGAAAACGCGCGCCATTCAGGACCGATCTCAGCGAGCTTTTCCTTCAGCACAAAACCGCAACTACTGCAGAACAATTCTCCAACAGCAGAATCCATAACCATCGGCCCCTTTCCGCACCTGGGGCAACGATCGGTAATCCTTTCGGCTCTCTTCAGGTCTCCCGCTTTACTTCGGATTGAGCTCATGTAATTTTAACCTCTTTAAAACTGCGAACTAACGTCTGCCGCCTCTTCGTCCTGACGACCTTTGGTTGTTGATGTTCTCACAGACAGGACAGGAGAGGTTTCCGCTTTCGTCACCGCGCAATCTAATGCTATGCTTAGTACAAACAACTGGTTGGCTCACTGAATTGCTAGACACGGCAACGACTGATTGAACCTAATATAAGGCACTATCTGTTCGATATTGACGTTTTTCGCGCAATGTTGACCCTAAATAGCCTCCCAGGTCGGTCTGTGAGGGTATGCACACCTCATCAGTGTTGGGATTACGAGAAACAATGGTTTTTGCCATTGTCTTGAATTTTGGCAACGAAATTCCATTACTCAATCAAATGAGAGGGCAGACCGGCGCACCTTTCATCGTCTATTTATGACGATCGAAGTTTAATGATTCATTGAATCTTTTGGATTTTCAAAAAAACGCGTGGTTTTCCCTTAATGTGCCTTTAAGAACAATTCCCGCAAATCCAACGACCCTAGTACCTTTGGATGATGACCCGCCGCTTTCGGCCTCTTTACAAGCTATGACAAAAGCAACAGGTAGTAAAAGTTAATCAAACTGAAAGAAAAGTTCTGAACCCGCTACTTGTTTCCAGAAAAATGACGAACTTCTAGGATCGTTAGCGAATAAGATGGAGCATTCAGCAAGATGGGGGACATCGACAACGGGGAAACGATTCGAGCTCCGGAAAAAGAACAGCCAAAACATTTCTACTCGAAAATCCTCGGCCGCTTTGAGTGGCTCGGCTCTAAATTCGACATCGGCCATCTTTTGCTGATCATATTCGGGCTGCACCTCTACGCGATGTCTTTCCCAAGCGGAAACAGCTGTACCGGTACTAACGGTGCTTGCGTCTTTGACGAATCTTACTACGTCCCCGCCGCACAGGATTTGCTCAACGGCATCGCGTCCAACATCGAGCATCCTTTCTTCGGAAAGATTTGGGGAGCTCTGGGAATCTATCTTTTCGGAGACGACTTTTTCGGCTGGAGGATTTTTTATGTAATAATCGGCGTCCTCTCGGTTTACGTGATGTATCTTATCGCTCTAAATTTTGTATCCAAGCAGAAGGCGCTGCTTGCCGCAAGTTTCCTGGGATTTGAAACACTCTTCTTTATTCATACTTCTCTTCTCCTACTCGACGGGCCGCCTATTTTCTTCGCCCTTGTCGGCTTTCTCGCCTACTTCAAGAAGCATTACTATCTTTGCGCTCTTGCGATGGGCTTGTCCGTACTAAGCAAAGAATCGGGAGTGTATTTTGTCTTCGCCCTCATTCTCTATCACCTTTATGCTATGCCAAAGCGCGATCTCGGGAAAATTTTGAACGAAAACGCGCTCAAGCTCGTCGCATTTTTTGCAATCATGATCGGGGCGTTCGCGCTCCCGCTCTGGGCTTACGACATCATTTACAAGCCCTACGAAGCCGGTTTTGGCGCGATCACAAACCCGGTCTTGAACTTTCTTTACTACTATCACTATCAGTCGGAACTCACCGGTTGTAGCAGTACTACTACGTGGAACTGCTATCCTTGGAACTGGATATTGCCGTTCAACATCAACCCTTCCGGCTACTTTGTTGTCACGGTTACAGTTACTTCGACGCTTCCTGACGGCCTCCAGAAGGTAATCACCACTCACCCCATTGATTGGGTGGGAATCGGAAATTTTGCGGTGTGGTACGCGATATGGCCAATCACCGCCATGATTCTATACAAGGTAGCCGTGAAGAAATTCACGAAGGTCGACGCGTTCATCGGATTTTGGATTGCCTCGAACTACCTGCCGTGGTACTACGTCTCTCTCGTGTTGCACAGGGTGGAATATTCGTTTTATTTCATCACGGTCGATCCCGCGCTCGCATTAGGAATACCCGTTCTCGTTACCTCAATGGTTCCCGACACGAACAAGCGGCTTCAGAACGCAATATTGTTCGTGTGGCTCTTTGCTGCGCTGTATTTCTTCGTGCTCTTTTTCCCCGTAAAGGGATAATTCAACCGGTCGAGACAAATTCGGGAACGGTCTTCTTTCCTAGACGCCTACATCCCGAGTCGGTGACGACCACGGTATCGCCGAGACTCATGCCGTACTTCAGGTCCGAGGTCATCGCGTGCGGCTCGATCTCAAGTACGATATCTTTTCTCAACATAAACAACCTGTCAAGAACGTGAAGCGGTTGCCATGGGATCGTTCCGATGGGTTGCTCGAGCGCAAAGCCCAGGCCATGAAACATTGGGTTGGAATATGTATAACCCGCCTTTAGAATGGGCGCAAGACAAACGTCTTCGAGCTCTCCGGCCTTTATCCCTGGTTTCAGAGCCTTGTACCCTCGATCATAAGCTTCCGAGCAAGCGTTGAAGACGGCCTGCCACTCTTTCGAGGGTCGACCAGCAACGAACGGCTGGTTGTACTGCGCCTCGTAGCCTTGGAAGTAAATGGAGAATTCTGTAAGAATCACTTCGTTCGCTTTGATTTCTTTTCTGCCTGGAATGTCCACAAAAAATGCCTTGACTCCCCCATGCGTGATCGAGTCGCCGAAAGAGTAGAGAAACATCTTTCCCGGCTCGGCGCCGAGCTCGTAGAGCGTATCCATGGCTCTTTTCTTCACTTCGCGATGATCGCCGCCCACCTTCGCGCTTTTCCTGATCGTATCTATTACTTCTGCTCCAATTGCGGCCGCGTTCTCTAGACATTGAATTTCGGCCGGACTCTTGACGAGCCTGATTTCCTCTAAAAGGTCGGACGTTTCAACAAACTTGGCGTCTTTGAGAGCCGAGGTCAGTTCAAGATATGTGTGGTGAGGAAACCCGTACTCGCGCCAGTACCTGTCCGAGGAGACGATACCGATCACGCCGTTTTCTAATTTCAGCTCGCGAATCCGCTCAACGATTCCCTTCGAGTAGAACGGATGACAGTTTCGCAGGTCCTTGACCCAAGCGTCAAACCAGTCGCCCCTGCCCTTGTGACCGAAGAAGGGAAAAATTGTGGGCTCGCCTTCCAACGGAAATACTAGGTAGCCTTCAACCCCTCTGGACAGATACCTGAAACTCGCCGTGTGATTTACGAGGTTCCGGGTCCCGTAGACCACAAGACAATCTATGCCCTTTCGCTCCATTTCGTTGCGAACTTTGGCCCAGCGAGAATCTCTTTCTTCTACGCCCATCGGGTTATCGAGCGGCATAACCAAGTCCCAAACCGAGCGCGATTTATGATTATTGAGGGAGTGGCTAGGGCTAGGGTCAGTTTGTGATTTGGAGTTTTCTTCGGACCTTCGACGCGGAATGAAAAATCTCACCGAACGCACGCTCGAAGTAGTCGAGAGCCGTTGACAAGCTCGCGCGGCCTGCAGGCATCAATTCGTAGACAATGTTGCGGCCTTTCGGATGTCCCTTTATCAGCCCACGACTTGCGAGATCTTAGTGCAGGATAAATTGTCCCCGGGTTCGGTTTTTCACCTCTTCGTTTCCCGATTTCTGTAGCAAGTTCCTGTCCATACATCGGCCGGGTTGAAAGTAGCCAAAGTAGCATGAATGACAGCATGTCGCACGCTTCTTTGGACTCTTGCTTATGGGGCCATCTCTGGAATGTCTTTGCTATCGTCCAACTAATTAAACGTGCCATCTGACCAATATCGTTGTATCGGTTACGCGATATTGGGCGTACGATAGTTTACGCAAGTCGAAGTGACAAGTGAGCAAGAACGCAAGCGGGCGTAAATTTCGACATACCCGCCGAAATGATGGAAAAACTGCCTCCTGAATAATTGTGATGTTCCAAAGGACCGGCGAGATAATATCTGAAGTTGAAATCCTCCCGCTCAAAACCTCCAAGGTCCAGTTAAGCGAAATTCCATCTTCGTGCATAGTTCGTGAGTTTGTAGAATCCAAACCAATCCTGAGAAACGATACACCTCGAAATGATTGTGAATTCTCATTCAGAATCGCCTCGCATGAGATACTTCGGTCTCAACTCTTTTACAACTTCTCTCAATGTGATCTAGAACAGATTCCGAATACACAAAACTAATTTGGCTCTGATTACATAATACCGAGTGGCATTTGAGTACAGATTATGGCTCGGCCGACAACTCGTCAAGTTTGCCGAAGAAAAGGACATTGAGAGTTCCAGACTTTCTGAATGAAATCGCCGGAGATAAGAGTGTATACCCAAAGGGAATAGTAGGATCACTCAAAGAGTCCGGTTACGACTCTGTTAAGGTTGAAAGAATAGAGCTGTTCGCTCACCAAGAAGAGGAAAAAGGCAAGTATTATGGAATCCTCAAACAATTGTTCGTGGCGTTCAGTTCCGAATCAAATCTTCTAAAGCTGGCGGGGGCGTCCTCCAATGTGATAGAGGTTCACGGACTGGGGGACAAATCAATCGAAAATGGCAAGGCAATTAGGCAAAGCACGCTGGTTTTGAGGAGGTCCGAGGAAGAGGATAAGGAGCAAAAAGAGGGCATACATACTTTGTACGGGGAACACACTCCCAACTTGTTCGTTTCGTCGCACTGGCTTGATCTCATGAGTCTGAGTACCGGAGACAGAGTGATCATCTCCAACCCCAGAGGGGAATATGAAATTCCTCCTCCATGTTGATCGAGCGCAGTTATGAGTTATGCAGTTTTTTGATATCGGGAAATAGTGCCTGCGGCCTTATATGATTGCGACACGCTCCAGCAAATAAGAGCTAACAGATGGCCGAATCGGAAGAGGCATCGAAGAGGACAGGCGATAGCAAGCTCGACCGTCTGCTTAAAAAATATGCTGTCTTTCGGATAGCCAAATTCGCGGTAGCGACCGGCACGGGCTTCTTGGTCAATGAGCTGATACTGTTTGCGGGCATATTTGTGGCATATCACACGACAAGAGTACCCAGCTTTGCTGACTCTTCACTCACGATTCTGGGACTGGACGCACTGGCCCTAGGAACAGGTGCCACTGTAGCGTTCGCAATCAACGAGCGGATAACCGTCAAAGTGGATCGAAAAGAAGGACAACTCAATTGGATAAAGAGATGGGGAAAGTATCAAGTTACTTCGTTAACCGGAAATCTCATTATAATTGGAGTTCAGCTTGCGTTACTGGACGCCATATTACTTTTTCCCGTCTATGGTAGCATAATTGGCGCGATAGTTTCCTATCCGGTCACATACGCCGTCTCCATGCATTTCGTCTGGGGGGTTCGCCCATTTCGAGATTGAGGAATCGATTAAAGGTCCCTTCGACCCGTACCCAGAATTCTATTCTGGAGTATCATAAGTTTAAACGTTGTACGAAGTCTATGTCGAGCAAAATACATTGCCAGTGATAGGGACCAATTTGAATCCGCTTGGAGCCAGCAAGCAATGAGCAAGCAGAGCTTCGAGGACGGCAGATTCAGATGGGGAGTCTGCATCGACGACATGTGGACTTATGCAGGTGTCCTTCCTCCAAAATCGATTATTATTCCTCACCTGCTCCGATTAAGGTTGCCTCAAGGGCCACTTTCAATGAATTTTGGAAGGGGTGCGGCGATTTCTCACCCACTGCTGGCCGCATCACATACGTCACCGACGGCGCTACAGAAAACGGATGTAGCAAAGCTGTATTCAAGAAAACTAGCCCGCCAGCTAAGACAGAATCGAGTTCAGTTTGTCAGATGTTGGTTCCAGTGGAACCTTTTCCAGCCCAGAATACAACGTGGAAAGGACCAAGTCTATGATTTTCCTCTGGACAATTTCGTTCAAACGATGAATGATGAAGGAATAGACATCATTGCAGTAATAGGTAACGGTTATGAAAGATTTCTTCCGATTGGTCTTGACATTGACAACCTGGACGAGTACATCCTCAGGTTGACAGAAGCTTCACGGGAAATTGTGAGACACTACAGAGGAAAAATTGCATTGTGGCAGCTTGAAAATGAGCCAGATTGGTGGATGGCTCACTTTGCCAGCGACTGGAGAAGAGGTGGCATGTGGTTCCATAGAGATGCAGTAGATCGTATTCTTGAGGGAATTCACAGGGTAGTGCGCGAGGAAGATCCTAGAACCCCGACAAAGATAAATATGCAGGCCGACAGTGCGACGGCCTCAAGATCTTATTTCAAGTTCTGCGACATTCTCGGGCTCGATTTCTATCCGAATTACACCCACTCGGAACCAATCAACGTTTCAAATTTGAAAGAGAAGGTCTCGAAGGCCAGAAGAATATCCGGCAAGCAAACAATGATAACTGAAACCGGATATCCTTCCGGGCCAGGAATACTCGGCTTCGATCAAGCAAAGCAGGTTGAATATGTTAAGGCGATCTGCCAAGAAGCGTATTCCATTGATTCTGTGAACGCGCTCGGGATCTGGAGATTATCTGATCCATACTGGCTGTCGTTCCCTTTTCACGAGAATAACTTTGGCCTGATAAATCGTCAAGGACTGCCAAAGGGAGCTTGGTTTGAGTTTCTCGATCAGGTGAACAAGAGAAACTGAGCCATCAGTACCGGCGCTACTAGTCATCTCGCGCCTTTACGACGGGAACTGCGATTTCATGTGAGACCTTCTCCACAGATTCGAGTTGCGGCTTCAAGTGTCTGGACAGATTCATGGACTTTAGCGTGCATCCCGAAAAGCCGACCATGCTTATTGAAAGAAACCACAATCCGTGGAAGAAAACGAGCAGCCCCAAACCCAGTCCAACGATTGAGAGTACTCCCTCGATTATCGCATTCCTGTCATTGGTAAGGGTTCTAAAGTAATGTGACTTCGTTGTTTCTTTCTCGGAACCTGATTTCGGCGTCCTGTAGTCGAAAAATCCCGTCCGGTCGAAAACTCCGTAGAAAAAACCGAGCGAGGAAAGAGTTACCATACTGACTTCGGCATAGCTCAACACGGGAATGAGTAGCAGATTGCGCATCGTCATAATGCCCTGCACCTTTAGCGCCCAGGCAGCTGAAAGAAGCGACGCCGCATACGGGATCGTTAGCGCCGCAATGAAAACATCGTTGTTGAAAATGGAATTAGCCGGAGTAATGACTCCGAATACGACAGCAATCGCCGAAATAAAGGTGACAAGTATCCAGCTGAGACTGGAGAACGTGGCTGCGAGCATCAAGTAAATGCCGAGCTTTCTCGTGAATGAAACATCCTTGGCTACGATTATTTGCTTCCAATAATTCGCGATACACCTCCACCATCCCTGAGATGTCCTTGCCACCTGCTTTTTCCATGACTCAAGCGTCGAAGGGTCTTCGCTCATGATGCTCACGTTGCTCAGGTAAATACCGCGCTTTCCCTTCAGGTACAATTTTATCGAAATATCAGTGTCGTCGGCTATTCGCCCGTTCGTCCACAGTCCGACCTCTCTCAGATCTTTCGCCCTTACGAGCGTGAATCCGCCCTGAGCGGAGAACGGGGCGTCCACTAGATAGGCGCCCATCTTCGAAGTGGTATCTGCCAGGTCCTGAGCCAGCGCAAACAATCTCGTGACTAGGTTATACTCCCGGTTGTAATGCCCGTATCGGAACGAAACGAAGGACGCATCAGAGTGGGTCTCTATAGCGTCGATTCCCTTACCCAGCACGTCGGGGGGTATCACTGAATCGGCATCTAGGAGCAAGACGTAATCACCGTTTACCAACTCCATAGCTTTGTTCAGGGCGCCGCACTTGTAATTCTCTCTAGCCGGCCTTCTCGACACAATAGCCCCAATTCCAAGATGATTCAATTCGCTCACTTTGTCATCTATTATCTGAACAGTCTCATCGGTCGAGTCGTCAGCAACGACGACCTGAATTCTGTCCTTGGGATAGTCTAGTTTTCCCATAGCTTCCAGTGATCTCGCAATCACAAACTTCTCGTTGAAGGTTGAAATGAGGATTGAGACTTTGGGGAAATTGATCAGGTGGACGTCGCGGCTTTCCAAGTCTCTGGGATACTTTACCGAACTTGCAACCTCAAAACACCAATAATAGGAGAGCGTGAGTACAGGAACGCTCAGCACTAGAGTGACAATCTCAACCAGTAGGGATAATTGCATCATGGTAAACGATCCGCCGACAAATTTTGATTAGTTTGGTAAGTCTTCAATGCAATTGCTCCATGAACAAGTTCTAAAAAACTTGGAGTCTATCTCCGCTTCATTTCCAATTCTTTTAAGGTCAACGGCCGCTGCCGGCTCCCAGCGTTTTTCGTCTCCGAGCCAGGCTGGCCAGGATCGTTGCTTACGCCGCGCAAAATCACTGCATATAACTATATCGAACGCGATATGACATATCCAACGCGGAGATTGAGATAGTCGAATAAATCGAGATATCTTTGGGTAGAAATTCTAAACCATCTGGAGTACCGAGCATGCCAAGTACTGATTAATAAGAGAAACAATCATCGGCTTCCTGTGAATATTCAGTCAAAAACAGTCACGGAGATACTGGTGTTACTCGTCGTTGTCCTGAGCGGCACGACAATACTGACGCTCTCTGTGGCTACAACAAATTTGACAATCCCCGTGATTATCTCGGGGGCAGCTCTGGTCGTTGCTATGATTGCAGCTGTTTCAATTATGGGCCCGAGCGTTACGGGAGCGCCTTGGGTTCCGACGTCGAGAAAGCTCGTGACCAAGGTGCTGGAAATGGCGAAACTGAAACCAAATGAGCTGCTCTACGATCTTGGATCTGGAGACGGAAGAATAGTGATAACTGCGGCAAGAGATTTTGGCGTTAGAACCGTGGGAATAGAGATAGATCCATTTCGGGCGCTGTACTCGCGCCTAAAAATTTCGCAACTCCACCTAAAAGACAAAGCGAGAATTGTGCGAGGCAGCTTTTACAAGATTGATTTGCGAAATGCAGATGTCGTTATCCTTTACCTAGAACAACAAACGAATAACAGACTACGAAGTAAGCTTGAAAGAGAACTTACAAAACCCGATTGCAGAGTTGTTTCGGTCATCTTCGAATTCGAAGGTTGGCAAGTCATCAACCAAGATGCGGAAGAATTGATTCACGTTTACAAGCTTCCCTCAGACACGAAGACTGTTTAGAGATTGCGCATATTAGCGAGGCTCGTCTCGTACTATCTGGCTAGCTGTATCGGATGCAACCCCTTCACTCGCCGACAGTACTCCTTTGGGTCTGATTGTTGCTGCGGGAGAAGTCGGTTGCGCCTTTTCTTCACCGTAAATGTAGGCTTTGCCTCTCAGAAGAGACGCGACACAAGCGGCTATTGATAACGCGGCGCCGATATAGAACGCCAAGTCGAGCGCAGAGATGAACGCTGGCGCTATCGCAAGCGGGAAGAATGTCTGTCCTTCTATATGGGCCAAAGTCGATTGTGGTATCTGACTGATTATAGCAGCAAACTTCGGCTGTGAAAGAATCGATTGCACGGGGTTGTAACCTAGAAATGCTGAGAATAGAGCGCTGGTCGGCGAGATGGAGGTGAAGGCGCTCGCAAACTGAGACACACCGGCGTTTGTCATAGCATTCGCCAAGGCCGTAGGCAGGCTCTTAGATAGTCCAGTGATTATGACAGTGAAAAATATAGCGATACTCACGGTCTGTCCCGAGTTTTGAAGCGTTGCGCGCATTCCCGATGCTGATCCTCTGTGCTCTTTTGGCACCGCGTTCATGATCGAAGCTGTGTTTGGAGCGACAAACATCCCTGAACCGAGTCCCATCACGAATATGATTATTCCAAACGAGGGATAGCTAAAGTCGTACGGCAGAAATGAAAGCGCGATAAATGAGGCTGCAGTAATGATCATGGCCAGTGTTGCAAAGAGCTTGGCTCCATACTTGTCCGAAAGATATCCGCTCAAGGGACCCATTATCGCAAATCCGGCGATCATCGGGAGCATGTAAATCCCAGCCCAGAACGGCGTGGCGTGATAGCTAATTCCGTGAAGAGGAAGCCATATTCCCTGAAGCAGTATGATCAGCATTATCTGCACTCCACCCCTTCCGACCGACGCGAATAGGCCGGCAATGTTTGCAGCGCTAAACATTCGGTTCTTGAATAGGTCGAGACGGAACATCGGGTTGGGCACCTTTGTCTCTATGAATGGAAAAGCTATGAGTACTGCAATTCCCGAGGCAAGCAAACCGATAACCCGAGGAGTGTACCAACCCATAGACGAATTTGCGGAGGGAATTAGGGCGTAGGTCACTCCTACGAGCACTAAAATCAATCCCAGAGCGAAACTGACATTGCCCCAGATGTCGAGCCTCTGGTTCCTAATTATGGTGCCGAGCTCCTTGAGCTTCGCGTAAGACCAAACGGTTCCTAGGGCTCCGACGGGTACGCTCACGAGGAAGATGTAGCGCCAATCGAATAGAGCCAGGATCCCACCAAGTACCAATCCGACGAGAGAGCCCGCAACCGCTGCGGTCATGTTTATTCCTAGGGCTTTCCCTCTTTCCTTTGCCGGGAAAGCATCGGTTAAGATTGCGGCGCTGTTAGAGAGAAGGAAGGCACCGCCTATCCCTTGAAATATCCTGAAAGTGATGAGCTCTTCCGCTCCTAAATCGCCTGTATTCGGTGTAAGGGCGCAAAGCAGCGACCCTACGGTGAATATAGCAAATCCCAAGTTGAACAATCTCACTCGTCCAAACATGTCTGAAATGCGGCCGAAGGAGACCAGAAGTGTTGAGGTTACCACGCTGTATCCAAAGAGAACCCACAAAAGATATTGAAACGAAGTAAGCGGATTGATGTCAATCCCACGGAAAATCGCCGGAAGAGAAATCAGAACTATGGTCGCGTCAATAGCTGCCATCAGTGTTCCAATGGTGGTGTTTGATAGTGCTACCCACTTGTACTCGACCATCTATATCTCGCTCCGCGCAAATTCATGCAGGTAGTTGAATTACATTTGACCGAGCTGCCCGAGGGCGGTTCGAACCAACAACAAACATTCGTTTTTTTGGCGCGCGATCCATTTGCTACGTAAAACACTAATTGAAATATTTTGCAAAAATACCGCACGCCAAGCAAATTAGTAAATCAATTAACTATTTATATTTTAATTATTATTGAAGAGTACAGTGTATTATGACGAAGCAGACGGAACAACTGGAACAGCAATCAAATGAAACGTACAATGCAGTTATTGCCGCCTACAAGGCGCTTAAGAGCAGCATTGCTCAGGAGCTTTCAAGTGAAGATATTACTCCATCGCAGCTCGGCGTCCTCAAAGTGTTGGCAAAACATGGCGCGATGCCGCTAAACAAAATTAGCCACGAGATGCTAGTTACTCGCCCAAATATGACTGGGTTAGCAGACAGGCTCGAGTCAAAACATCTAGTCAAAAGAGAGACAAATAAGAATGACAGGCGCGCTACAGTGATGGTGCTCACAGCTCAGGGAAAACGATTGCAAGAAGATTTGTCAAAGCGATACAATGAATTCATGAACGAAGTTCTTTCAGAATTCACTCAGTCCGAGCAGGCGACACTGCGCAATCTTCTCCTCAAATTAGAACGAGAGATCCTTCGGAGGAACGAGACAAGAAAAGAACTGAGCTAATGAGAGCAATCTTCCATACTAGCTTATATGCAATGGCTTTCGCTCCGAATTCTAATATGATGTAGGAGAGGGTACGTTTGTCGAATTCATTCTCAATCTTGAGAATTGTCTTTAGTTTTTGCTATGACCCAGTGGAACCGTGACCGTTTGTAATCAAACTTGGGGCGAACATTGTGCTTCAGAAGGAGTATACGGAAGAGCCACAACGTTGTGATTTCTGCGGACGCGTGTTAAGCCCAAAAGTTGGCCGCTCCGAACGAAGGAAATATTGCTCGAAGAGCTGCCAGAGCAGGGCGTCTCAGGGAAGGGTCAAGGCGAGATTGGCCACTCCACCTTCGAAGAGGTACGCTGCGAGACTCAAATTCTCTAACTCGCTATACTTTGATTAAGGGACACCGATGGCAAAATATGTCCTTGTTTCGGATACAACATTGTCACACGATTACAAGAACTTCCCGCTGCTGGACTTTCCCAGCGCACCTTCAGAAATACTTCCGCGCTTTATCTACAAGTACTTGAAGGGAAAGAGCCTCCTCCGGACGTCAATGGAAGAGCTTCCATAGCAACCTACCCGTTGCGAAAGCTATAGTCATCGTTGCTTTGGAACCATGCTGCCGATGAGGTTGTCGTCGCTCACGAAGACTACATTGAGGATTTCATCGACGACGACACCGAGATAATAGGAGTACCACGATGGATCCTTTAGGTCTGGCTCCTCTTACCATGTCGTACACCCTATTTTTCGGTACAAAAGGACAGGGACTTCTCGACGTTCCAGTTGAACGAATCCCAGCTCGCTGTCTACTACACGTCATACAGGCATCTTGCCAAAGTTGCATCGCGGGACGCCTTCAATAATAGCAGCAGCGGCCGAAACGGAAGTATCTTCAATTTGCTCGGTAGCGGCGCTCTAATATCTCTCGGATGTCGTGCAATGCTCCGTGGCATCTCTTCAATATGCAAGAAACAAGAACTGGATCTCGATAAAGCGGCAAGATACGGGCCGGACGAAAAGACCCGCAAGCTCCGTTGATTCCTGCGATGCGGGTAAGCTAGAAACATTCTAATCATGTCAACAACTTCAATGCGAATTGATATCGCAAAGCGATAAATAATTTCACTCTCATCTATAATCTCATGCTGAATCTAACTCCCGACGAGCTCCTCACTACGACAAGAGCCGTACGGCGAAGGCTTGATCTAGGTCGTTCTGTGGAAAAAGAAGTGATCAAGGAATGCCTCTCGATCGCGTTGCAAGCTCCCAATGGAGGGAATCGCCAGAGCTGGCAATTTTTGGTTGTGACCGATCCTAGGATAAGATCCGAACTGGGTAAGGTTTTTCGAAAGGGGGCGGACGAGTATTTTGCCTGGACCAAGTCAGCGATAGAGCGACGGGGCAAAGACTTCAAACTAAATCCATCTCAAGAAAGAACGATGGCTTCGGCCCGTTACCTAGTGGATCACATCGAACAGGTACCTGTATACGTGATCCCCTGCATGCACGGCCGTCCGAACGAGGAAATGCCAACTGCGGCAATTTCCTCCAGATGGGGTTCAATTATCCCAGCAATCTGGAGCTTCATGCTGGCTGCGCGGGCGCGCGGACTGGGAACAAGCTTTACGACTTTCCATCTCTACTTTGAGGAGGAAGCCGCAAAAATATTGAACGTACCTTACTCGGAAATCACACAGGTTTGCTTGATTCCGGTCGCATATTCAAAAGGCGTGGACTTTAACCCTGGGCCGAGAAAACCGGTGGATTCAGTTATACACTGGGAAACTTGGTAAACTGCTGCCCTAAAGGATGGACGAATTGTCAACTACGCTCAGGGGTCATGCGGAATGGAAAAATGAGCTCGACAGCGTATTCGAGCCCCAAAGCGTCGGGGTCGTGGGCGCATCGGCAGATGAGTTTTCGAGGGGGAACATCTTTGTCAAAAATCTGATCGCATCAGGATACGACCGGGGCAGAATATACCCCATTAACCCAAGATACGAAACTGTTCTTGGGCTCAAATGCTTCAAATCGATTCGAGAAGTTGGAAAACCGATCGATTTCGCGGCGATTCTTTTGGGTTACGAACGTGTCAACGACGTGGTCAAGGAATGTGTCGAAGCCAGAGTGAACGCTGGAATAGTCGTCGCAGCGGGGTTTGAGAAATCAGAAGAGCTAGAGAGCAAAACCGAGTCTCTAAGGGAAATGTGTGAAAAAGGAAAGCTTCGACTTGTCGGGCCGAATTGCATGGGGATCATGAACCCCACTAGCAATTTCGTGGGCTACATGTTGCCGGTTTCAAAACTTGCAACAGGAAACGTTGCACTTGTCGTACAGACAGGGGGAACGAGTCTGAGCCTGATGCAGCAACTCTCCGCAAGAAACATTGGAATTTCACACCTTGTTACGATAGGAAATGAGCTCGTAATCAACAGTGCAAACTATCTTACCTATCTCCTAGAGCAGCCTGAAGTTTGTGTCATCGGAGTGATGCTAGAAGGCGTGAAGGACGCGCCGAAACTCCTGAACGCCTTAGATCGTGCGCTAGAGTTGGGCAAGATAATTGTGGCTCTAAAGTCCGGCCGCACATCAGAGGGAGCAAGAGCTGCCCTCTCACACACCGGAAGCATCGTTGGCGAATACCAAGTTTTCGCGGGCGCCATGAAACAAAAAGGGGTCATCCTCGTGGATTCCATCGGCGATTTCATCGAGGAGATATGCTTTTTTTCAAAAATGCATTCGAAGGTGACTCCCATCTCAGGTCTACGCACCGCGATGATCGGCATTTCAGGTTTTGCGATAGGCGTCGCAACCGATATTCTGGCGGAAAAGAGAGTACCACTGATCGAAGTTAATCCGAAAATGAAAAAAGAGCTGGAGGCAGCGCTCCCACCTTTTGCGAATGCTTCAAACCCTCTCGACACTACCGGCGGTATTAGGGAAAGCGCCGCGATGCTGCCAAAGTGCGTCGGAATTTTCTCCAACGATCCTTCGGCCGGAGCGGTAGCGCTCCTGATGGGAGACGCGCCGGCGGGCGTAATTCTGAGCAATCTGCTCCAGTCCAAGGAGCAAATGAAAAAACCGCTTGTGTTTGTCACGGTAGCTGCGGGTCGTCACGAACCCTCAATTGTGGAGTTGCTCGCCGAATATCCTGTTGTGCAAGGACTCGAAGCGGGAATTGAGGCTGTGAAGAACTTTCTATGGTACTGCGCTGTTCAGAGCAGAGCAGGAAAAGCCGAAACGGTCCCGATCCGGTCTCACCAGGTCGATTGGCGCAGTAACGACATGGCTTACGGTTTCGAGCTCCTAGAGAGCTATGGAATACCTGTCGCACCTTGGAAAGTCGTTCACAGTAAAGCCGAACTGCCCAAAATTTCAAGCGAACTCGGCTTCCCACTAGTTTTGAAGCCAAACTCGACTGTGCACAAGGCTAATCTGAACCTCGTGAAAATGAATATCGAAGTTCCGGCAGAGCTCGACATAAAATATGATGTGCTACTGGGGCATATGAAGGAAACCGGTCTGGGCAATGTTGAGGTCATCGCTCAGCGGATGATACGAGGTGGCACCGAGCTTATGGTTGGATCAAAACGAGACTCGATTTTCGGCAACGCCATCATTTTCGGGCTAGGAGGGACCATTGTCGAAATCCTGCACAATTACTCGGTCAGATTACCGCCTCTTCGAAAGTGGGATGCCCTGGAAATGATAGAAGATATTCGCGGTTTTGAATTCTTGAAAGCTAAGAGTCAGTTCAATATTGACGGGTTGGTGGAGTGTCTGTTGAACTTTTCAAACCTCGTCTCTGAAAATTTCGAAATAGACCAGATCGACGTAAACCCTATTATCGCGAAGGAGAGCGAAACTCTAGCAGCTGACGTTCGGATAGTTTTGGAGAAATCGAGTCAGGGATAGAAAATGTTTAGGCAACCGGGAGGATTCAGGCAGAGGATCGAAATGATGGCCCAAAAATTTCGCGAGAAGGGGGCAACATCTGCGGAGAGGGCCATGACCGCCCAGGAACTGGGACTGCCACCAAGGTTTGAAGAGGCGATGCAGAGGCGTCTCGGTCAAACCGGAATCTTCGTTCAGGTAGGAAACAAGTACTATCTGAGCGAGACTCGCCTCAACGAACTCCAGCAGAGAGGGCAAGGTGGCATGGGAGCTGGTTACGGCGGAATGGGAGGTGGCATGGGCGGCTTCAGAAAGGAGATGATTACCCTTAGAATAATTAGGATGGTAGTAGGCTTGCTAGCGGTTTCTCTCATCTTTGTTAACTTCTTCTTCGGAAGATTCTTGTATCTCTGGATAGCGATCGCTGTGCTGTTTGTTGTTTGGATTGCCCTAACGATTTTCCAGATTTTCTACCTCGCCGAGGCAAGAAGCAGAAGAAGGCCCGCCAATCAATGGGGATCCTCAAACTTTTGAAAAGTTCCTAGGCGTCCAGCGTTGCCCTAAAGCAGCTGACGCATAACTTTGCCCGCGCTAGGCGGCATCAAGTGCTCCAAGTGTTGCTTGTCTTCTTCGGTTAAAAGGTGGAAGCCTCGAGCACATACCAAGAAAATTGCGCCCGCGATGACTGAATACGGGAGCAGAGTCAGCGCTCTGTCAGATACGAACGTGGATAGAAACGACAGGACCGCGAGCAGGATAAATGAAACAAGGAAAATCTTTGCGGGGAAGGCAACATCAGTTACCCCCGATAGGTAACTCTTCGTCATGTACAAAGCGATCAGAAATCCCGCAATATCCACCAAGATTCTGCTCGTCGCGGCACCCAGGAGACCAAAGCTAGGAACGAGGAATATGGATAACGCAAGATCCAGAACAACGGTGACCGCCCCAATCATCATTACTTGGGTAGTCTTACCCGTCGAAAGGAGCAGTGAAGTGAGTATTCCCTGCATCGCGACGAACAGAAAGAAAACAGACATCAGCTGCAGCGATAGATTTGCACCTAAGTAGCTCGACCCCACTCCTGAGAAGAGGCTAATCGTCTGCTTCGAGAGTGCCGCCAGCGCAAATGACACGGGGACCAGAACGAGCAACGTATACCGGAACGCCAGTCTCAAACCAGTGTTAAGCTTCTTCGGATCCTCGGCGCTCGATGAGGTCTCCGGGAAGAACGCTGTGTTGAGCGGAGTAAATAAAATCGCTCCCAAGCCGCCCGAGATTGCGATTGCCGCAAAGTACTCGCCCAGCTGCGCTTGACTAAGATCTCCGCCTACCACCATCGGGTCACCTGCGCCAGTCACAACAGTCAAAATTCCCGCCACACCCAGAGGCAGGGAGTACTTCAGAACTTGGTTGAATTTCCTACTCCCGTTTTTGGAAGCATTCGGAATCAAGAGCGGCTTGCGGGTGATTGCGAGAGACCAAACGCTGATCACAACGCCATAAGAGACCCAACCTGTGATTGGAACGATTACGCTGTGAAGGACAATCAGACCCAGTACAGTGACGCAGACCATGACCAGATTGGCGCTTACTAGAATCCTCGCCACGGTCTCGTACTTCTTCATACCCTGAACGAGACCCTGGAATATCCCCGAAATCGTGCTTGAAAAGAGCCAGGCTCCAGCGGCCGCAAAGACCCATGCCGCGCTCGTGCTGTTCGTGAAATATACAGACAGCATTGGTGAAAGAAGGACAAACACGACCGTTGCCGCAGAAGAGAAGATGAGCGCAAGAATTACGATCGATCTCGAAACTACTCTGGTCTCTCCTTCATCATGTGCCGTGAATGCTACAAACCTAGTGGCTGCAGACTGGAGGCCAAAGAAAGCGATCGAGGATCCAATTGTTGTCACCAAGAATATTGAGGAGTACAGGCCGTACTCTGAGGGGGATAATAGATGGAGTAGCAAGCTCAGGAAAACAAAGCCGAGGATGCTGTTGACAACGTTTTGAATAGTTAGAGACCTAATGCCTGTGGCAATGTGCTTAACTCTGTCCGATGTTTGATCGCTGGCAGGGGCAAAGGCTTCACTAGAAGTAGCCTGAATGGCTTGCGAAGTAGAATCACCGCTCGCGGTAGTCTGAGCGTCTTTTGAATACGGTGGATTCATTGCTCGGCGACCATCACGTGTAGCCTAGTCGTTCAAGATTAGCCATGATCATTTTTTCATCTTCTTTCGAAAATGCATACGCTCGTTCGTCAGAATTAACTTCGGCGGTTTGAAGAGATGTACTTTCTACAAAGATTTCTCTTATAACGCGCCCGTCCACAAAATCAGGGGGTTTTATCCCCAGCATTGCAAGAGCTGTAGGAGCTACGTCTTCGAGACATGCATTCACGCTTTGCGATTTTCTGAGATCCGGGCCAGTTGCAAATAATATACCATTAGGTCCGTGGTTAGCTTTCGGAAAATCACCCGAACCTGAAATGAACTTTCGACTGAACGGGTCAGTCTTGATGTTGATATCGTCTCGCGGGACTATCAGCAACTCGGGAGCCGAAACAAGCTTAGGTCCTTTGTAGACCTGACCCCGTGAGTAGACCTTGCAAATTTCTTTTCCCGAATCATCCTTCAATTTGGAAAGTCCTTCTACGATCGAAGTTTCGTCATCCTTTGACTTTACAACAATAACGCCGTCGGTGCCGGGCACAAAGGCTCTTGATCTCTCCAGATCCACAGCGTCTATTGTTCGTATTGCCGTAGCTGCTCCCTGAAACCTTTTTGTCAGACTCTGTGGCAACCAGAGAAAACGCCCGTCGAGCAAATTGTGTGCGACTTTGGTGAGACGATACGGAATTGATGACTTTCTCCGAAGCAAACCCTGCTCGTGAAGCCAAGCATTCGGATAGAAAGCTAACGGCCTCTCGTTGAAACCGTGGTCGGACACTATAAGATAATTAATCCCGACGCCCAAAGAATCGATTATTTTTCCGACGAGCTTATCGACCTCGTGATAACCTCGTCTCACTGCACTGCGTGCCTCTTCGCCTTTTCCCAACGCCTTGTGCTGAAGACGGTCAAGAGCAGTTAGGACTATCATTCCGAAAGACCACTCTCTTTCCTCCAGCAGTTCGAGAAATAGGTTCACCCTCTTCTCCTCGGTTGCAATTAACCGCCTCACTAGTTCATCGGGTTGCTTCTCCAGAGCCCTGCCCATTGGCGTATCGATTTCGTATTCTGAGCTCCTCAATTTGTCCAAGAGATCCTCCGGGAAAACCGATCTTTCGTCAAAAAACCAAGGAGGTATTCCCGAGATCATTGCCCCCAAAATCGGGTGCGCCGGATACGTGATAGGCACATTGACGATCACCGAGCCCTGGTTCAGCGCTTCAACATAGTCCCAAATCCTCGGGGTGGAAGTGTCCGTGGCGTTGGTTATCGTGAGCGGGGAATTTGTAAAATTGTAAAAGTAGTAGATTCCATGCTTACCAGGATTTACACCAGTGGTGATAGAGGTCCACGCTGGAGCCGTCTGCGACGGTATGCCTGATTTGAGCAGGGAAAATGAACTCTGATCCGCCACGGAAGAGAGTCTCGGCATGTGTCCGTTCTTCATGAACTGCTGCGTTAACTGATAATCTGCGGCATCCAGTCCGATAATAACCAACTTGTGCAAAAAGCTAAACCTAGAGAAATTATCTTTCACGAGTTCTCGACAATATTTCAGTGTAATGAACGAAGAGTCCGCAAACCTAAATACATCGAAAGTTGAACAGAGTTCTCTTCTTCGAGATTCTGCTATCTGCTGGTCAAGAAATCACATAAAAAAGCGGTCTTGCCTGCACTAATCGTTTGTCAAGTTTAGCTGCTAGTGATAGAGCAAAGGAGAAAGCAAAAGCTACTCCCACACTCTATGAGATAACCAACTCGGAGAGCGGTCGAATAGATCTGGCCTCGAACTGGTCGGCAGACTCGTCTATCTCAAGAGATTATACGAACCTTTTCACGTTGGACCTAGCTCAGGAGCACTATCTTGTATGTTATTCGAGAGATTCTGGCACGGCTGACGCGTTCGAAATTCTTTCGGCTAATCCATATTTTCGCCGAACTACATCCAAGCTCTCGTTCGAGCAAGGATACGACGCGCTAGAGCCGTTCGTCTTAGGAAACAGGCAGTACGTGTTGAGCTACAAACAGAGCGGACAGTTTAGTTTCACTGAGGTGCGCGAAGATCTGTCGCTTTCAGAACCGTTTCGCTTTATTCATTCCCGCGATCCCGGAATGTCGGTCGGATTCACTATGGTAAAGCCGATAGTGTGCCTTGGTGCGGTTTACGTTATGGGATACAATTTCGAAACGGGTAACGCAGTACTCTACTCCCTCAATGTCACCGCAAGATCATTTGCGCCTGATGCTCCGGCTCTCAGTGCGAGGCATGTGTGGCGGCGCTCGTGGTCTCCCGGCTGGACTCGCTTTGCGTTTTTCACCTTTGGCGGCGAGAATTTTTTTCTAAAGACGAACACTGTGCGACCAAACGTCAACATCGATCACGTTTGCGACGATCCGTCTGATGGAGCGGTTCCGATCGCGACCAGAGTGAAACTGGAAAATGCACAGAACCTCAAGATCTGTCAGTCGTTTGCGTTGCAAGGCGAGCCGTATTTTGCAGCTTACGCCAGCGATGGCACCACCGTTCTTTACAGGTTTCACGGCGACTGCCAGGGTTTTACCCCGATAAGCTCTTGTCCCACAATTTCAGAGGCTAGGTGCATAGTACCTATCATCACCTCGGAATCAAAAAGTCTCTTGTATTATTGAATAGAAATACAATCATTGAAGTCGTGGCAGAAATGGAAGAATCCAAACTGAAACAGGCCGCGCCAAATACCGGCGAGAATCCGAAAAACCTTCCACGCTCCATCTTCATAAAAGAAGAAGACCCACGGGGTTATCTCCGGGAAACTGTCGACTCGATTTTTTCGGATAAATTCATGGCGTTCTTAGCGCTTCTCCTTGTTCCAATAATTCTTGTAGAGTTCGTGGTCAAGCTCTCACCCGCAGAGTATGACTTTTTGGAGATATGCGACTGGGCGATCATAGTTCTGTTCATTATCGAGTACACTTCCAAGCTCTATCTTTCAGAGAACCGATGGGCTCACTTCACTTCTCCGTGGCACATTCTTGACCTCGTGATAGTGGTAATTCCGTTTGTGCAGTTTCTCCCGTTTCTCGGGCTGAAGCTGTCGGGTTCTGCGTCACTGCTTCTTAGATTATTGAGACTCCCGCGAGTATTTGCCGCCGCCGGAAGGGCCACTTCTGGCAAGAATCGCAACAACGCTGTTACAGTACAGCCGGCTATCGAAGGAGAAACGATTATTCGCGCGGTCGATGCCTCCTCACTTGCCGCCAACCCAAACGCACCCCAAAAAAAACTGACGTGGGATGAGCTTGGCAACGAACTTTTGAGCAAGAATCAAGCTTGGATTGACATTTACAATATTTCAGACGAAGGCTTTGCAAGGCTGAGCAAGATACTACAAGTTACAGAACCGCATTTCAAAAGCGGTATGATGGACGAGATCTACCCCCATATAGATTATCTTCAAGGAGGATCGTTCATCTTCCTGCAGTCCGTCCAGATTACCTATCCGCAGACTTCTCGCGACTTTTTAGCTATATCGAGATCCGGCTTCCTACTAGTCTGCAACGGAACGAAACTCATCTCCATATCCAGACACGACGTAGATCTACTGGACAGAGTTTTGCGGGGAAATCCGGCGATATTCAAAAATCTTGACGGCTCGTTTCTGGTGTCGGTGCTCCATGCGGTGCTGGACAGTTTGCTCACCGAATACAGGGCGTCACTTTCTGAGCTTGAGATAGACGTGATTAAGATCGGAGACATTCCGAGATCAAAACTACCGCGCGACTTTCTAGAGCGAATATATCATATGACCAAAGAGGTCACTAGACTCGATTCGAATTTGGTTCACTTCAAGGATCTGTTGAGCATCATAATTTCAAGACAGGTACCGCTCGTAGGATTCACTGATGATTCAGAGGAGTCCTTTCAGCTACTGCAGGACGCAGCTTCCTACCTGAAAGAAATATCTGATGAGCTCGTAGAGAATTTAAAGTCGATCATCGAACTCTACATAAATCAAGAGTCCTTCGAGACCAATAGGATACTGAAAATTCTAGCGGTCATCACAAGCGTGGCTGTTGTACCGGCGGCAGTCAGTGGACTCCTTGGCATGAACTTGTTAGGAATTCCCTTTCAGGCTTATCTCTGGGAGGTCGTTTTCTCGATAGGAATTACAATCAGTTTCCTGATATACGCATTCATCAAGCTGGGCTGGTTGAAGACTTAGAGAAGGCGATCCGTGCAATTGATTGCACGGAAGTCACGATCTCGATATCGGCTTTAGTGTCCGCCAGTGTTGCTAGGCGGGCCCTGGCATACCGTCGGTAAGAATGGCTGCATGCAACCGGGACTAGGCTCTGGAATGTAAGTGGTCTGCACATGAACAGAGTATGTCTGCCCCGCCTCGGTCGAAGGAACTAGTATGCTGCCAGAGGGACCCAATGTGATAGCTCCTGAGAACGTAAGAGTAACACACTGCCCGGGAGCAAGCTCCAACACGTTGTTGCCACTCCAACCTTTGAGCGAGTCAGACAATACCATCTGTTCCGCAGTGCACGATGATGTGGAGGTAGTGGTAGTCGTTGTGGTTGTCGATGATGAAGATGTGGTGGTCGATGGCACACTCGGGACAAATACGACCTCGTTCTGGGTTAGACAATTTTTCGGCGGAGGCGGGACCGTATGTCCGTGGCTCGTCGTACTTGTGGTAGTGGTTACACAATTCTCTGCTGTAAAGTTGCCACTGACGCCGATCGACAGCAACTGTGCCGTAAGGTTGCCGGTGTTCGTGACTTGCACAATGATAGTGCTTGTGCTTCCCGAAACAGACAGCGAAACAACGTCGGCCGTCACCTGACCCTTCACTTGTTTGATTATGATCTGATCTTGGTTTGTCAACTGCTGCATATAGCCTATCTGGTGGATCTGTGGTGTGATTTCAATCTGGGGTAGAATGACTCCAATTGAGGAAGGAATCATTTGATAGCCTGTCGACGTATCGACT
>JASHPO010000046.1 GCA_030038075.1 Nitrososphaerales archaeon | reverse complement strand
CTATTCCAAAGCCCAAGGGCGCGCCCGCCATCGCCTCCTTCTTTATGGGCCTCCGAAAACCCGCTGCCTGAAGCGAAATCAGCGGAAGAATTGCAACATAAACGAGGAGCCTGACCCAGAGCGGCGCGACTAGACTCAACAGAAAGCTTCCAACTGCGACTCCTGGAACTAGGGCTGATAATCAAGCCGTGTTCGCAAAAACCTGGAGTATTCTAGGTCTAATAAAGTTAATTACAGGTAATTATGCAATACTTTGGGTGAAAATACTAGCCTTTCTCTCACCAGAAATATTACGCGCCGTTTTTTCACGCTGTGTTGACGAATGAAACGGAATATCGAACCACTTATTCAAACAGAGGATTTAATCTCTAAACTTATGTAAGCGAGATAGAGCTCGCGGGAAGCATGAAGCGGCTTGCAGTCCTTGTTGCTTTGCTTCTCATGAGCCAGTTTCTCGGGGTCTACTATCCCGCGGCTGAGACCGAATCCTCTACGAGCACTCCAATCAAGCACGTCGTAATGATTATGATGGAAAACCACAGTTTTGACAACATTTTCGGACTATACCCCACGATGAACAAAACAAATCCCGGGCCTATTCTTTCCTCTCTGCAAGCTCCAGCAGACGTTCTGAACGTTTCGAGCAACGTCATTTTGAGCCAGCTGCCCAACGGCACTTATTCCACGGCCGACCCAAACGAAGAATCATACATCTCGGACTGGGACAATGGCAAGATGGACGGCTTTTTGTACAACAGCGGCGCCCAGGCCATGACATACTTCGGTCCGTCTCAGATGGGCATTGAATGGGACTGGGCGGAGGACTATGCTATAGGTGACAACTACTTTTCGAGCTGTCTTTGCGAGACAGATCCAAACAGATTGTACTCTCTCGCCGGCTTCGACGGCGGGTTGACTGGAGACTATGGGCCACCGCCGTACATCCCGGTGAACCAAACAATTTTCGGCGAGCTCAGCCAGCACGGAGTTAGCTGGGCCTATTACATCCAGAACCCACAGGTGAACGATTTCCCTCTCAACTACTTTACCGGAATCAGTACCTATTCCTCCCAGATTCAAGGCTTCGCCGATTTCAAAACGGCTCTACAGCAGGGAACACTGCCGTCAGTTTCTTGGGTGCAGCCGGTTGGCGGGGGAGCGGACGACATTGACGAGCACCCGCCAGCGAACGTCACAATCGGCGAGGATTGGCTTTTGGGAATCGTAGATAGCATCATGAGCAGCAGCTATTGGAACTCGACGGCAATTTTCATAACGTACGACGAAGGCGGAGGGTACTACGATCAGGTACCGCCCCCGACTCTTGATGGTGTTCTTCTCGGCTTTCGTGTCCCATTCTTTGTGATCTCTCCATATGCCAAAGAAAATTACGTTTCAAATACAGTGATGAACCATGCGTCGCAGCTCGCATTCATCGACTACAACTGGAAGCTCCCGGCTCTCAACCAGTTCGTCGCCGACTCTGACCTGCCGCTTGACATGTTCAACTTTCAAAATTATCCAACGGGATCAGCGACACGCCCGCCAGTCTTACTCAGCAATGAAAGCACATTCCCTGTGAATCCGCAGCTTCCTTTGAACCAGCTTCCATATTCCAGACTAGGTTCGTCGGCGGAGACTCTGGCAAACATCACCACGTCGGTGGCGGTCCAAAATAACACTTCGATCACCCCATTTTACGAGACACTGCCGTTCATTGTGATTGCAGTGGGAGTCGTGGCGGTCGTCGCCGTAGTCTTGAACGCAAGACTTCGAAGTAGACGCTCTTCCTGATTATCATTTCGTGTTTTAATACATAGAAATAAACAGGAAATTATCGTGCAATCTGTTTCCGAGGTTCTAAAGGCGGTAAAGCTCCGAAAACTCTCGCTGAATAGAGCAGAAAAACTTCTCAAGCTGGATGCAATTGCGATTGTTGGAGAAATAGCCCGACTGGATTACAATAGATACATCCGGCGCGGTGTCCCCGAAATTGTCTATTCTCAGAACAAGACTGTTGAACAGCTCAAAAAAATCGTTTCGACGCTCGCCGCAAAGAATAGGGGAGACTCCTCGCGGCTGCCGATAATTCTAAGCAAAGTGAGAGAGGATCAAATTGAACCCGTTGAAGACCTTGTGAAATCTAAGGCCAGAACTTGGAAACTTGTACCCAGATACTTTAGAGATGCCGGTTTGCTGGTGATAACTGCAAAGAACAAAAATGTCAAGGCAGCGCCACACGGCAAAGTTGCCTTGCTTGCGGCCGGAACTTCCGACATGAGCGCCCTAAATGAGGCCGAAGTCGTCCTGAATCTGTTTGGCTGCAGGACTCTTCGGTTTAACGATGTTGGAGTAGCGGGGTTGCACCGGCTTGTGCAACCCTTAAGAGAGATTTCCAAATTTGATCCTGATGTCATCATCGTCGCAGCTGGGATGGAAGGCGCGCTCCCTTCGGTGATTGCTGGACTCTCGAGCGTTCCCGTAATCGGCCTCCCCACATCCGTGGGCTATGGATACGGCGGCAGAGGAGAATCCGCGCTCATGAGTATGCTTCAAGCTTGCTCGCTGGGTATCAGCGTCGTGAATATTGACGGGGGAGTCGCCGCAGGCGTCGTAGCTTGGCTGATCGCGAAGAGAAGGCAGCGATGAATCTTGACTCCGATGGCGAACAAAACTTGACAAGCGAAATTAACAGCACGATTGCAGTCGCATCGATCGGTCTTGTCCGAAAGAGTAGCGTCAGCCAGAAAAAACGCGGAACTTATCGGACACGCCACTACGTTGATCTCCTTGAGAGTTCGACCGCCCGATCTTTCTGAATCGGTGGCTATCGTAAAACAAGTGACAAAACAGCCAAGCGACCCGGGCAAGAAGTTGACAACAATCGGTGCCGCGCTCTTGATCCTGCCAGAGCCGGTAACCTCCGCGGCTGCAATTCCGATAATCGCAATCGGAAGGGCCATGAGTTCTAATCGCGGCGCGAGCATCAAAGAAATTTATGAAGAGCTTAACAGGTCGTTAAAGATGATTTCATCAGCGAAAATCTAATCGGGCGCAAGAACTCAGGACTACTGTTATAAACGATGTTCAGCGGGAAATTTTCTGCGACAGACTGAATTTGTGGGCGAATACGGGGTCATCACAAAAATCGCTTGACAACTTGGACACTAGCTACCTGACTCTCGAATGCGACATCCTCATCGTCGGAGCAGGTGGCGCAGGCATGCGCGCCGCGATCGAAGCCTTTGACAAAGGCTCTAAAGTAATTCTCGTCTGCAAGTCTCTGCTCGGAAAGGCCCACACTGTCATGGCCGAAGGCGGGATCGCGGCCTCTCTCGGAAACGTGGACCCCGAAGACAATTGGCAGGTTCACTTCTCGGATACCGTCGTCGAAGGACAGTCGATCAACAATTGGAGAATGGCTGAGCTCTTTGCAAAGGAGGCGCCCGAAAGGGTTCTCGAACTAGAGAGATATGGTGCGCTTTTCGACAGGACGGACGTGGGAAAAATTATGCAGAGGCCCTTCGGCGCTCACACCTATAGAAGACTGTGCTTTGTCGGCGACAGAACCGGCCTTGAGATGATAAGAACTCTGCAGGATCAAGTTCTGAAACGGGACATACCCTACCTCGCGGAGACCGACATTTCCAATATTTTTCTCTCTCCCTCGGGCGTGGTTGCCGGCGCGCTGGGCATCAGGATTGGAACCGGCGAACTAATTCTATTCAAGTGCAAGGCCGTCGTGCTCGCGACCGGAGGCTGCGGTAAGGTATATTCTGTCACTTCAAATTCCTGGGAGAGCACGGGCGACGGCATTGCTATCGCGTACAGGGCCGGCGCTGAACTGATGGATATGGAGATGATCCAGTTTCACCCAACGGGAATGATCTATCCCGCTGGAGTGCGAGGCCTGTTGATTACAGAGGCGGTGAGGGGCGAGGGCGGAATACTCACCAACGTGAACGGAGAGCGTTTTATGGAAAAGTACGACTCCAAGAGGCTTGAGCTTTCAGCGCGAGATGTGGTAGCGCGTTCCATTTACAGCGAGATTGCTGCCGGCAGGGGAACGCCCAACGGCGCTGTTTATCTGGACATCAGGCAGCGGGGGCCGGATTACATCAAGAAGAAACTGCCCAGCATGTATTACCAGTTTCTCGAATTTGCAAACATCGACATCACGAAACAAAAAATGGAGGTCGCTCCAACCGTTCACTATCAAATGGGCGGAGTGCGCGTCGATCCTGAAACATGTGAGACCAGTGTGAAAGGGCTCTATGCTGCTGGCGAAGTCGCTTGCGGTCTCCACGGAGCAAACAGACTGGGGGGCAATTCTCTCTCGGACATTCTCGTTTTCGGAAAAAGAGCGGGCTATGCGGCTTCTGATTATGTCAGGGGTTGTGGCGACGTGGAACTTTCCCAAGAAGATATCCAGAAGGAGATAGCAAGGATACTCGCACCTTTCAGAATAACGAGCGGGGAAAATCCCTTTGAGCTCAAGGAACGGATCGCCCAGACAATGTGGAAGTATGTGGGAATTGTGAAGAACGAGGAGGATCTGAGAAAGGGGCTCGATCAGATCTTGCTGATCAAACTCGACTCAAAAAACGTCCAAGCAAAGGGAACGCGCGCCTTCAATCAGTCTTGGGTCGATTCCCTCTCAGTCTGGAACATGGTCTTGGACTGTGAGGCGATAATCAGATCAGCTCTGGAACGAAAGGAAAGCCGCGGCGCACATTACAGATCAGATTTTCCCCAGAAGGACGACGCAAACTGGCTCGTCAACATAGTAATAAGGCAAAAAGATGGGCAGATGAATCTCGACAGAATTCCCGTTCCGAAAATGCCGCCCGAGTACGAGAAACTAATCAATCGCGATGAGATACTGCTCTGGAAAAAGAGTGCCAAGTAAATGGAAAATACAGACAGAAAAGAGGTATCTCTTCGAGTGTTCCGTGGTCTGGGAACAGATCGCTCTAAAGACCGGTACGAAGTTTTCAACGTGCCCTACGAAGATGGGATGGTCGTCTTGAACGCGATTCACTACATTCAGAGTCACTTGGACTCGTCTCTCTCTGCCAGATGGAATTGCAAGGCCGGGAGATGCGGCTCGTGTTCGGCCGAGATCAACGGGCGTCCGCGCTTGATGTGCAAATCACCAGTTTCAGACTTCGAGGGAGAAATTACGGTAGAACCGATGAAAGCTTTTCCTTTGATTAGAGATCTAGTAACCGACGTTTCACAGAATTATGAGGTGGCAAAGAAAATTCCCCCTTTCACTCCTGTAGAGACAAAGGACGATCCTTGGAAGATGTACCAGGTCGACGTTGACAGATCGAGAGAGCTCAGAAAATGCATAGAGTGCTTCCTCTGCCAGGACATCTGCCATGTGGTTCGCGAGCACAAAGCGGATTACATCGGCCCTAGGTTTGTCGTCAAGGCCGCTTCTTTCGATATGCATCCGCTCGACGCGCTCGACCGAACGAACTACCTCGCCGATAACGCCGGGATCGGATACTGCAACATAACGAAGTGTTGTCAGGAAATCTGCCCTGAGCACATCATAATCACTGACGACGCGATAATTCCGGAAAAGGAGAGAGTCGTGGACACTCATTATGATCCGATACTCTGGGTTTACCGGAAAATCAAAGGTACCGGAAAAGCACAGAAGTGAATAGCGGCGGCATTTGACGGGATTCTTCGTGCGAGTCGCTCGTCAGTGGATCGCTGGAGAGATGCTTGACGACGGGATTGAGAGGGCGAAAAAGTCAAACTCGAAAGGAATCCTGGGCCTCCTGAACCTGCTCGGAGAGGACATCAAAAGCAAAACGCAGGTCAAGGACACGGTCAGCGAGTATTCTCGCTTGCTCGAACGAATTGCGCAGTCGAAGGTCTCGTCGCAAATTTCGATAAAACCCACTCAGCTGGGCTTGGCCTTTGATCCTGAATATTGCCTGCAAAACTACCAGAAGATTGCAGAAGACTCCAAATCCTACTCTGACAATTTCCTTTGGGTTGATATGGAGGGTTCTCCTTTCACTCAAAAGACCATAGATCTTTACAAACAAATTCTAGCAAAATATCCCAAGACTGGCATCGCGATTCAGGCGTACCTAAAGCGCAGCGAAAGAGATCTGCGCGAATTGTTACCTCTCGGTGCGAAAGTGAGGCTGGTCAAGGGCGCATACAACGAGCCTGCCGAAATTGCTATGAAGACAAAGAAAGAGATTTCGGAGAATTATTCGAAGCTCACTCGAATTCTTTTTGAAGATCCGGGAAGAAATTTCTTTGCCGTGGCAACGCACGACGGCAAGTTGGTGGATGTGGCGAAAGAACTTTCTCGCGACAACGCTAACTTTGAATTCGAGATGTTGATGGGCGTGCGGGATAGATTGAAGGCGGAGCTAGTTCAGGACAAATTTCAGGTGAGGGAATACATACCGTACGGGCCCGAATGGTTTGCCTATTCAATGCGTCGCCTGCGCGAAAAGAGGAGCAACATCTTGCTTCTCGTCAGGTCCTTGTTTAGTTCCTAGTTCCTAGTAGCTACTTCGACAGAACAATTGTGTAGGCGATCTTGTCTAGGTATCGCTGCCCCGGTTCGACATTCATGAAAAATCCGCCGATGAGATCCAGGAGCAGGAACGGCCAGTAAATCTTGCTGACATTTCTTATGAGCGCCTTTTCCAGATTCACGGGCTTGCCGTCGAGTGTCACAACGTGCAGGCCCAGGAGCGATTTGCCAATCGTCTTCTGATACGTCCCTTCCGCCATTGTAAAATAGAGAAGGAAAAGAATTGCTGAAATCCCGAGTATCCCGAAGGCTGGACCTGCTAGAGGAAAGAAAAAGCCAGTTCCGAAGGAAGAGAGCGAGATTCTGAAAATCATGAAAGCTATCAGCGCGAGAATCGCGGTCGCGACAGAGACCACAACCCAGTCGATCACATACGCCACGACTCGCTTCATCCAATGCTCTTGAGTTCGAGTGTCTTTCGTAAGCCGGTCAAATTCGGTTGGTGTTGCCTGCACCGTGGCAAACCCGGTAGTAGCGCCACAATTAGGGCAATATACCGCCCCAGACGATACTTCAGTCCCGCATGTTCTGCAGTATGGCATCCCTATCCATTGAGAGGAATCTCATTTATCTGATTTCCGTTCAAAAGTTTCCTAACCGTCTTCGGGTAGGATTCTTCGACCGTACCGGGACAATAGACTATGTAGAACTTGGCCACCTTCCCTTCGACGGGCCTAATGATCCTCCCGATCCTCTGGATGAACTGCCGCTTGCTTGTGCCGCTCGTTATCAAAATTGCCACCCCAACTTCCTTGACGTCGATACCTTCTTCGAGCGCTCTGCACGACAGTAGAACATTGAAGTTTCTTCCCCAATCTGCGAGTATCTCCATCCTCCTCCAGGGTTCAACTCGCGAATGAAATGTCTCGGATGAAACGCCGTTTGCCAGCAGGAACTCTTTGATCTCTTCTATTGCCCGCACGGACTCCGCGAAAAGAATTATCCGCTCATCGGGATGGCGATCCACTATCTCCCGGATCTTTTCTTTCTTGCTCTCGATCTGCGACAGAAGTTTTTTCCTCCTGCTCATCGCGAGCATTCCTTGGCGTCCTAGAAACTGTCTGGTGTTTGGGTCAAAACAGCGCGCCCATCTTGCAATATTATGTCCGCAAAATCGAAAGGCTTTCTGTATACTCTTTGTATATCTCTCATACTTCTCTCGCTCAGCGCTTGTCATTTCCGCAGGAAGTTCTGCGACTTCTATTGGAGAGACGATACCAGATTCTAGAGCATCACCCAGAGACAGATCGAAGCAAATGGGAAATTCGTTCAGGAAGAGCTCGTGCGCCTCGTCACGCCGCTCGGGGACAGAAGAGAGACCGAGCACGTACTCCTTTGGCTTCAATCTTGGCAATAATCTAATCAACGCAGTTTGAGCTCCCAAGTGATGCACTTCGTCCAAAACGACTGCATTAGTCTTCTCAACGAGTTCAGGTCTCGAAACGGCGCTCGAATATGTTGTAATCATCGTCGAACCCTCTTGCTTTGAATAAGCGTAGAACTGACCCACGTCCAGGAGACCTGCAGCCTGGAGTTTCGGTGCCCAAGATTGGTAGATCAGTGCCTGAGTAGGGACGATGATCAGCGATCGAGTGTCAATTGACTTGAGCCATTCTATCGCGATTATAGTTTTTCCAGTGCCCGTCGCCGCCTTTATTGTCCCGCGTTTTGCGCTCAGGGCAGATTCCAGAGCTTTTTTCTGATATGGGCGGAGCTTCATCGATTCGACGTTGTTTTCTATTTCCATTGCATGATTCGCCCTCGCCAAATCTAGTGTTTCCCAGCTAACGAAGCCAGGGCATTAACTGAATTCCAGTTTCTCGTTGTTGCCCCAACCTGCAACTTTTTCTCGAGGAAATTGTTTGAGAGCTTTGTCCAACCATATCCATTTGGGCAAAATAGATAGACCTCGCGACCTGTGATAGAGAATGCCTCCTCACGCGACTTGGCTGCTTCGATCGCGTTAAGGGGGATTTTCTTCGGGCTCTCAGACAGAAACGTTACGTGGAGCTTCGCGGCATCCTTTTTTGTAAAGGGATTTTTTCCGATCACCTGATGCATTTCGGCTGCCGTCCTGATGAACACGCCGATTTTGAATCCAATAGTCTCTTCAATCTTAATTTCGATTTCCTTGATGATATCCAAAGGATTTGTTGACAGGGACTGGAAAATCACGTTGCCACTCTGAAGATAAGTTTGCACGTTCTCATAGCCGATGGACTCGTAGATCTCTTTCAGTTCTGCCATGTTCACCTTGCTGTGGCCTCCGACATTTATTCCGCGCAGCATGCAGATGTACGTGACCACAAGAAATCCGGCAACCCATGTGTTCTCGCCGATATGAGGGTTGCTTTAGTCTTTCACATTTTCTTGGTGAACAACCCAAGGATTCTTTCAGCGGTCGCCTTTTGAATCCGAGGTACGCCGGGAGCTCTGAGCACGATTCCCGTCACCTTCTTTGGATCTTTTCCGTCGTCAACAATATCGAAAGCGGTGGACTCGTCTACTATTACCATCGCACCATTTCCTGAGATGCTTCTATGACTGTCTATGATTTTTTGATCGTACGTGTCTATTTTCTCGAGTAACTTGGGAGTCATTTTCACCGTTCTAAATTCGACGACAGCGCTGTCGTCCGGAGAGACCTCCACGTCCTCAAAAGGTCTGATCATGGACACCGCCCTCACCTTTACTCCCCTCTTTGACGCCGCCTTCAGCGCTGATTTCACAGAGAGGGCGTACTTTGGAGGATATCCACCCATCACGAAAATGTCCCCTTTAGCATTATAAATCAGCTCGGCAAGGCGCCTCTTCACTCCTAGCTCTCCTCTAACCATCCACGCCGAGGTGTTTTGAAAATCCGACTCTTCCTTCAGCTCCTCTTGCTTTCTTTCGAGAAAGCTGAGTGCCTCCGTAGCGCCCTTCGAATACTCATCCACGAGGTGATTTATCACAGCCTTCGCGCCAATTGCTCTGTATAGTGTCGGACGCCCCTGCTGAATTTCGATCATTCCACGCTTCGCCAGTCTCTCTAGAGACTCGTAGGCTTTGTTCCTTGGCATCCCAGAATATCGGTGAACATCCGACGCGCCCGCCGGCCCCAAAGAGATCAAGGCATCAAGAGCTTTTGCCTCGTTCATGTTCAACCCCAGCCCGACTAGGTATTCTGTTGAGCTCAATTTGATGTTACCTCAAAAGTAACATCAAGGATATTAGATTTTGTCTTCCATCCTTCTTTCGGTGAAACGTTAACATGAATTCATCACGTAATGGTCAGTCAACAAGGTTGTTTCTTGTGCCAACACTAGTCGTCGCGAGCATACTTGCGATAATCATTGGGGCTGGCGTGTACTTCGCAGCAACAGGCGTCCATCCAGCGGGATTTTACTGGTTCCCGTTTCCATTCTTCCCACTAATCTTCATACCGATAATATCCCTTTTCTTCTTTGGGTTTCGCTGGTTCTTCCGGGGATGCTGGGGCTGGGGACGCTTCGGTCAGTACGACCCCGCGATGGTTGCCGTGAGGGAACGATATGCCAAAGGCGAGATTACGAAGGAACAGCTCGAACAAATGACCAAAGATCTGGAGCAGGCCTGAGGCATCTTGCTAAAAGCGACCGTTAAGGTAACCGGACAGATACTAGACAAGGTTAGAGACGAACGGGGAAGAATCAAGAAATGATAGAGATAAGCAAGAGCGTTGAGGCGCACGCGCCGATAGACGCAGTATGGAAGCAGATTTCGGATCTCGGTAATGAGCACAAGAACTGGCCTTTGCTGAGAGATGTGAAGATACTCGGCAGGACGGCCAATTCCGTGGACAGAGAAGTGAAGATTCGAAGAGGCCCGATGGGAGAAGCCAAAAGCGTGCAGACCTTGGTCGTTGATCCTACGAGCAAATCAACGACGCTTACAATGACAAAGGGGCCAATGCTGGGGACGAGGAAGATTTCGCTCTCCAAAATAGCCGAAGATAGAACGAAGATTGATATAAACTGGGAGTTTGAGATGAAAGGGGTTCCGGGGTTTGCGGTGGGCTTTGTCGAGGATAGCATCTCTGATGTGACTGAAAAGTCACTTGAGTGTATAGCGGAGCAGGCTGTACACTCGCCCTCCTCGTCGACCTAGCGCCTTGAAAGTAATTCTATTGCTCGTAAACGAAAGTAAAACGTTACCGTGAATGTTAGATTTCGTTAGAGAAACGTAATCTCTTGGCTTTTCCCCAATTGGAGTTCTGCTCAGATCATTTTCGTAACTCTGTCGTTCGATTGTGAACTTTTACCGCCGCCGGAGACTGCAAAAGTAACGTTTTCAATACAATTGTTACCCTCGACGTAACATCAGAGATTTAGGGCAATATGGCCTTTCACGCGGTGATAGGTATGGCTACGAAACAAGTTGACTCGATAAACAAAAACCTGAACGACAACAGATGGGCGGGAACACTTTTTTCCTTTGGAGGTCTTTTCTTCCTTCTTCTGAATACAGTCTCTGAGTCGCTCTATCCAAACTTCAGCGTCCTGAACAACTCGTTTAGCGACATGGCCGCGATAGGAACTCGTACGACCGTAATTGAGGAAACGGCGATTTTCGGTGTTGCAATCCCTTGGATAGTGGGAGCTTACTATCTGTTCCGAAATACCGGAAAGAGAGGACTGATGATCGTAAATGTTCTTCCCGGGATCGGTTTTCTACTTGCCGGATTATCACCCGAGAATGTCAACCTCGTAATACATTCAGTTGGCGCGCTCGTTGCCTTTCCGTTCGGGGCGGCTGCATCTATTCTTAGCTATAGGTTGATCCGTTCGGACTTCAGGTACCTTTCTCTCGCGCTCGGAACGCTCACCGTCGCAGCGACCTTGGTGACTTTCTTGGGCCAGAAAATCGTTGGTCCGTGTGGGGACTGCGTCGGAAAGACGCCCGGATACGTCCAGAGCCTAACGCAACTAGGCCTCGGTCTGGGAGGATGGGAAGCCATGATCGTTTATCCGTTATTAATTTGGTTAATTGGTTTCGGAAGCTATCTCTCGGTGGCCGTGAATTCGACTTGAGGTCTGACTTGAAAATTTCCCGCACAACAATTTCTGCTCTTTATTTTTCGGTGCTCCGTGGTCGCAGTTGTTCGATACTTATTTCGAGTTTCTGCTAGGCACTTGGGTTGATGTGCACGCAGATCGCGCCGATGAAAAAGGTATCGAGAATACGTTAGTCTTTTAGCACTAGGCCAGAAAAATCTTTGGAATGGTCGCTGGGCGTGACTCCGCCGAAATCGATAGCGGCGTCGCATCGATAATGCGCACGGCAGAGAAATCGGAAGGGAGTCTCAGAAAGCGCGAACTGCGCTCCAGAATTGCGCGATCAATCATAATCGGTTTTTTGGTTTGCGCTGTAATTCTTGCGATTCTTTCTGCTTACTTTCTTGCAAGTTCGATACGCATTTTTCCTCTCCATACTTCTACAGATTTCAGGCTCTTCATCACTTCAGCGGTTTCTTCGTGGTTGGGCGGTTCATTCATTACCTACGTCATTTTGAGTAAAAGAAAAAATCCCCATCTTGAGGAACTCTCCGAGCTGATCAGTCAGATCAAGAAAAATAGAGAGGCGGAGAGCACGACCGAAAACGCGCTCTCCTTGGCTGATAGGATTTTAACGATCCTGCCGGAGATGACGAGAAAACGAACTGAGGACTCTGTATTTTACGGAATACTGGCGTTTATCGCGAGCCTAGTCGCATCGCAATTTCTGCCGGCGGCAATCATAGTTGGTGTGGCGGTGTGGCTTCTCCTCAGGTATCAGATGAACAAGTCGTACAAGCGAGAAGTTGCTAAATTTGAGGAGCAAAGGCGCGCATTCGAGAAGCGAAAGAAGGATTTCCTCGAGAGTTTGTGATTCAGAAGCTTGGACAAGCCTGATCTGTACGTAGTAGCCCGGTTTCTGGATATCATGCATCGCAATGGATCGCCGATGAAGAGGACTAACATTCAGATGTCACTGGGGGTCAATTATCCCCGTTTCACAGAATACCTCGACTGGCTTTTGACTCATGGACTCGTCGCGGAAGTCTTCGATGAAGAGGACAAGGGGAGCGGGAGGATCGCGCTCGCCCCGAAGGGAATCGATGCTTACAATCGACTGGTCGATTGGATAAAAGAGATAATCGAGGACGTCAAGCTCTGAGCCCAATTAATTTCTGTAATTATTTTTTTTGTCGTCCTCCACTTTCTTGTTAATGCTATTTTCAAAAGATGATTTTAAGAAAAACGTATTGACAATACGTATCGAAAGCACGCGAGTCTTTTATCACTTGATCCAGATTTTGAGTTCATGTCAAAAAATTCTACTCTACTCACGGCTTCGATTGGCCTTGGTGCGATCGCACTAATTCTTCAGCTGATGAACGATCTAGGTGTGAGCCGCGATCTTGGCATCAGGCTCTTGATTTCGGGAATCCTTGCGCTCGTCCTAGCCACCGCGGCATTCTTTATCGCTGTGAGAAAACCTTCCGTACTCCTATCTGGATTTCTGGTCGTCCAAGGCACAAGCGCTGTCACTGCAGCAGCACTAGCCGGAGCTATGATCGGCGTTCCTTTCGGCGTCTGGGTGCTTGCGCTTGGCATCACAAAGGCCGCAATCACGGTCAAGTCAAGGAAAGTGCCGAAATTGGATCAAAAAAAGCCAAGCAGCAAAGTAGCTGGATTCTCTTCTATTTTCACGATAGCAGCCGTTATCGTATTCATCGCGGCAGTTGCAGTTGGAGCTTTGTATTTTGCAACGTTGAGCTTTTGATTCTCGTTTGGTGAATTAATCATGCCATCCATTGAAGCGGTGAACCTTTCCAAAAAATATGGGAGCTTCTCAGCCCTCTCAGACCTTAACTTGAACATTGAAGGATCAAAGTGTGTAGGATTCCTCGGCCCCAACGGAGCAGGGAAGACGACGACTCTCAAAATATTCACGAATTTGATTCGCCCTTCGCAAGGCCGCGCTCTAATAAACGGCGTGTCAGTAGACCAGGACAAGCGAAACGCGCTTATCCACTGCGGCGCTCTGATCGAGAGCCCGGAAATTTACTCCTCGCTTACTCCCCGGGAAGCGCTCTACATGATAGCAAAGCTCAGAGGCATACCCTCAGAAGAGAGGTCCAAGGCGATCGGGGAGGCCATCGCTGAAGTGAAAATGGAGGAATGGATAGACAAGAAGGTCGGAAAATTCTCCAAGGGAATGAAACAGAGGATTAGCATCGCTTCAGCATTACTTGCAAGACCCGAGATCATCTTGCTCGACGAACCCACCAGCGGGCTAGATCCAAGAGGAATGGCAGAGGTCAGAGAGATGATAAAGTCCCTAAAGCAGAAAAATAGGTTGATCTTCATGAGTTCGCACCTTCTTTCAGAGGTCTCTGAGATATGCGACGAGGTCGCCATGATAGATCACGGTAAGCTCTTGGTCTACGATACGCTCCAGAATATTACTACCAAGTTCTCGAAAAACGGTAACATCACGCTCGAAGTGGGATTCTCAAGACCGATCGATGACGCTGGAATCAAAGATATTCAGAGCGCTTCCGGTGTAATCGCCGTTCAGCGGATTGATCAGAACAACGTGAAGGTGGTTATCGAACCGGGAAATGATCGTCGGGAAAAGTTGCTCTCGTATCTGGAATCAAAGAAGCTTGGCGTAGAAAATTTCAAGCAATCTTCCTCTGCGCTCGAAGATACTTACCTGAACCTTATCAAGGATACAAAGTGATCGAGGGTTGAGTGCAAGTAATCCGAAAGTTTTCGTGAAGGAAAACAGGCTACCGTCGAGCATCGACCAGACTTTTACGACCTGCCAGCTCGAACTTTTGAACTATTTCAAATCGCGGAGATTCCTAATCATGCTCGCAATTGCGTTGATTAGCGCAGGGTTAATGACCGCGGCGGTCGCATACTATGGAGCTTCCTCATTCGGAAAGACAGTCCTGTCATTTTACTCATCTACTTGGGGCTTTTCTGCGACATACATCATGATTTTCGGCGGATTCTTTTTCGGCGGTGACGCGATATCGGGCGAGTTTCAGAACAAGACGGGATACTTTCTCGTGACGAACCCGGTCAAGCGATCTTCGATATACATCGGAAAGTGGCTTGCCGCTTTCATAGCCTCCTGCATTATATTCGGGATTTTTTCCACTATCGATTTTGGGAACACTGTCTATTATTTTGGGGAAAGAGCAATTTCAGCCCAGTTCGGCGAGGCGATGTTATTTTCAATAATATACCTTGTTGCGGTCCTGGGGTTTACATTCTTCATCAGTTCTCTATTCAAGAGTAGTTCGGTATCGATTCTTGTCAGTGCCGTACTCTTGATATTCGGGTTCACTGTCATCGAGGATTTCATGTACGCCATCGCCCACATTGAACCTTGGTTTTTGATTACCTACGGCGCGGAAATAATAACAAACATACTGACCGTTCCATACCCAGCGCACACGGTTATCGTTACTTCTTCGAACGCCGTAGAGAAAGCGGGCGGAGCCACTTACACTCAATATGTGGCAACCGTACCTGAGGGCATCATAATATTCCTCTCCTACTTTATCGTTACGATGGTTCTCGGTCTGATCCTTTTTGAGAAGCGAGAGTTCAACTGAGCAAAATGGCGAGCCCGATCCTTTAGGAAACCCGCAGCTCGCTAAGCAAAATCTCATTTAGCTTGTTTAGCGTCATCGGTTTCCTAATGAAACGGCTCTTGTCGAGTTCGGGAAATGCCTTTTTGAATTCGGTCTGGTACTCTTCGAAGGCGCTAAAAAACCTGACCTTCAAGTCGCCGTTTCGCTTCAGTAATTCCTTGTAGAGTTGAAACCCGTTCATGGTTGGCATCTTTACGTCGAGCAGCGCCATCTCGTACTCACTCGACTTGTAATTTTTTAGTGCAAGCAAAGGATCCGTGTAGGCGTCGACTACAAATCCCCTGGCCTCTAATCCTCGCTTTATCGCGTCAACGACATCCGGCTCGTCGTCGACTACAAGTATTTTCCTCAAATCCAATCATCTGAAGTTGGATTGCTCTCGCGAAAAACTGGGAAGTTTTCCAACGTTCTTCTAGTGCTGTAATGAGTGGATACAGCCATGTAATTCTAATGGATCTTTCTTCTAGATCATTATGTAACGTGGATCTATATCATTTAGATTTTAATTGTCGAAATTTCCAGTTGAAAAATCGACTGCGTTTCTCTAATCAAAAAATCTCAGACTACCGTCGTCAGGGAGATTCTAATTGGTACGAAAAATTGGGCCAAGTTGATTCAAAAGCAGTCATCTAGAATACGATTCCACTTGTCATTAGTGCAGGGCCGGCCATTTACATTTTGAATGAATTATGGAAAGAACTCCAAGAATTCTCTTTGTCGATGATGACGCTGACATCGTCAACGCAATAAAATTGGGACTCGAAAGGCAAGGATTCAGAGTTGAGGCTTTCGTAAGATCACGAGACGCACTCTCTTCTTTCGAACCTGACAAGTTTGACCTCGCACTTCTCGACATTGATATGCCCGAATTGGACGGCTTTCAGTTGGCCCATAAGTTAATCGAAATCGATGGACGACTGATAGTGTGTTTCCTAACGGCTTTTAGTGGAAGATTCGAGGAACCATTTTCACTTGAATTCCCTAAGCTGAGCACGGATTGCTTTCTTAGAAAGCCCATGACAATAGCCGAACTTTCGACGGCAATTCACAAGCTTCTGAAAATGTGATTGACTCAGACCTGAGATAGATTATAGACATCCTTGCGAGCGTCGTGCAAAAGGTTGGCGCAGTCAACTGCGTATCGCGTCAATCCCTCCAGCTCATTGTCAAGTTCCGACTCCAGCAGCTCCGACCGGTTCTTTAGCGCCTCCAATCGGAAGACAAGTGCTTGAAGCATGTCGATAGCTCGATGTAGGTCGGCGTCTATAGATTCCGTGAAATATTTCATCAGGGTCAAGACCGGAATTCTGTTACTAAGTTTTAGGGAAAAATGTGCAGAAGATTCTTATGTACAATTTATCTTTTACTGGGCTTGCGAGAAACAAGAATGCTCCCAAAGCAGTCCTTTTTGCCAACGGCCTCTTATTGGCCTGAACAGCCACAGGTCAGAAACCATATAATTCAGCATCGTGTTTCGAAGAGGCCATCCTATACGCGTTTAAGCAAAGTATTCGCAAAAGGACAGAGGTAATCTTGGACGAAGACCAAGACGGCGCTATTTCTTGCACTCTTCCTTTCGCTAGCGATTTTACTCATTGAGCTAGCTGGAGGCCTAATTTTCCGAAGCTCGGCTCTGATAGCCGATGCGCTCCATGTCAGTACGGACATACTGGCCGTTACATTCAGCTTGGTAGCACTTTCTATCTCTGCTAGACCGCCGTCGGGCAGTTCCACGTACGGCTATCACAGAATGGAAGTGATTGCCAGCATCTTTAACGGGCTGTCGCTGATCGGAATCGTCGCCTTAATAATGTACACTGCCTATGCCCGATTCTTGCATCCCGAGACGATCAACGCCGGCGGGACGATCGCGTTTGCTGCGATTGCCGTGGGCCTCAACCTCATTTCATCTAGAGTCTTAAGCGGTTCGCAGGCACAATTGGGTAGAGAAACCGAAGACCAGAACATCACGAGTACACAAAAGCATATCATCGGTGATGCGATGGCTTCACTTGCAGTCATTGTAGGCGCGACAGCCGTCTACTTTACAGGATTGACTATTATCGATCCGATAGTCGCAGTCTTTATTGGACTGATCGTCCTGCGCAGCGCGATCAAGATAACGATGCAGGGAAGTGCGATAATATTGGAGAGGTCGCCAATAAAGAACATGCCGCAACTTGAGCAGAACCTGCTTCGTGTGAGCGGCATTTCTGACGTCCACGACTTTCACGCGTGGAGAATCTGCTCTCACATCACAGTAGCGAGCATGCACGCCTGCCTGAATTCTTCAGGGAAAAACAATCCTATGTTAGTCCGTAGGGATCTTGAAAGCAAACTGAACGAGTCGGGAGTGCAGCACGTCACGATCCAATTCGAGGACGAATGTTGCGTGCCTTCTCACGCCCACAGAGATTCGTAGGAAACCGCGTATGGGATAGTCTCTGAGCGATTTGCTAATAACTGCGTTCGGAAAAACTCAAACTTCATGAGTGATCCGATTCATTCGTCCACCGCAGAAACCGCCGTGAAACAATTTACAAAAAACGCCGAGTTGATGTACAATCGAAAGTGGTTCACAGACGAACAGCTCATTGAAAGGTTGGTGCAGTTTGCCGGGGTTGATCGAAACGACGTCGTTGTTGAATTTGCGTGTGGAGGAGGAGTCGTTTCCGCTACACTAGCAAAAGGCGCCCGCCGAGTTGTCGGGATCGATATTACTCCCAAGATGATCGAGCTCTCGAGGGAAAGAACGGCAACCGAGCACGTCGTGAACGTTGACTTTAGGATAGCCGACTGCTACGAGACCGGCCTCGAACCTGATTACGCAGACGTATCGCTGATGAGGTTCGCGCTGCACCATTTCCACGACCCGCTTCGAGTGCTAAAGGAGATGAGACGGATTACACAGAAGACTAACGGAAGGATAGTAATCGAAGATGTGACCAGTCCATCAAACGAACTGGGCTCGTTCTACCTCAACACTCTGGAAAGATTTCGTGATCCGTCTCATTCGCAAATGTTCTCCATAGACGGTATCTTTTCTCTCTTTAAGATTTGCCAGATCAAACCAACGAAAATTGAACTATACCAGAGGTCCGCTGACTTTGAAGAGTGGATGGAACATGTGTCTCCGTCCGAGGAAACCCTTTCCACTTGCAGGTTTCTCCTAGAGGAGGACATCGGTCGGAATTTGACGGGCCTAGATCCAAAGTACGACGGTCGCGGCGGGATAACTTTCACTCTAAACGGTATCTTGATTCAGGGAGTACCAGCATAGATTTATTTCATTTCTTCCCGCTGCTTGAATTAATTCCCCTTCAAATTCAAGGTGGTCTTTTCACGCAATAAACCCACTTTCCTTAAATATTGGGATTATGGTTCGTATTCCATGAGTGAAACGGTATCGGTCGACGAAAAAGGCCGACTCGTGCTTCCAAAGGAAGTCAGGGAAAAGGCACGAATAGGCGTGAACGTTAAACTGATCGCAAGGGCAAGCGGGGTCGGCAGAGTGGAGCTTTCAGACCCTAAAGTCCTTATCGCCCAGGCTCAGGAAATTGGCACAAAGAAACTCGCCGGATTGAAGGAAGAAGATCATTCAGCTACAAGTTATCTTCTTAGATCTATGCGGGCAAAAAAGAAATGAAACTCGTCGATACAGTAGCAATAATCGGGTTTCTCAACCCAAAGGACCGGTTGCACGCGCGATCAATAGAGCGTGTCCAAAGCATTAACGAAGAAAGGAACACCTTCGTGCCGGTCACTTCACTGATTGAGGCGGATTTGCTCATGAAAATCAGCGGTTACAGCGATTCGGAGAGAAATATATCTTGGGGTGCTATGGAAAGCGAGATCCCAAACGCAAAGGTCCTGCCAAACTCAGTCTCGTCGATTAGGAGAGCATTGGACCTTCAGAAAATTGGTATCGATTATTTCGATTCTTTGATAGCTTCGTTGGCCAATGAGACGGACTCCACGGTTATAACCACCGATAAAAGAATCGGAGAGATAGTCCAAATCGAGTGGTAGAAGAAATTCGGTCGCAAAGAAATTTCTTCTTGAAGCCGGAGTGAGTACAAATGACCCTTCGGCGATGAACCGGTTCTCGAGCACGTCCTCGGTTCCGAAGGCGCGATCAAGCATACTAGCGACGGATAAGAGATCTTTGCGGAGCTGACGGGCTTGAGTTTGTCTAGCTCATAATTTGCGCGGGGCTCGATTCGAACTCGAATAGATCAGGCTAAGTTTGTGTTGGTGCCTAACACGCGCAATTCCAGCCCTTTACAGCTCCATATAATTGACGAAACATTCACTCAAGCGACTGCCGGGGCTATAGGTTCTTGGAATTGTGTTCTATACATCCGCGCAAAAATTCCGTTACTGTTGAGTAACTCTTCTTGTGACCCCTCTTCGACAATTCGACCGTGCTCAAAAACCAATATTTTTGTGGCCATCCTAATAGTCGACAGACGATGTGCAATTATAATAGTGGTTCTGCCAGAGATGACCTTGTCCAGAGCCTTCTGGATCAACAGCTCCGTGAATGGATCAACCTTCGACGTCGCCTCATCAAGGATTAGAATCTTGGGATTTGCCACGAGTGCTCTGGCGATGGAGAGTAACTGCTTTTGTCCTCCGGAAATGTTGTTGGCGGACTCTCGTATCGGAGTATTGTAACCAGACGGTAAGCTCATTATGAAGTCATGCAGTCCAACATCCTTCGCGGCTCTGATGACATCATCGTCTGTCGCGGTGAGGTTTCCATATCGTATGTTTTCCATCACAGAGGCTGAGAAGAGAAACGGCTCTTGCAGCACTATTGCCGTCTGTTTTCTCAAGCTGTTAAACGTAAGCGTCTTGATGTCATGTCCGTCAATCAAAATCCGTCCTTGGTCAGGATCATAAAATCTGAGTAGGAGATTTATGAACGTGGACTTGCCGGCGCCGGTCTGCCCGACAATAGCAACAACCTCTTTTGCATCCATATGGACGGTGATGTCAGTTAGGGCATTCGAATCTCCTTTCTTGTACCGGAAGGAAACGTGCTCATAGTCAATAACCCCAGTTACATCTTGAAGAGCTACCGCACCCTTTGATTCGGTCAGGTCAATTGGAGCGTCGATTATCTGCAGCACTCTGTCCAGTCCCACCATCGCAGATTGGTACTGGGGATAAAATTGCGTGAGTTGCTGTACTGGTCTGAATAGGTTGTTTAGCCAAATGTAAAAGGCTGCTAGAATTCCAATTTCCAGCTGCCCGTGAATTATCAGGAGCGAGCCAAAATAGAATACGGCGAAAATTCCGAAGGATTGAATCAGTTGAGCCATTGGACCGACGAAGGAAGACCACTTTGCCGCCGTCACGTTTGTGTTGAGGTTCCTAAGGTTACTTTCTGAGAACTCGGCCCTGTCTTCGGCCTCGGCTGCAAATGACTGCGTTATCTTCATTCCCGAAACGCTCTCGGCTACCTTGGCGGTGAGAGCCCCTACACTTCTTCTCGTGCTCATCCAAGCTTCTTTCATTCGTCCGTGTAGCAATCCAACAAGTAGGAAGAGCATCGGTACAATGGTTAGTGCGAGTAGCGCGAGTTTTAGGTTGATGAAGCACATGATTATCGCAATGCCGATTATGGAAGTGAATCCTGAAATCAACTGCGTCGACTGGAAAGTGAGGAAATTGTTGAAGGCGTCCACGTCGTTGGTGATGTGTGAAATTAGAGCCCCAAGTGGTCTATCGTTAAAGTAATTCAGCGACAGCTTCTGCAGCTTTTCCACGGCGTCCTTCCTCAGCTTGTAGATTACATGCTGTCCTGCGATTGCCATGTGATAGGTCTGCATATATTCTGCAACGTACATTATCACAGTGATAGCCGTGAAAGCCAAGACCATGTATCCAAGGGCTAGGACATCGTTTCCCAGCTTATCGTTAGGATAGATGTACCAGTCTATTGCATCTCCCGTGATGACTGGGCCGACCACCCCTGCTAAGGTAAATACAAAAACAGAGATAGCCATGTATACGACCTCTTTCCTCTGCTGTTTGAAATACTGCGCCAGTCTCTTGATGAGCGTCCAGTCGGACTCGCTCTTTGGTCCATCTTCCTCAATTACGGCTCCAGTTCCCGAACGATGATGCTCTCCGCCTCCATACCCTCTGTTCCAGCCCATCTAGTTCTCGCTCCTTACAGATTGTTTAGTTTGGATAAACGGCATATTGAATATCTGTGCGTAAATGCCGTTCTTTCTCAAGAGTTCGTCATTAGTTCCAATCTCGACTAATTCGCCACCATCAAAGACCGCAATTCGATCGGCTAGTCTCACCGTCGAGAGTCTCTGCGTTATCAGGAGCGTTGTCCTGTTAGCAAGTAAGCTCTTCATAGCTTCCTGTATTTCATGCTCCGTCTGGACATCAACGCTGGAAGTGGATTCGTCGAAGATTAGAATTCTCGGATTTACTAGGAGGGCGCGCGCTATGGCGATTCTTTGCTTTTGTCCCCCCGAGAGCGTGCTGCCCCGCTCGCCGACTATAGTATCGTAACCTTTCGGAAATGACATGATGAAATCATCCGCGTGAGCGATTTTCGCGCACTTTACAATATCATCCATTGTGGCGCCCCTGACTCCGAAGGCGATGTTTTCCTTTATTGAACGCGAAAACAGAAATGTATCCTGCGAAACCATTCCAATCAGCTTTCTAAGCGACTGTATCTTTATGTCACGAATGTCAATTCCATCGATCGTTATTCTCCCGGAAGAAACATCGTAAAACCTAGGAATCAAGTTGGCAACGGTGGTTTTTCCCGAACCAGTTCTACCCACGATTGCTATTGTCTCTCCAGCATGAATTATGAGGTTCAAGTTTTTCAAAAGCGGTCTCGCGTTATCATAGGCAAAACTAACATTTTCGAATCCAATCTCGCCTACGGCATTCTTCAAGTCGATAGCACCGGGTTTATCCTTGATATCTGCCGAAGCGTCTATAGTATTGAAGATGCGCTCCAATCCCCAAGCCGCGTTTAAGGCTTGGCTTAGCGTCAAGCCCAGGAATCTGGCGTTCGGCGTTATGATTACAAGAATCGAAACTGCCTCAACTAGGTCTCCTAAAGAGACTGATCCGTTCATAACTTCTACTCCTCCAAAGTAGATGAGTGTGGCAATGTTCAGTCCAACTAGGAGAGGCATCAGTGGGATAAAGAGGGCGCGAGTCCTTGCAACGGCGATATTAGTGTAGTAATATTTCTTGTTTATATCGTCGAATTTCTTGACCTCGTAATCCTCTCTCGTGAAGGCGCGAACAACTCTTAGACCCACGAGCTTTTCTTCGAGCTCGATGTTCATGATACCATACTGGTCTCTGACTTGCTTCCAGTTCGGGCTTTGTTGTCTGTCAAACAGGTAACCTGTCAGAACGACGAGGGGCATGAGTCCGAGTCCGGGAAGCAATAGTTTGGGATTCAATTCTACGAGCTCTATAGCGACTCCACCGAGTAAGGCAATCGTAAAGAGGAGTTGTCCCATTGACTGGGTTACAAATCTTCTGACCGCCTCAACATCGCCGGTCGCCCTTGCGATTAAATCGCCTACCTGATTTTTGTCGTAATACGCGAACGACTTTTCCTGTATTGAGGAGAATAGATCGTGCCGAATGTCATAAATCACTTTGTTGCCCGTATACTGCGTCAGGTAAGAGTACATATATTGTCCCGCTGCAGATATCGCTGTCACACCGATTATTGCAAGAGAATAGATCGTAATCGTATGTATTCCGCCGTGTGAGGTGGCAGCGACGGTTATGACGTTGATGTACGCCGGAACAAGTAGTCGGAAATACGCTGCAATTCCAATGCCAGCGATGATAAGCGTCACGCCTATCCTGTAGTGAAAGAGATATCGAACGAATCTGAGTCCATTGTTCAAAATATTATGGACACCTGCCCTGCTTTTCTCAAATCTTCAATTGTCTGCTATTGTTTTCCTTTCGCTTGCTGCAGCTGTAACAGCTTGGGAATTTGCGAGAACTTTCTCCAGCAACGCCTTCAATTGATATTTTTCTTCAAGGTCCAATGAATTGAAAAGAGACATCAGTACTTTGATCCTCTCTAGGCGCCGAGCTTCGAATACTTTTTTGCCCTGCTCGGTTAGGTGCACCGTCACAACTCTTTCATCTGAAGTATCACGCACTCGTTTTACCAAATTTGCGCGCTCCAAACGCTTCATAGAAATAGTCACGGGACTCGAAGTTGTACCCACATGAGCTGCGATGTATTTCACGCTCTGCGGCCCCGAATCGTAGAGAAAAAGAAGCATCTCGTATTGCTCCATCGTAAGCCGATTAACTTTGTTCACTCTCTGATCCGGTCCTAGTTTGCCCAGCCTCCAAATTGTTCGCACCAAAGTTGCGATTTGTTCTGTCAGCGATGTCTCTTCGGTTGAAGGGTCGACCGGAATTTTATTTTCCGTCATTCTCGCGGACCGATTCAAGGACCACTCTCCATTGGTTAGTTATCATATATATACATTATATCATAAAATGTTTTTATCATGAAATGACACTGACGAAAAGACTCTGCTAACAACGTCCGGATGGGTCGATATCGAGGTCTAAAAGTAGACTCCTGAAGATGTCGAGGAGTACCGCATAGACCGGAACGGTTTCCTGACCCGTGACAACAATGGGAAATTGAGGTCTCGGGAGAGACCCGATCGACCTTGATTAGCTTTTCGGACACTTGAAACTGGACGATAAATTTGAGGAGTCCATTCCTGAAGGGACAACGATGGGTTAATGCTGCTACAAGCGGAACTATTGGGACAACGAAGCGCGCTAAAAGCTCTGGATGGAAACAAGCCAAAGCCGGCCCTGTGGGATTAGTTACTTTATCGGTTCTGATTGCAGAGTTCGTAAGGAATAAGTAAAGTACCGGCTAGTTGAGAAACACTTTGTTCAAAGGAGAGTTGGGCATCCACTATCCGATGCATGTCATGAATGAGTATTCTCTCAAGGATTTTCTTGCTATAACTGAACATGCCTCCAAAGTTCTCGGAGATTTCAATCTCACAACCGCTTGGCCTAATGATAACCTCGAATACCGGAGTCTCATCGTGGCTCTTTCATCGTTTGCGGTTCAAACGAAACTGAAGTTGGGTACGGCGATTACGGCACCTTACTTACGGAATCCATTAGATGCAGCTGCTGCATTTGCTTCTGTCTCGGAGATCATGGATGGTCGTGATATCTACTTGGGAGTTGGAGCAGGTGCCAGACCCCTACTTGGAACTAAAATCGAGCGATCGAACCCTCTGAATTTTGTCAGAGAGTTCGTATCATGCCTTAGAATCCTTTTCTCTGGCGGAGAAGTACGGAGAGATGAAATTCCGATTCTGGCTTCATACTTCCACTTGAACGCTGACAGCTATCATCTCCGGTTTCCGATAAAGGGACCGATACACCTAATTTATGGCGCGCATCCCGGGACAAAAGCCATGCAAATGGCCGGCGAGTTGTGCGACGGAGTACTGATTGGAACAAATATGCAAACCGAATCGATAATGGAGTATATCCTTGATGGAGTGGAGAGAGGTCGGGCGCACTCTTCTCTCCAAGAACCAATACAGAAATTCATGATAATCAACTCGTCGATTTCGAAGGACGGAGGAAAGGCACGTTCGTACGCCAAGCGATATACTTCACATTTTGTCGCCGGAATGCGCGATGATATCTTGCTCCGAAACGGGATAAACCCGAGTGAGCTCGGGCCAGTTAGAGATGCTTACAAAAGAGGAGAGAGTCCTGAGATAGCTTCAGAACTTATTCCGGATGATACGATAAGCAAAGTGATAATAACTGGAACTTCAAAACAATGTGTCGAAAGAATATCGTCATTATTCAAATTCGCAGAAAAACACAACTACAGACAGGTCCTCATAGGAGTTCCAGTCGGCCCAAATCTAGTTGAATCAATCGACATCTGGTCGAGCGATATACTCCCATCCATCTCTTAACACAGTTGTTGCTGAAATACTCGGGCCAATTGATCATATCAACACCCCGCAGACTTTTTGTTGTTTCTACTATAACTTTTGAAATAAAGAATCTGTAAAGTAGCAGGCTCGGGGCCTCTATTGGATACGATATGTCTTTCTGGAAAGACGTCTACGCTTACAGAAACTCGATCGGCATCTCCCTCAACCTCAAATGGTAGTGGGAGTCTCTCCTTCGACTCGAACAATGCCAGAAACTACGGCAGTAGTTTCTGCTTCAGGTCGGTCTTATTCAATAATGACAATAACCAAGCAAACTATATCGGTCTACCCTACTCTTGCCAGTCTGCGTCACAGTTTATGGTAGCACGACAACGACTAATCGAGAGGCACCTCTTGGTGACTCGACTACCGTGTGACCTAAATCTATCCGAAGACTGCACCCCGGTTCAACCTTGATCTCCGTGACCGCTGTCACAAACGGCACAATTACAGTTTCGACTACGACTCAGAGTGAGGATATTTCCTGTTGGGACAAAGAGAAAGATGGGAAGCTTACTCTGCAAAGATTTTTTCGGGTAAAGAGTCAGCTGACATTCTTCTAACTTTTCATTCCAGCAAATGCTATCTGGATTCCTATAACCCTCTTTGGTTCTTAATGATTCCAGATGATCATTGACTTCTGATACTCGTGGTGCTCGAAATCGGATTATTCTCGACGCTCTTGGCGTTGCCGCTATTGCAATTATAACTCTTGGTCTAATTGGGTTTTTTCTGCGCAGGCGACAAACTCTTTACCATTGAGATGATCGTTTACGGCCATTCCTAGTAAGGCTCGAGATGGGATTATTCTTTCCAGCCATCTGCATCCGTCCCAATTGGATCGCGTGGATACGCATACTATTTGATAGTGTAGATATCTGCACCAGACAGAACATTCCGATAAAGATATTTATGTCGGATATCAACAAATTCTTCAGAGAATCGGAAATATGTCATCCAGTCGAACAATAGTAGGAAGACGGTTTGCTATAGTTGTTCCAAAGTCCGTTAGGAAAAAGGTAAACCTCAAGGAAGGACAACAGGTGATTGTTAGAGCGGAAGAGGGAAAACTTGTCATAGAGCCACTGCCGGACGAGCCCCTAAAGGTTCTGGAAAGGGTTATCGGAAAGCCGTACAGTGAACATCGAGACGAGAAAAAGGCAGAGCTCTGGGCAATGCAACATGCCAGTCCTTGATACTCAAGTTCTCTTTGCTCTTCATCCGAAGGACCCAAAACACTCTAACGCTTTGGAGATACTTCAAAGGGAAAAAGATCTCGTTGTTACAGACACCAGCCTGCTGGAATTTGAACTGGTCCTAAAGGGGAGAGGTAGAAGTGAATCGGAGATAAGAGAAAGCCTCCTAGCATTGAGTCAATTTCTTACTTCGCTTGGTGTCAAAGAAGGAAAGACTATCAATATTGACCATCTCGTTCTTTCATCCCATATCCAATCCAATAACAAGCTGAGCTTCTTTGACAGCTTGCTTGCTGCCTCGGCCTTATCTGTTGATGGAATCATCATTGGAGATGATGAAGCATTCGATCAGGTATCCGGCTTGAAGAGGTTGAGTCTCGGTGAAAAGATCAGGCGCGCAGCGAAGGAATAGCAACTATATCGCCGAAGAATGGTACCATTCTGTGGATACCGGATGCGCCTTGAAACCCTCTTTTCCTTTCTCTGACAGTTGCATTGAAGAGATTGGTTCCCGGCAGTTCGTGATTAATGCTTGTAGCTCAGTTCAAAGTGAACAGCTAATTCCTTCTTAACAAGTGAAACGAGTTCGCAAGACCTAGTCAGAGTTGTAGGCGGGCCCGGTGGGATTTGAACCCACGGTCTTTAGCTTCGGAGGCGTACGCCCGATTGTTAACGCCCTAATCCATGCTAGGCTACGGGCCCACGTTTCAAATTCAGTTCGAGACGGCTTGTCTAAGTCTTTCGGCAACCCTGGCTGGTCCGACATCCAGAACGTAAGGTCCAAGCCTAGGCCCTCGCTCTACGCCGAGGAGAAGTTTGTAAAGAGCACCGAAGAGCTCGTTGGGCTCCACTCCGTTTGATCGCGCAGTATCAAAAATTAGGGCTTGAATCTCTTGAGGGTCTTTCATCACTCCGATTTTCGATGAAACTGCCGCTATCAGTGCTTTTTCCTTCTCGCTGATTTCGATTCGCGTTTCAGGAAGAGAAAATTCCTTCGCCCAGTTCAAGGCGAGTTTCACTCTATTTCTGATTCCGTCGTCAGTCTGCTTAACAGCCCGGTAGTCGAGCAGGCGTTTTGATACATACTCCTCAGGGTTTTGATCCGGCGCGACAGATGCCAGTTCGACGAGCAACCTGTAAGGAACATGCTGGCTGGGAGCCAGCGGAGGCTTTGCCAGATTTGAGTAATAGTAAACTCCCTTCAGCTTCGCTTCCTTCATCTTGTTATCCTCCTTCACTTTGCCGAAATAAACGTCTTCGAGCTGGTCATATTCATCCATGTACACCGGGATGTCTTCCTCCGAGATGTTGCGCGCGCCTACGATCCTCTTGAAGTAAACCATCATCAGCGACTGCGGAGTGGCAAAGCTAAACCAGCTCTGCGGCGTGATCAGGTTTCCCACTGACTTTGAGATCTTTTTTCCTCCCTTGTCCTGGAAAAGTTCGTAGACCACGTGACTCGGATGCGGGAATGCCAAAATATTGTCAGAAATCCAGTCGTTAATTTTTACCGAATCGGTCAGCTCTTTTCCGTGAGCCTCAAATCTAATGTCCAGCGCGGACCACCTCGCCGCAAACTCCACCTTCCAGGACAATTTCCCTTCGCCCTTTCTAATGTCGGACACACCGTTGTGTCCGCAGCCCTCGACCCATTTCCTCCCGATCTCATCGCCGCTGCACCTATAATACACCTTTAATTCCTTTGAATCGAATTTGTAAGGCCTCGCCACATTCAGCCTCCCGCAATTCTCGCACTGTGGGAAATACGGAAGCGATTCGAGATACTTTTTCTGACCTGTAAGTTCCTCGATCATCTGGCCGATCTTTTCGGCATTGCTCAAAATGAGCTCTATCTGCTTCACGAGCATACCTGACTTGTACGCCTTGTAACCGCTTTGGAATGTGTACTTCATTCCAATTGCGTCCAAACCTTCCAGAAGGAGGGCGCTCATGTGTTCGCCGTACGAAGCGTGACAGGAAAAGGGATCTTTAATTTCTGATACTGGTTTACCTATTTCGTTCTCTAGCCAATCGGGAAGACCCGCGGGGACCTTGCGGAGAGCGTCCATGTCATCGGAATAGGCGACCAGCTCAGACTTGTATCCAGCCTCTTCCAGAGCAAGCTTTACGCCGTACGCCCTCGCCGCGTCGCCCAGACTTCCGATGTGTGGAAAGCCCGAAGCGCCGAGACCGGATTCGACCCTAATGTTTGTAAGAGACCTTCCGAGTTTTTTTTCGCGTTCTAAGACTTCGCTTGCTACCCTGTCGAGCCAGGTACCTCTCCCGATAATAGTCAGTTCTTCTTGTTCATCCTCATGTAGCTGGCTCATAGAGAAAGGAGTTTATAATTCGAAGCTTAAAATGATTTAAGCGTCCACGGTCTTGCCGAAAAATTTTGCTCGATTCAAAGTTGTCTTGTTCGATCTTGACGGAACGCTGATCGAGTTCAAATTTCCAGTAAAGGAGTCGAGGTTAGCGATGCTTGATTTTCTCAAAAAGAACGGATACAGAATTGATCATTTCGTGGAAGACATGAGAACGCAGGATTTGATTGATGAAGCT
>JASHPO010000045.1 GCA_030038075.1 Nitrososphaerales archaeon | reverse complement strand
TCAACGATCGGAACGACAATACAAAAGAGACTAAGAACAAGATACGTATTCAGACTAAAGTAATCATGCATGTGTACTAGAGTGTAATTTACACTTGAGTATACGGAGATAGGACTGAGCAAGAAAAGAATAGAGTAATATGCGCATGTGGAGAGAAGAATTCCTCCTAGTGCGAGAAATCCAAGCGAGACGTACCGCCGAATCTTCCTGCTTCTAACATTGTCATTTTTCACAGGTGACCCACTAGCGACTTGATCAGTCATATTTTAAGACCCTCAAGATGAGGCATGAAGCGAACATAACAGAACTCAGAACGAGAAGGTCTGCATTAGTGAACCATGTGAGGATATTGTAGTAGCCCTGAGAACTAATGACGTAGAGACCAAAGTCGGCTCGATTGAAGAGATACACCTCTAGTCCAAGAGGAATCAAGACAAGAGAAAAGTTTCCAATAGTCGCGATGACAGAATGTGTAGAGATGTATGAAAATGTCAGCAATGAGATGGCCAGAATTCCGCAAAGTATGTCAACGATCACAAGAGAGCCCAGTTCGAATGGCTTGAATGGAACACCGACCTTAATCAGAGCGTCAGATGTCCAGAGAAAATAGACTTGGAGAACAGTAGCGGAGAAGATGACTATCTTTCTTGCTGTAATGTTTACAATATGAGCCAAAGACCTTCCCCTCACCGGAAGGAAAATCAGTGCTATGGCACTCAGGACAAGTCCGACTTTAACGAACAAATACATCATATTGAGGGATTGATAGAACAGAAAATATTCGGAATACATCTTTGCAGAACTTGAGAATAATTCATCTGTTGGATTCTGGGTTACTAGATGCTCAATGAAGTAGTAGAGTCCTATACTGAAGGAGAGTCCCGCCGCTCCAAACAGTCCAAGCGAAGCATACCTCTGTATAGGCTTTCGATTCACCCCTGCCGAATCTCCAGTGGCTGCAATCGAACCGGTCGGAATAGTAGCTCATCCCGTGTTTTCATAGTATCTTATCAGAGTATCTCTGAAAGATGAGTGCGTAGAGCTTCTGCGACCTAACATAGTTTCCATCTGCGAATGAACCAATCGCAAGACAAACCACGCCGAGTACAACCGCATCAAGGTTCGTAAACCATGTAAATCCTAGTTGAAGCGTTATGACAGTATGATGCATGAATGAAAATCCAGAGGTGGAATAACCTAGGATTACGCTGCGAAGTACCATCTTTGGAACTTGCGCTCCCAGCTAACATTGCTCGGAAACAGAGGTTTATCAACTACTGTCGCGGAAGCTCCTCTTCCCAACAGCGCATCAACCATCGCGCCGCCGATGAAACCAGCTCCGCCCGTAACGATCACTCGTTTTCTGCTCCAGTTCATATCGTTGGTGTCGAAAAGTGGCTTAGGTATGGTTAAGCTTCATGTTGGAACTATAATTAGGACTATTTTCTTTGCCTAGCAAACGCTACATCAATGACCGATCTTCGAACCTGAGTAGTCATTATAGATATTCTAAATAGAAAACCCAAAAAAATTGAAAATGAATGTACATGAAGATAAATTGCTTTAACCAGCATTATTTCGTGTAGAGATTAAATTGAAACTCACCAGACGACAGAGGTTTGTCATAAGGCTCAGGATGCGCTACAAGTTTCGAAGGGAGTATTTCACTCTCGCGATTCCCGTCGCCTTGGCCGCTATCTTTGTGCTCTACGCGTTTCATTCCGGATTCGCATCAATAACTCAACCTGGAGTCGCTAGTTCGCAGTCTACGGCAAACGAGTTGAAAGAAGCGCAGTATCAGGCTATATCTGGAAATTTGACAGGGATTACTGGGAACAGCACGAAAACCCCATCTTCTACAGTTTCAGAAAAGCAGAATCTCTACATTACCGTGGTCGCAGCCCCAATAATCGCGTTCGCCCCATATTCATTTGATGCCACCCGGGAAGAAAGGCGGAGAAGAAGTTATGAGCAGGATTTTTCGGATTTTCTCTTCGAGCTGTCCGAGCTCGTCAGGGGCGGCATCGATCCCGCGAAGGCTTTTCTTACTCTCGCCGAAGGAAGCACGGGATCTATAACAAAGTTTGTAAAAACTGCGGCAAAGCAGATGCAGATAGGTTTCACATTTGAGCAGGCCCTTCAAAACATGGGCAATTTGATCGGTAGCGATCTCGCGAAGAGATACGTCGATCTAGTGGTTCAAGCATCGTACAGTGGCGGTTCCGTAGCAAACCTGATCCAGAGGGCTTCGATCGACATGGGCACTTTTGTGAACCTAGAAAGGGAAAAGAGAGCGGGGTTGAGCCAATACACAGTTGTTCTGTATACAGGTCAAGTCATACTCATTGTACTGGCAGCCATTCTGGTTGTACAATTCATCCCTCAGATATCAGAAATATCTGCTAGTGGAGGAGCAGGACTAGGAGACTTTCTCGGAAAATCTGACATCGCCAATGTAGACATTGAAAGGAGTCTTTTTTTCCTAGTCTTTCTTAACGGCGCCCTTGGTGGATTGGTCATCGGCAAGATTTCGGAAGGTGAGATAAAGTTTGGATTGAAACACTCTCTCGTTCTGATATTGATCGCAATGCTCGCTTGGAATTTCTATGTCATTCCGGCATCTTCTGGAAGTCAACAAGTCAAAATAACGGTGGCCTCCTACCAATCGAGTGGCCCTGCGGGTCTTCCAATGCAGGAACCGCTAGTAGTGAACATTACCACCCTTCAAGGAAAAGAGGTCACCGGTGCTACGGTGAGTTTCGTAATAGGGGGCGGCGGGTCCTTGAACCCCTCGTCATCCACTACGAACGAAATTGGGCAGGTATCTACTCAAGTTACGCCCGGGGATGTACCAGGGTTGTATGCCATCGTTATAACTTGCGACGCTAGTGAGCTCACCCTTGTTGTCAATGCTACGTCGTACGCACTAAGCGACTGAAGTAAGAATAATGACACTGCAATGGAATGCGTTGTGCAGGTTTCAGGCTAATAATTAACTCAGATATATATCGGCCTATATTCTTAGCATTGAACTGATAAATGGAATCTGGAACGGCTTTATCTCAAAGATGAACTCCCGCCACCTAACTCGCAGGAAGAGGGCCATCTCTGAGGTCGTCGGCGCGATGCTTCTAATACTCATAGTTGTTATAGCCGTAGGTACCTTCGCTTTCTTTCTAAGCGCCGTGCAGACGCAGGATGAGGATCGGTCGAGTTTTCTCTCGAGTGTTGCAGACGAGAAACTTCAGATTTCCAACCTGCAGTTTTCGCTGAACAATTCGCTGATTCAGTACGAGATTTACAATCTTTCAAACAATACGAAGTACTACGTCCAAATGATTAACGATACTATGGTGGATCTCATAAATGAGGCGTCGGGAATGTTGTATCACTCTGCAAACTTGAATGCAAGCAATGCTAATCTTGCCCTCCCGTTCGTTCCGGCGTTCTACAATAGTATCAATTCCAGTACAACTGCTACCATTAACACAGAAATCGCCGGTAATGTCATGCCTCTATGGAATATTACCTTCGACCCCCCTAGCACTCCCGGTGGTTGGGCATTCAGGACGGCAACTTGGAGCAACGCAATGATTACGGTAAGGAATCTTAACATCCAGTCCTCTGGTATCAAGGCAATCGAAGTGAACGGGAATTATCTGGATAACAACTGGACACTACTAGGCTCGAACGGTCAATCACAAAATTACAGTTTCACGACGATACCCATCACAGTTCCGGCGAAACAGAGCGTGAATATAGAGCTGAATCTCACTTACCTGAATATTCCCAGAACCTCGCCCATGCAAATAGTACTGGAGAGCTCGGCCTTGAATTTCTTTACCACGTCTTACGGCCCACCCTCAGCAGTGATACAGGAGAGCGTAGACTCCGAAAACTACCTGATAACTTCTCGAGATGTCCCCATGTTCAGCGGTTCTGATTCTGCCGGCAGCAATGGATCATTCATTCAGCAGTATATTTGGCAGATTGACGTTCCAGAATCTACAGTGCAACCAGGCTGGACTTGGTCGAGCGTTGGATCATTGGATACTTCATTTGCTTACGGTCAATCCTTCCAGTACAGACCCGAATCTTTCTTTACTTCTCCTCAACTGGTGGGTTCAACGAGCACGACTTTGGTTGACTCTAGTGCACACTTCACATCAGCTCAAGTTGGAGAGTATCTGACATACACAAGTGGTCCTGCAGCCAATGAACCCGAACAGATAACTGGTTATACATCGAATACTCTGACAACTGCAGGATTTATTCCTGCTCCGGATACGTCCGGAGATACATACATGGTGACACCAACGCCAACATCAACAGTGGTAGTAGCCTCGGGAACAACTAACACCATTACCATCACAGGACCTTTCAGGGTGACTCTTACGACCGTTGATCAGTACGGGTTCATGACGACGTCTCAGTCTACGGTTTTTAACAATGATACGAATATTGCGCCTCCTGGGAGTCTTTCAGCCGTTCAGTCTACTCCGGGTTCTTGTGGAACGTCTGGTAGTGCTACGGTGACCGTTACAATGAAGAACATATTCGGTCAACCGGCGGTGGACGTGCCGGTCGTATTCCTAGGCGCCACTAGCGGCGTCATTCCTTCCACTTCGTTCGCCTCTACTGGATCTAATGGTGAGGTATCAATTAGTGTTACTTGCCCGGCGCCACCGCCGTCTGGAACGCTCGAAGTCGAGTCAGGGAATCTCCCACCTGTTTATCTGCCGCTCAGTTGACGTTGACTATCAATATTCTAAATTCGAAGACTTCATTAGCAATAGTCTTATTCCACGTATATCTGACTAGGTAGGGGCGAGCGAATCACGAAGGTAGCGCTTGACAAGAAGAAGAACGTAAAGTTCGAGGCAAGAGTCCTCGCTGCTTTCTATTCGAATATACTACTCATAGCCGTGCTGGGTGTAGAGGCAGGTCTGATCTTATATCTTGTGCAAACAAACTTCTACGACAACTACAACCCCATCTTTCCGATCGGAATACCCGTAGGATTTCTAGTGATCATAGGGATCATGCTCGGGGTGAACAAGGCTATGGCGTGGAGATACGCACCCAAAGCCTTCGAGTTCAAGCGGATGTTTGTTCCCTCTGGAGCCCAGAAAAAAAAGCAGGAAAAGAAAAGAGAGATCGAGAAGAAGGTCATAAGGCCGCGAACCTTGTCCGCCCCCAAGATCAACTATGGGACGCATAATTGTCCAGTGCACGGGCCCGAGAAGTGCATAGGTTCCTTTTCGAACGTTCATTCTTGCAATTCTCCAGACTCTACTTCAACAACATTCTGGCAAGAATAGATTCGGTTTCGCCAGCAGATAGCCTACATAGTCCTAATGAAAATACCTATGACTGCTTAATATTCTCATCCTGAAAGCTAACGCTTTGAGAGATACACCTTATTACATTGAGAAGCGAAGGGTTCGCGTTCGGCGACGTTTGGTGCAGGCTGCTCTTCGCGCTTACATCAAGTTTCCTCGGAAACACTCTCCCCCCGTATAGATCAAACTGGTGAGACAATGGTGGAAGAACAACAGCCGCAAAGTAATCCAGTACCTTCTCAACCAGCTGCGAAGAAACCCTCTCTACGCAGTCGCTTTGGATTTGGGAGGAGCAATACTCAGTCTCAAAGAAAGAAAAAACAGCCGTCGCAAGATATTATCCCGCCGCTTGCGTTGACCGGCAAGCTGGTGCTCAACCCGAGCTTTGAAGAGTTTGAGAAGTACAAAAGTATCACGTATCCGGTGAAGGAGCCCTTCCAGTTTGTAAACCTCTCCGAAAAGGAAGGCGAAATAGTATACGAAGCGATAGAGCCCCAGCTAACAGCTAGAGAGAAAAACATCCTGCAAAAGGTCGTTACCGCATACGACATGCTCGTGAACGTTGGGACGGTTCTAATCGATGTCGAAGACAAACTGAGGTTCTTGGAGGACACCTACCGGGAAATACTCTCAATATACGGAATCAAGCTCACCACAAGTGAGTATCAAAGACTTCTCTACTACATCGTCAGGGACTATGTCGGATACGGAAAAGCTGACCTGATTATCGGTGACAGATTCATAGAAGATATCAGCTGCAACGGACCTAACGTCCCCGTCTACGTGTATCACCGTTTTTACGAGTCGATACGAACAAACGTCATGTTTGAAGAGATAGAGCTCAACAACTTTATCCAGAGACTAGCTCAGCTTTCCGGCAGGCACATCTCGATTCTCCAACCCATCAGAGACGCGGCGCTTCCGGACGGCAGCAGAGTGAACATGACGCTCGGAAAAGAAGTCACCAAGAAGGGTTCAACTTTTACCATCAGGAAATTTAGGTCGGAGCCAATCTCGCCGACAGAGATCATAGCGCTCGGTACCGTGAGTTCGCAAATGATGGGGCTCCTCTGGCTCCTCGTAGAGTACGAGAATTCAATTTTGATTTCAGGTGGCACTGCGACTGGCAAGACTACAACCTTGAACGCGATAAGCATGCTCATCAGGCCAGAAAACAAAATAGTATCCGTTGAAGACACTCCGGAGATCAATCTAGCGCATCCCAACTGGATTCAAGCGGTTACCCGCGTTGGTTTCGGGGAGGCGGGCGGTGGTGGTGGCAGTGTTTCGGGCGTCTCTGGCGTGTCTGGCATATCTGGCATCGGCCGCAGCGGCTCAAGTAGCGGCGACATTACTCTTTACGATCTTCTTGTAGCTGCTCTGAGACAAAGACCGGATTACATCATAGTCGGCGAAGTCAGAGGTCAGGAGGCGTACACGTTGTTTCAGGCAATTTCGGTCGGTCACGCCGCGATGGGAACGATTCACGCGGCCTCGGTGACTGAACTGATCGCGAGGGTCGAATCAATGCCCATGAACGTGCCGAGGGTTCTTGTTGCAAACCTGGATCTAGTTATCTTCCTTGCGGCGGTACGTAAGGGAGAAGAGAAAGTTCGAAGGGTTAGGGAGGTCGTAGAGATTCTTGGAGTCGATCCCGGCACAAAAGAACTGGTAACAAACCCGATTTTTCGGTGGAACCCAGTAACGGACACTCAAGAGTACCTCGGTAGGAGTTTCATTGTAGAGAAAATCTCGAAAAGCTACGGAATTCCAAAGGCTCAACTGGAGAAAGAGATCGAAAAGCGAACAGCTATTTTGGAAGACTTAAGGAAGAGAGGTGTAATGAATTACAAGGATGTGACCGAAGCCGTTAGACAGTACTACCTAGAGCGCGAAGCTCTTGGCGCTTTATCTGATGTCTCGGCAAAGAAACGTCTAGAAAGAGGGGGAGAGATAGAGATACCAGAGCCACCTGCGAATTCTCCCACGGTACCCGGTCTAACAACAACCGATAATCCTGATTTCATGTGAATTATTAAATGCCAGCTCAATCTGACCAAACAGCGCAAAAGTTCAGCTGGTACAAGAAATTCTCGTACATGCCATTCAAGTGGCTTGACAACAAGGCTCGGCCGGGGGTGCTCAACTTGCTATACAAGGCAGACATACAGATGCTCCCAGGCATGTACCTTGGTTCGATAATTACGACAGCCATACTTGTGACGGTCGGCGCAACTCTTGGCTCACTCATTTTGTTCGGCTATCTCTTCAAGTCCAGTCTTTCCTTAATATTCGAAATCACGATACCGCTTGCAGCAATGGGCGCCTCGCTGGGTGCTTTGCCTCTCATCACGGTGAACAAGATTACCGGCAAGAAAGTGAAGATAGAAGCTGTTCTTCCCTTCGTGCTCGCGTACATGGCGACGCTCTCGAGTTCGGGTATGAGCCCCATAGAGACCGTGAGACACGTGGGTCTGAAAGACTTTGGCCCAGTGTCGCGTGAATTTCAGAAAATCGCTTACCGGACAGATGTTTTAGGGGAGGATCTTATTAGCGCAACAAACCACATCGCCCAGAGTACTCCCTCGCTACTTCTTCACGACATATTGATCGGAGTATCCAACATAGTAGTCTCGGGCGGAAACCTGCGCACCTATTGCGAGCAGGAATCTCGAGAGTTATTCGACCTGAAGAAGGTAAGGCTGAAGGGTTTCATAGACAGCCTCGCCTCGTTTAGCGAAGGCTACATCGGCGGAATTGTCGTCATGCTCATTATGGGCATAATTGGAATCATCGTTCTTGGAGCCCTCGGATTGCACGTATTGGGTCTCTCAACTGCCGACCTACTCAACATATTTGTTTTTGTGTTAGTTCCCTTGATCAACATAATTTTCATTGCGATGCTAGAGCTCAGATTTTCCTCTGGCGAGATTTAATCCAGAAGTAAAGATTAGGCAGGATGCGCTTTTCCGTTTTTTGTCAGAACTGAATGCCAAAGCCAGGGCAGTGTTTGATATAAACTACTCAGACAGAATACTGCAATGCAACCTGCCAACAAATCTTGGTTAGTAATGAAACTAAGGCTAGATACGGCGCTTTGGAAATGTATGTAAAATTCTCCTCGATCAAAGACGTATACGTAAATTGGCAGAGGAACAAGGGACAATGAAATTACTTGAATCGTTTTGGGAAATGACCTGAAACTTATCTGGACTGTTATTAGTGCTGTGCAAGCCAAAAACAAGACACTAATTGCGACGCTTTCTCCCGTCACCAAGTATAGAATCGGAAAAGGATCGTAGTGCCATAGCCAGGGAAAGAAACCTGAACCCAGTCGATCAAGCCAAGATCCCCATACCAAGAGTTGCTCTTGCAAAAAGGCAACGATAGAGACGGTGAATACTCTTCTATATCTTTGAGCTAAAGGATAAACTGCAATGGAGAGCAAGAGCATTACGAATGCGACAACTGAAAAACTGAGCGAAGTAGGCAGTAGGTTCGCTCTCCAGTACGCATAACTTAGCCACGTTACTTCGTTCTGAAAACTCAGAGCGTTGGCACTCGGCGATGCGTAGAACCGGATCGCTTCGAATAGCGCGGCGGAAAAGGAAATCCCCGCACCCATGAGAATTGCTAGCGAAATGAATTTCCTGATACTAGTTGACTCTCGCGATCGGCTGATTCTCAACAGATCGAGTCTCCTCGAATTCAGATGGTGGAGGAGGTTTCCGAAGGACTAGCATAGCTGCCACGCCTCCCACAACAATTATCGCGGCGACGATTCCAACGCTAATGAAATTCACCGAATACTCGGCTATTACCGAGGTCGGCGCTCTAATCGTGAGGACGAACGGATTCACCGTATCAAGAATCGTCGTGTTAGAATTTGCAGGCGGAATAAGGGAACTCGCATTTCCCGTCCACCCTGAGAACTTGAAAATTATCGGGAACCCACTACCCTGCAACTTCAGGTTTTGGTTAGGCGGCACGTAGATCGTTTCTGTGTGCCCTTCCCCCACAGAGCCCGTGACATTTTCGAATGAATAGGAAATAGACCCGTACCCCTTCGCTGTAAGTGTCAGCCCAACGTAGTAGACTGCAGTTTCCGTAATGGGAGAGACTACCGTCAAAAGCAGCGTGCTTGAGTTACCAAAATAGGTCCCAGCCCACTCCTCAAACTTCCATCCGGAAGCGCTCGGCGCTGTAAGTATCAAGCTCGCACCGGGATCGTACCAACCACTTATTGAAGCGGGCAGTTGCGCTAATGGTGTATTCGTGATTGCAGTCACATAGTACTGGTGATTGTAAGCCACGCTCGCATTGCCTGCCGAAGTGAATACTCCACTAGCGGTTGCATTATTCGCATTCCAGGTCTCACTGGAAGAAGAGCCGGGGAGCATTGATTCGAACGAGTACTGCGTTCCCGCATCAACCCACTCTTGAATGCCTGTGATGGAGGCTGTAGTCGAAGCTGCAGCTCCCATTGACGTATAGGAAACTGTCGGGCCCCCACTAGGACTTCCTCCGTTTACGAGCGAGTAACTCAATATCTCAAGATACTGGTGATAGTATTGAATGGAAACAGACTGAGGAGAGCTGATAATGCCTGTGGCGTTGGTGGAAGCAGCAATCCATCTCTCGGAGGTGCTAGTCGATCTCAGAGGATTTGTTATCGAGTACGGAGACCCTACATCAATCCAGACAACTTGTTCTGTCGAGTTCGCAAGATTGACCGAGACACCCTGCCCAAAAGTAGTGGTGTTAAGGAGAGGGAGGACCGGCGAACCTCCGCCGGTGATCACCGCTAGAAAAACAACTTCGTATTGATCATAAAGCACCAGAGTCGTCGAGCCGGGCGCAGTTGCAATGTTGGATGTCTCGTTGACGGCGGCCCACCTTTCAGTACCACTAGCACTCACGACGCTGCCAAGCGAATAACTCGACCCCGCATCCAGCCACACAGCTGTGGGAGTTGTCGAGAGCCCAACCGAGGTTTCTGTATTCAGGAAAGAATAGAGCAGCGTGGGTTGCGACGGTGGCGCGAGACCTCCCGATGCAGTATTTACACTGTACGAGAAACTGATGGAATACTGGTAATAATACGTTGGGGAAATCTGTAGCGTTGCCGACGAAATCGTACCGCTAGTCCCACTAAGCCTAGCGGCCCAGCGTACCGTAGAGTTAGAACCCGTAAGCACACTCGGCAAGAGATACGTCGACCCCGCATCAAGCCAAGAGCTCGTGAGCGATTGTGTGCCCACCTTAAACGAGATCGGTGCGCCGAATAACTGGGCAGAAAAGGTGACTGGTGAAGTATTTCCAACTGATCCTCCTACTGAGTATCCTACACTCACGTAAAATTGTTGGTAATAGGTGATGTCTATAGTAGCAGACGTCGTCGCTGTTCCAGAGCCTGTCCCCGGACTAATATCCAATCTCTCCGTCGAGGTGGACGTACCTATCGTCGTCGAATAGGAGTAAGTGGTTCCCGCATCAGTCCATGCGCTTGACCCCCCAGTAGTCGTTTCGGGCACGCCCAAGAAATAATAAACAACAGCAGGGGCCTGTCCTCCACTGCTTCCAACAACCGTGTCGTCATATGTTACCAGATACTGCTGAAAGGATTGTACGGGCGCGAGTTGGTCCACCTGAGTCACCGTGATCGACTCCGCCGCGGTGTACCATCTTTCCTGCGAAGATGTCGGCGACGTCTGTGTCTGCTGAGTAACGTTGATTGTTGATCCTCTTAGAACCCATATATTCTGAGATGTATTGCTCAATGTGAGTGTCGACGCCAAAGGAGACGCGGCTGTACCAGCAGTCTCCGCGGCCGTAGAATAGGAAAGCGTGTCGAACGAGGGCGGCGCCGGGGTCGATGTAAACTCGATAGCCGTCTGGGCCAGAAGATCGTAGTAAGTGAGAGAAATCACTAGAGTACTCGTTCCGAGATTTACCGAGTAGGCCCCACACGAAAGCTCCAAGCACCATTTTTCCAGTGCCGAAGCGGATGAAGTTCCGGAGATGGTAAGCGTCGTGTCGGGATCTGCGTTAAATTGCATTGGCTGACCAGTATAATCAGCAATGAATAGTTGCTTTCCAATAGCAAAGGATATCTGGAAATAATTGCTTGTGGACAGACTATCGCTCCCGGCAGCCGCAGTCATCGTAACTTGAATTGGTGTAACCTGGGGCCCAGTAACCGTGCAGGTGCCCGCCGAATTGCTCCACTCTTCCTGAACTAGAAAGATTTGCCCGTTGAGAACGACATTGCCTCCAGATGCACCAAGTGGACCATAGCTTCCGGCGCACAGGTCGCTAATTTCTCCCGTCGAGCTGCTCGAAGCGTACCACGAGTTCAGAATCGGATCGCTCACGGTGTCAAATTGTTCCTGCGATGCTAGGCTGACTTCAGAGTCAGCCAACCCGTCCCCGTAGAGATATGCGCTAGCACCTATCGACGATAAAGATATCTCGCACCCGCTGGTTCCAGGATTATCCCCCATGTCTGCGAAAGTAACAGAGTAGCCATCATATTCGAAGTACGAGTGGTAGGCGCAGTACCCAGCAGACTCTGATGTTGGAAACGAGCAGATTGTGTCCGCAGAAGTCTGACAGCTGTCTATTCCATAGGCCGTGAACACGTAAAATTCATCGTCAATTCCAATTGGAAATGCTCCGGTAGCAAGGTATGTTTCAACTTCACTGATGATGTCGGTCCCGAGTAAGGGGCTTGATTGATTGCCAGACTCTGGATACGGACTGCTGTCGACGAACACACCGCCAACGTGAACAGTAGTAGTTGGAGCGCCGTCCAGAGTGTCAGGATACTGCCCCAAAATTTCGTAAAACTGGCTCCCTCCGACATCCTCGAAATAGTCCGTGATGAGTTGTTCGTAAAAGGTGTCACTTCCAGTGGGCTCGTAGTGTTGTCCGCTTGGTAGCCAGAAAATGAGATAGACGTTCTGCTGAAGTTGAATCGGGCCGCCTTGGTAGGTTACAGCAGAGGCAGAGGGATCGGCCGAACTTGCCGGGCTGGGTATACCATGATCATTCTTTGCAACCCCTTCGCTTTTCGGCTGCGAAGGCACGGACGAGACTATCGTATTATCTGGCTGTGTATTATTCGATGTCGCTAGATGGGCTGTTGATGCACTACTTCCCTGGTACACAGGGGTAATCATGCTAAGCGCAAAAAGAAGAAAAATTAGAAGCGGTAGCGGCCGGACGAAGCCTCTTCGAGCGTTGCGAGACTGGAGCGGTAATCGTCGGCTTGCTACCATCGGGCAACATTTTCCAAAAGTTTTTTGTGATATTTGAAGGACTACAGAGAACTTTCTATAGCACCCAATAGAATTGCCGCGTTCTACGCCTTCCATGATTCCGGATTTTTAACTGTAAAAATTGCTAAAGAAGGAAATAAATTCTCCAGAATAAGAAAAATACTAGCCTGCCGGATTGCTTTTTTTCTTCCCAAGCGATAGCTGTCTGCCAGCGTGATTTTCTTATGATCGAGCAGGAAAGAAGCGAGAGATCTAATCTTGAAATAAGAAACTCCAAGCTGATATCGTTCAGTTTCCTCGGCGCAGGGATCGTTCTTTCCATCTTGGCAGGGTTTTACTTCGGCGTACTTGGGCCGAAAGATCTCCCAGATCTCCTCCGGATATATGACCAGCCGCTGCAGATACTGCCCACGCTGATAGAAGCCACAGTCATGTTTTCTCTGTCCGCGTTCTTCTATCCATTTTCGACTCTTGGGAAAAAGAGTCTTGCGAAAAGCGCCGCAATGTTACCAACGCGAAAGAGTGAGTTTGCAGAATTCTTGATACTCGTAGCGGCGGCCTTCCTTACGGCATCCACGATACTTAGCAATTACGCCGTCAACTGCAGCCAGAGCTGCTACCTGTTCGACTTTCTCTCCTCTCCGTTCTGGGGATATTATTACTTCCACTTCTACACGCTGTTTCGAAGCCTTTCAGGTCTTCCGGACGGCGATCAATTCTTCATTCAGTCCGTACTGTGGTTTTCGCTACTGCTCGCATCATTCCTCTCGTTGAGATTGAGCAGAACCGAAAGAGCTGGAACAGCCATCATCGATTCCGTCCAGCTAGGACTTGCGATTCTTCTGTTATTTGAGGTTGGAACCTATTTTATCTGCCCAAACTGGCGGGCGGTTCGAGTGACCAACATCCAAAAAGACACGGTGCTGTCGTGGTTTACCAACAACGACCTTCTATTGACGGCTGGGGGAGCACTTTGCATAATAATCTGTGCGCGCTCACTCTGGAGGATCTATTCCAAACCTAGGGCCTCCGAAAAAAGGTCGGCTTTTAGAGAAGCTCGGAAATGCTCTCAAGAGTGAAGAAAGTTATCATCTACGAGAACTTCTCGTCCATAGGCCAGCTGAAAGACGACGGCGGATTCTAATAGTATCAACAGAAGAATCTTTCAGAAGAGTTTCTCCATAAAATACGCCGCGCATGTTTTAGGTTTTGAGAACGAGATCTGAAACGAACGTTATTTGGGTGCCGGAAAAGCAGTGGGGGCTGGGCTGATACTGATTGTTTTATTGGGAGTCTTCTTGGTTGCTCCAATTATTAACTACACATTTTCTGGAGCCAATTACGGGATCGGAAGTTACCAAGTGACAGCGCGAGTTTCTCCCTCGTTTTACATGCTTGGCTGTGGCATAGTCTACAACCCAACGCAAACCAATACCATCGTTGGATATTCTCACTCCAGCCCGATCTGGTCGGGCGGCGAGTGGCGATGCAAGTCGGGAAACTCAACATAAGAGGAATTTTCTGATTAGCAGAACAGTTTCGTCTACTGCCTGTGTTGAAGTGGAGAACCAAAACGAAGACAGAAACCCCTCTCAATAGGAATCAATATTCGAGTCATGTAAGAGTTGGTAACGCCTAGTTCTCATAACAACACCAGGCCGACCGGTTTTGCCGGATATCCGATAACCCTGCCCAAAGAATGAATTATTTTGGCACGAATAGTACTAGGAATTTGCCGTACGCAGCTCGGCTGGATGAGCCCGTCAAGCCAAGAATAGCGTGGTCTAGCTAAGGAACTCCCTCGTGTCGATCTCTATCCCGTCTTCACGAAGAGTGAACTTTACGAGGTTGTCCATCGGCTTCATGCCCCTCATTCTTGCAATGTAGAGCATCCTTTCGATCTTGTCACGTAAGATTTCCGTTCTGATAATGAGAATATTATCGCACATTGACCTGAGATACGCATTCGTCTTCGCCGAGAGCATACCATTCTCGGACGTTAACACAAAGCTCCGTCCCGCAGAGGCAAGTCTTTTTATCTCGTTTAACACTTCCACAGTCTCTCTCTCGGTCCGTTCAAAGAGGTGGCTCGAGAAGAACTCGAACACTATCAAGTCAAACTTCAGGTCCTCAAGATTCATGAGGTGGTTGTATACTTTTAGGGCAATACTGCCATCATCGACTAGATACGATTCTCCCACATCTCGAACTGCACCAGCCGGAAGACCGCCCATTTCCCTCTGCTGGACACCTTCGCTTTCTTCTGTCAGTGTGAGGTAGCATACCTTCTTGCCAGTCCCAGCTGCGTACGTACCGATCTGCTTAGCCAGAATAAGATTTACCGCGCTTATATCCTCCTCAATCAACGTAATGCCCTGAGAGCAGGCTTCGAGGATCTGGTCAAGCATAGGGATAAGCCAGTATTACGTGTTAGCTATTAACTTTATACGATTTTAAGCCACCGGGATACTGATTCGGAATATGGAGTACCTCTGCAAGGAAGAATGTTGCTCCTTGTCGTGGTCATGGTTGTTGCTGGCCTCATTTTCGTTTTTCCGAGTTACAAGCAACAGCCTCAGAACAGCTAGCGCAGGCTAACCCAGAGCCAATCAGCTGGTGGTATTTGCAATGCAAAAGTTCTGATAACACTGTCAAAAATAACAGACGTGAACGATTTATTCTCGACAACTGCGCTCTTTCCGTGGGTAGACTACTTGGCGGACTCTGGTTGCTTTCTTCGAAGGTTGGCGGTCGATTGAGATTCAACATCGTTGGGGTCAAAATAGAACAAAACACCGGCATTCCTACTTTTTACGCCGAGGTTTCAAGACAAGGGGAAGTGCGCCGAACCTTCGCGCAACTCTCGGTTGGTATCTCAGAGAACGACGATTTCAAGGCGGCGGAATTTACTTCTGCTGGGACAAAAAAACGGAGACCAAACATTCTTCTTGACCTTGAAGAAGGGATTGACTACTATAAATTGCCTAGTGAACTGTAAGACCTTGCTTGCAGAAGGGAGAATGATTGGGAGAAGTTGTGAGCTAGCTACTCCACCAACTCTCTGTCACTGGCCGGTAATAGTCACATTTGTCTCGCTATTCCCAACCGTAATTACAACAACATACTGTCCGGGGTAAGGGCCCAGAGTTATTTTTGTCGAGGCCTGACCGTCCGTAGCTGTTGCGACAGTTGCAGGGGAAGCAGACCCTCCTCCTGAAACTGTGAAGGTCACTGGCGCAGACACGACTGGATTGCCCTTGGCGTTGGTCACTTGGACAACAATGGGATCCTGCAGCGGAAAACCGGCGACCCCTGTGCTGTCATAAGAGACAACCGTGATGTGATCGTTGCTCGGCCCCGTTAAACTAGGGAGGACAAAAGCGTTCCATGCCACCAGCGCGATTAACATCAGAACGAGAGAGTGTTTTAGTCCATGCTTGATCTTTCCTTCTGATATCTTTCCTATCACCAGGCCACCGAGAAAGCCGTTTATGACAACGAGGAAGAAGAAGAGCCTTTCAACGTTGACGCTGCCGATGTCGGCTGTTCCGAGGAGACCACCGAGACCTGCCGCACCTATCTGACCAAGATCAGCGAGCTCTGGAATGAATTCTACAACCATTATAGCACAGAGGGCTATTAGGACCGCTTGCCCGGTGTATAGCACAACAGTGTACTGGCTCAGTCCGGATCTTTTTTCTTGATCCAGCGCGAGAAAAATCCCCATGTCTGTTGAAGCTTTTTGTATTAGGTTTGCCACGGCGCCCCCGCTGTACGACGCCTGCACCACAAGATCGGAGTACCTCCTTGCGAGGTCGCTGTTTATTGAGTTTCCGAGGTTTTGAAAAGTCTGTTCGAAGGTTAAACCCACCTGCATCTGCTTCGCTGCAATCTTGACAAACTTTGTGATAGAACCCGTTTCCCCCTCAGCGAGCGTGAAGAGAGCTTTTACCGGGTCGATCCCTCCTCTTACTAGCTCGGAGAGTTCGAACAGGAAGTCCGAAAAGTCCTTTTCGTATCGTCTCTCCCTCCTCAACATCATTGTGATGTACATCGCGTATGGACCAAATGCTATGACAGGAGCGGCGACTAATATCGTGTAGAAATTCTGCTTCTGGGAGGCGGGGCCACCTGCAGTCTGGGCATTCTTTACGGCCGGACTTGCAAGAGACGCGTAACTGGTATGAAAGGCTAGGAATGTAATGATAATCGCGATAGCTATCGAAACTCCGAGGATGAGATATTCACGGCTGAACTTGTATCTCAACCTCAGCTTTATGGCGTTATTCTGCCACCATGAGTCGGCGTTTTCCTTTTTCATCTTCAGAAGTCACCCGAGGAGAAGCGCATCTCCAGAAGTCCGAGGAAGGCAACATTCAGCAGCGGGACAAGAACGAACACGAAGATCTCAAGCAATGCTTCAGTCGAGAAGGAAAGAACATGTAGCCCAAGGGCTCCCATAACAACGATCGTAATGACGCCCATTACGATACCGACTATGATGCCGCCGATGTAACCCTCGCTGAAAGCTGCTAAACTATCGATTAACCCCTTGAGCTTTGCCTTCTTCAATTCAAAAAGTTCGCGGGACTCTTGCTCACAGTAAGATCTCAAACTTCCTCCCGATGATATGATATTCGAAATGCCGATCAGAATTTCATGGAGAGTTTCGGACGGAGTGTTTTGCGCGACAAAATTCATAGCGGTGTTTATGTCTTCACCGAGTACCTCAGTCCTGTAGGTAATCTTCTGGAACTCCCTTGACACTGGGCCGAAATCCTTCAGGGCTACGTGCTTTATCGTCTCGATGGGATTCATGCCCGCACTTGACAGAGCCGCCATGTATGCAAGCACGAACGGCATCACAGCATCGATCTTGACTCTCTTCGCCGTTATTCTGTTTAGCGTGATCATCGGCAGACCTCCCATGGAACCACAGAACGCAGCCATGGGTACTAGGATCTCAAGGAGCGGGCCGAATGTGGTCTTGATGAAGAAAGTAAAGATAACCCACGTCACTCCAAATACTCCAACGGTCCCCAGTATGGCTTGTGTGATGATTGAGCCGAGGAACATTCCAGGAAGCATCTGTATGTCAGCCTTGTACAACAGTTTGAGGATAGAAGGCCGCGGCTTGTTGTCGATCCAGCGAAAACCATTGTAGCTGAGTTGCGTGAACCAGCCTACGTCCTGTTCGTCCTTGTTTCCCATCAGAGCGTGCGCTCCTGCACAGATTACAGATCTTCTTCTTGTCGCTTTTTCAGAACTGTTTCCGAACTAGACGCAGCTGGCGAGACGGCGGAGAGTGTTCCCTGAAGTGCCACCTGTTTTTCGGTTTTTTGCTGGATCGCCTTGGCTCGCATTTCAATGGTGATGGGCTCTGACTCAATTTCGAAGTAGTACTGCCTTACGTAATCGGTGAAATCCTTGTAGCCCACTATCTGTCGCTGCTTCAGCGTTTCGAGCAGCTTTGCTCTCTTTTCGATTTCCTCCTCAAAGTAAGAAAGTGGAATTCCATAGTTCTTCGAAAGTTTTTCCAAGATGAAGCTGCGGCCCGCGTACTGGTGCGTGTCGGTCGTCGGGTCCCACTTGAAGACAGAATTTGTGACGAGTTCCTTAGAAAAAGGGTCAACGGCTAGTATCTCGACGATCTCGCGGACTCTCCTCACCCTCTCCTTGCCTCTCCTTACCAGCGCGAGGAAAACTACCAACTCCAGGTTTCGAACCAGCACTCGCGGCACATTCATCGGCTGCGATTCGACTCTCGCGATCAATTCGGGCATGGTGGCGGCGTGTATCGTTCCCATAGCCGCGTGCCCCACGGATATTGCTTGAAAGAATGTAAACGCTTCCTGCCCCCTCACCTCTCCCACAATGATGTAATCAGGCCTTTGCCTTAGGGCGGCGACCAGAAGATCGTAGAGAGATATGTCGCCGGCGCCCCTGCCGACCGCGGCAACGCCCGAGCTGCCGGGTATTCCAGAGATGGTGCCGCTTGGGAAAATCGACTCTCCAAAGCCGAACCTTACAACTGCCTGAATCCAGTTTGGATGAGCGAGGTTAATCTCTGGGGTATCTTCCACGGAAACAATCTTGTTCTCGGGCCTGATCAACATGCTGACCGCGTTGAGGGTTGTGGTCTTTCCAGTGGCGGTGCCGCCCGAGATAAGAATGGAGCTGTCATACTCTATGAGAAGCCAAAGATAAGCAAGCATTCGAGCATCCACGGTCTTCAAGCTCATGATTTCGACCGGAGACATCGGCTCTGACCTGAATTTTCGTATCGTGAAGGTTGAGCCCTTTTTGGTGACTTCTTTGCCGAGGGTGAGATTTATTCTACTGCC
>JASHPO010000044.1 GCA_030038075.1 Nitrososphaerales archaeon | reverse complement strand
ATAAGAGACTGCAAGAATTGATACGAGTGTGGGTTATCGAGTCTAGGGAAACGCCCGAAACAAGTATTACTAAACTTCCAGATGTATTACGCAAGTATTACCAGATAAAAAATGGTAATACTTAATTGGTGACGATTCTGATGTGCATGCGAATCACATGACACAAGAAGAAGGTTTGCGTATCAGCAACCCCGTCGTTCTTTCTCGAAAGGAGTGGATTAAGGTTGTCTTGATCTACGGAGGGGTTGTGGTTGCAACGGGTTTCGGGATTTACGCGACGTTCTGGGTAGGGCTCCGGTATGCCATCTTCTGGCCTCTGGGCATTCTCGCCTATACGCTCGGATTGCGGCACGGCGTGGACGCTGACCACATCTGCGCCATCGACAATACCACCCGAAAGTTGCTTCAACAGGATAAGCGACCGATCACCGTGGGTACGTGGTTCTCTCTGGGGCATTCTACAATCGTCGTGGCTATGCTTGCGGTGCTGGTGGTGGCCACACGGTTCATCGTTGGCAATCTCCCCTCCTTTGAGGCCGACGGGGCGATCATTGGTACCTTCATCTCAGGGGCATTCCTGTACATCATCGCGCTCATCAATTTCCTGATTTTCTACGAAGTGTGGAGAATCTTCAAGGAGCTTCGCTCGGGACAGCTCGACCAAAAGAGGTTAGACCAAGCCCTGCTCAAGCGCGGTTTTATGAACCGCTACTTCGGGTTTCTCTTCAAGTTCGTCAACGAGCCTTGGCAGATTTACCCTATCGGGGTCCTTTTCGGTCTGGGATTCGACACAGCATCGGAGGTCGCGCTCATCGCGATCACGGTAACAACGGCAACGGCTTCTACGAGCTTCCCGCTTTGGATGGTCATGGTCCTTCCGTTCATGTTTACCTGCGGCATGGTGCTTACTGACACGACGGATGGTTTTGGGATGCGATTCGCCTACGGCTGGGCCTTTCTCAAGCCCATTCGGAAAGTCTACTACAACCTCACTATGACGGTTATTTCTGTTCTGGTCGCCGTCGTGATAGGCACCATTGAGCTTCTGGGGGTTCTTGCCTCCGAGGCGAACCTGAGCGGAGGTCTGTTTGGATTCTGGACCACGATGAACTGGCTCAACAACTCGAATGGTCCGTATGGAATCGAGATCTGGGGCTGGTGCGGAATTTTGATCATCGCCCTGTTCTGCGTGTCCTGGGCCGTTTCGATCGCGATCTATCGGATAAAGAGATACGAGGATAAGGGATTCGCTCCATCGCTGCCGGTGGAAAGCTGAGATAGGTGTGGCCTATCACTTAGGTTCTTGGACCTGCGGGCGTTAGCATCTCTTCATCTGTTCCACTCTGGCAGATAATGGTGCTGCCGTTACTGTTCACATGCGGAATGGTTCTGACAGATACCTCTGACGGCATAACTATGCGAATGGCTTATGCGTGGGCTTTTCACACCTCTAGAGAAAATATTCTACAATCTGACGGTCACGATAATGTTAGTGCTTGCGGCTTTTGTGATCGGCGGCCTCGAGCTCGTCCAAGTATTGGAATTGGAGCTCAAAGAGACTTCCAGTTTCCGGAACGCGCTTGAGAATGTCAATTTCGAGACGATGAGTTTTGCCATAGTCGCGATTTTCGTCATAACGTGGCTTTCGGCGTACGCCGTGTGGAAGTACAAGAAATATGACGAGAATCCCACGGTGCTTTTTGACTCTCCAAAAATCTCGTAGAGGACATATAGACTGTCTCAACGACCCGGATCGTGTTCAAGCGTATTATTCGTTTCCAAATGGAAACGAATCTTTGATATATTCGTTTCGAAATCGGAACGAATATGAGCAGTCTATCGCTTCAAAACCCTTGGTGGCGTGAGGAAGCGTTAGAGCCGAGCTTTCGAAGAGTTCCAAGAGATGACGAACTCACCAGGATCAAAAACACAACGAGCTGTCCCCCCATCCATACACGAAGAGATTATCACAGTCGAACTGAATGCTTAAGCTTCCTTTATTCTCTTCCGCTGATATCATAAAAGCGCTCTCGAACAATTTTTGGAACTAACTGTTTGAATTACGCTTCTAATTCTCGACCAATCTTGCTCCGAACTATTTTGGTCTTATAGAATAGGTTTCTCTCGCGGTACAATTCGGCAGCCCGTCGGCAACATGGAATTGCGTGCTCTAGAAAAAATATCTTTAGGACTTTAGTTTCTTGTGGCCAATCTGGCCGATTCTGGTAAGAAAATCACGATCCTCGGATATGATTTTCTCAATCCTTTCTCTATATCTGTCGTCGTCGATGGTATTCTCGGATGCCATTCCCTTTTAGCCACTGCTTTATCTCCTCAATTGTATAAAAGCGTATCCTGATGCCGATAAGCACTTTTTCATCTGGTCTGTCAACATTGACAGACTCGCCATTCTCCTCAAGAAACGCCTTTGTCGTTGCGAATGCTGTTCTCCTGTTTCCGTAAGAAAATGCGTGTTCTCTAATTAAACTCTGAAGCAAGACTGCCGCTTTACCCCAAACATCATCATCATAGTTTTCAGTTTTTGAAATTGCTGTTTGTATATCCTTTCTTGAAAGAACGTTATGCTTCTCAGTTGGAGAAACTTTGATCGTTTCAAGTATTCGCTTGTTAGTTCGAATAATTTGATCAACACTCGGATATTTAATTTCCCTCTCCTTTGACATACTTCGAATCAAGACTACATCATTGTAATAGAAAATCGCTTCTCTTGATGACCGAGTATAACTAGCTCGTTTATTGCGCGCCCGACCAAATTGATATGACGTTCAAAGGGGAAAACTATCTTTGGGCTTTTTCCGGTGTCTTTTGCATATCTAGATGGTTTCTACTGGATTGGGGCTAATCTTCATCCTAAGTTTCATAGCCTCCTGAACAGCAGAATAAAGCACGGCCATGGAACACAATTTTTCGACTGCATCGAAGGGATACCATGAGGTGTACACAATATTTTGAACTTCAGTTAGAGGGATATTTTGGGCGTAAGCAAGGACGAATGCGACAAACGTCGGGACGGCTACCTTGAGCATATCCAGATGAGTTAGCCTTACTTTCTTCAAAGGCTCTCGTATCGTGAAATAAAGGAAAATCAGAGTGAGTGCGTGGAGCACGATATTCATGTAGAGCCGCGGCAAAAACGGGTGAAACCGGGTTACCTCGGGCCAAGTGAGAACCGAGTCAAAGAAAATCGGTTTGTCGTCAACGATGGTCCAAAAGTACGCTAGGAATGCAAACAGCGGTACCCATCGTTTCCTTACGGCGAAAATGACCGAACCGAAAATCAGGGGAAAGATG
>JASHPO010000043.1 GCA_030038075.1 Nitrososphaerales archaeon | reverse complement strand
AGAAGTGTGAAAGATCAGCAGCGCATAAATGAACGCCTACTGTCCGACCTCGTTTTCTCGAAGTGCCGATTGCTTGTAGTAGACGACGTAACTACGAATTTTGTCAGTGAGTTTAACAGGAGCCAGGACGTTGCGGCTAGGCAAACTGCACTCTCGCTTTACGCTCGCAACCTTGCTCTAATCGCAAACAGAGCCGGGCTCTCGATTCTCCTGACAAACTCTGCACGTTCGAGGGGCGAGACGGAAGGGGAAACCACCGGCGAGATACTGTCACAATACTCACTATTCAGGATACACTTTGCGAGAGAGGACAGAAATAGATTTGCAACGCTTATGCAGCCCGGCTTCAAAAAGCCAACAATAATGTTTGAAATTGAAAAATCAGGAATCCGCTAAATGTGACAACTTGCGAGGAATGTGCAAGCGTGGTACGTGCTGAAAAGGATCCACGCGAATAAGAACATCATTATGTACGAACCTATTCCCTGTGTGATCAACTTGTTCTTGTCCTTGGGGTTTATTCCCTTCACCCAGCTGTTCTTCGCAAAATAGTAAGATGCGATGTAGATTAGTAAACCGACGTAAATGCCGTAGTAGGCGTTTTGGTTGACAACGGGCAGTTTCAACGTTACGAGATTGAGTAATCCATTCAATAAACCGCCGATCGCTCCAAATCCTACCCTCATCCACGCAAGCTGTGAGAGCCTTTGTCTCTGAAATGCCGGGTCCATCGGCGGCAGACCCGGCTGGATAGGCGGCGGAGACTTGCGAGGAGGAGAAGACAAATTCAATCACCGGGAAAGTTGGTTCGAAAGATCGTCAATTCTAAATTTTTTGTTCTCGACATCTTTTTAGGGTTTCGGTAAGATTTTCTGTTTCTCATCGAAGTGCGTCGGAGTGGAAATTTCTGCAATCGAGATCAACCTTCTGACAAAAAAAGTCGCGACGACTATCTCTGGATATTTTTTGAGCGGAATTTATTCCATCGAGGGAGGGGTTCTTTTGAGATTCGATCATTCGACAAAGCCAGAGAAACTTGTGGCGGTATCCTCTTTCGCCCCATGGATTACGACAAAAAACCTCTCTCTTCCCCAGGCTTCTAAATTTGCTTCTAGACTGCGTGATTCGATCGAGCGGAGCAAAGTTGTCGCGGCGGAACAAGTGGGGAACGAAAGAATCTCCAAGTTCTCATTTGAAGGTAAAAAAAACGAGAAAAGAAATCTCTACGCTGAATTCTTTTCACATGGAAATCTAATTCTGACCGACGCGAGCGACGATACGATACTTGATGTTTCTAACCCCAAGACGTTCCGCCACAGAAATTTGGTCGCAGGTGAAAAATATGTGCTTCCGCCTTCGAGAGGCATTCCATTGCAGGGAATTGACAAGAACAGTTTGGAATCGATCTTTCGCGAGTCGATAAATTTGAGCGAGAATCCGAGCATTTCTGCGATCAAGTGGTTCGGCAGAAGCGTGGGAACTTCTCGAAAATTTGTCGAGGAAATCTTCGACCGAGCTCGAATCGACCCGAATATGCCTTTGAGATCGCTGAACCAAGAGCTAATCTCAAAACTTACCGATGCCTGCTCAGAGCTTCGAGTTGAATTGGAAAAGAGCGACGCCGGTTACATCCTGATTCCTGTAGAAAGTAGTGGCCTTGATCCTGACGTTTGTCCGATTGTTCCGCGTTCGTGGATCGAACTCTCTAACAAGAAACTAGCCCAGATACAAAGTTACCCCAGCCTCAGCGATGTTCTGGATGAAGTTCAGATTGAAGCGCTGGTACTGAGCAAACGCAGGCAAGTGTCCGCGCTCACCAGAGCCAAAGCCGAAGAACTAGCTTCTGCGATCGCCAAACAGCTAGCCCAGATTGAGTGGAATCAAAAAACGTCAAATGAATTGAGGATGCTTGCCGGCAGTCTGATACGAGAGAGTTCCGAGACCATCGGAAAGGATTTAATCGATAAACTACGAGAGTATGAGATTCTGGAAGTTCCGAAAGAATATCCCAACCAGTTCAGGTTTGCGAGCGAACCGAGGGCATTCCTGAAATCCTACGTACCCACATCGCTTGCCTCAAGATTATTCGACGAGGCAAAGCGACTTGAAGCTAACAATCGCCGGCTCGAACAAGTGATGCAAGACCTTGAGGAACAGAAGAAGGCTCTGACAGAACAGGGCGAGTCTCAGGAAAACAGGGCGACTAGATCAATAGTCGCGGACAGACGCGAAAGGCAGTGGTTTGAAAGATACAGATGGTTTGTTTCCTCCGATGATCGGCTGGTCGTAGGAGGTAGGGATGCCACCTCAAACAGCATTGTGATTAACAAATACACCCGCGCCAATGATGTTGTGTTCCACGCAGATTTGCAGGGGTCTCCTTTTTTCATCCTGGGAAACTCTGGTGAAAGACAAGCCCCGTCCGACGAACTTGCCCTTGAAATTGCGGAGGCCGCCGTCAGCTTCAGCAGAGCGTGGAAGGACGAGCTGGGATCAGCTGACGCTTTTTGGGTTTATGGAGATCAAGTTAAGAAAAGTGCGCCTTCGGGGGAATACCTCCCGAGAGGCTCTTTTTTCATTGAGGGAAAGAAAAATTTTGTGAGGCACGTGAGAGTAGGTCTTTCGGTCGGCGTCACTTCAAGCCTTCCCAAGGAAGATATGGAGATAGAAGATGGCCAGGTCATCGTAACGTGCGGGCCTCACAAATCCATTGAGAAACACTGCGTCGCGCGATTGAGATTTTCGCCTGGGAAAGAAAAATCGAGCGACTTTGCGAGAAAGGCGAAGCAGAAACTCGTTGGCGCAGTGAAAGATGAAGATATCAAGGAAGCGACCAAGAAGCTATCTATCGATGAAATTATCAGGGTACTTCCTGCTGGCGGATACAAGCTTGTCGTGGAAAAGTGAAGGTCTCATGGAAGATTTGGAATGAAAAACTCGAAGCAACGAAAAGATGTGACTTTTCTTTCAGATGGAATGCTGGGCTCGCTCGCAAGAAAACTACGGATCCTTGGTTTTGACACCATGTACGATTCCAAGTCCTCGGACAACGATCTTCTACGGATTGCGAAGGAAACGAAGAGATACCTTTTGACTTCGGACGTTGAGCTTTATTTTAGGGCAAGAACGAAAAAGATTGATTCAATTCTGATTCGCTCAAGTTCTGAGCGGGGCCGTTTGTATGAGGTTCTCTCGAACATTGGAGAGTCGAGTTTGAACTTTTCCAGAACATCTAGATGCTCTGCGTGCAACGGCCTGCTGGAAGATTCGGGCAGGGCCGACAGAGCGGGAACCATCTACAAGTGTGTCGATTGTGGAAAAGATTATTGGAGAGGGAGTCACTGGAAGAAATTAACCATGCTCTTTCGAGAGGTAGATTCGATGCTTCAAAGACAGGAAGTCTTGCAGGTTTGACAACACAGCCTGAAAGGGAGACTTTCGAGCCGTTCAGTGATTCTGACGGTCATTTACTTATCGGTGCAGCTCGGGAGTCAATTGTAACCTTTCTGGAGTCGAGAAAAATCTCAACTCCAAGGACGCTGCGAGATGACCCGCGATTTGACCAAAAGCTGGGATGCTTCGTGACCTTGAAGAACAACGATGAAACTGGTTCGCTTAGAGGCTGCATCGGATTCGCCGAACCTGTCTATAAACTGAAGCAAGCGCTTCCTAGCGCTGCGGTATACGCGGCGACGGAAGACCCTAGGTTTCCACCTGTTGTTCTCGTAGAACTAAAGTCGCTTCTGGTCGAAGTCAGCATACTAACGAAACCCGTTGAAATCAAATTCGAAGATCCCAAAGAATTGCCGGAGAAAATCCAAGTTGGCGTGGATGGATTGATAATGAAGTGGAGCTTCGGCTCAGGCCTGCTACTGCCCCAAGTGGCACCAGAGTACCACTGGAACAGCATCGAGTTTCTGAGAAATCTTAGCCTGAAGGCTGGGGCACCTTCTAATCAGTGGCTTTTGCCCGGAACGGTAATTTACAAATTTGGGGCGCTAGTTTTCCAAGAGAGCTCGCCGCTCGGTCAGGTCGTACTAGCAAGTAACTAGCCGCTTGTCACATTTGGACAATTTGAGGTCCGGACTTGGAATCGAGCTAGACATTGTAGCGCCTGCAACGAAGAATTCAAAAGCACTACAGAAAGTAACCAGCAATGAAGAATAACGATCTAATATGAGCGAGCAATCGCAGAGGCCCAAGACCAGGACTCACACTATACGGGAAGCCTTCGAGCTTCCAAGCGGTACCTCTGTGACGATCATGGGTTGGATTGCTACGAAGAGTTCAATCGGAGGAATAAAATTTGCCACAATTCGAGACGGGAGCGGTTACATTCAGGTCGCCTGCAAGAAGGACAAAGTTCAGCCATCGGCTTTCGAAGATTTTCAAAAAGTAACAATAGAATCTGCAGTAGGGACAACGGGGCTGATCAGGGAGGACAAAAGGGCACCTGGTGGCAAGGAGCTTTCAATAACTGACTTTTGGATAATAGCTCCTTCCGAGAAATGGCCGATTACGAAAAGTGCTGTAAAGTCGGCTTCCTATCTCTATGATAAAAGACACCTTGCCATCAGAGGAAGAAAGGCTTCGGCCGTCCTGCGAATAAGAGCTGAAATCGTCTATGCCGCTTTTGATTATTTCGAGAACAACGGGTTCACTCTAATCTCCGCCCCGACCATCGTTCAAAATGCTGTCGAGGGAGGAGCCACTCTTTTCGAACTAAACTACTTTAACAAAAAGGCTTACTTGAGCCAGAGTGCGCAGCTCTACGAGGAGGCGGCGATAGCTGCGTTCGGAAAGGTGTTCATTTTCCAACCAGCGTTTAGAGCGGAAAAGTCAAAGACCAACAAGCATCTGACGGAGTTTTGGATGATCGAGGCTGAGCAGGCTTTCGCCGGTCAAGATGAGAACCTGAAACTTCAGGAGGGACTCGTGAAGGCCATGGCGGCGCGGGTGATCGACAAGAGATCGAATGATCTCAGTACGCTCGGAAGGAGTTTCAAATTCCCCGAGGTTCCGTTCCCGAGGGTCTCTTACGATGAGGCGAGGGAAATCTCCCAGCGGGGAGGAATCCCGTTTGAATGGGGGGAAGATCTTCCGACCGAGGCGGAGCGCCTCGTCTCGAAGCTGTTTGAGGTCCCATTTTTCATAACCGGGTATCCTCTTTCTGCAAGGTCGTTCTACCACCTTACGGAGGAAAACAACGATAAGGTCACGAGGTCTGCGGATCTCATTGCCCCTGAAGGCTACGGAGAAATCGCTACCGGGGGTCAAAGAGTCCACAGCTACGATCAAATGATGAAACGGATCGCCACTCAGGAACTGCCGACGGAATCTTTCGAATGGTATCTCGAGCTGAGAAAGTATGGAATGCCAGAGCACTCTGGATTTGGAATCGGGGTGGAAAGAGTTACCAGATGGATGTGCGGCTCGAAGCACATCCGGGCGGCGAGCCTGTTTCCGCGCACTATCGGCCGAGTAAAGCCCTGAATTTCAAGAAAGATAGTTATACTTCGAGCCAACTTCTCCTCATTCTCCGGAGAAAAATTTCCTTGTCGAGAGCCCAAGCGGGCGACGAGCCGTCGAATCAAAAACCAGTAAACGAAATTGAGATCGATGAGCTTGAGGGAGTAGGTCCGGCTACGAAAGCCAAGCTAAACAGCATAGGCGTGGTCACGTTGTTAGATCTGGCTGTAAAGTCTCCCAGCGAAATTGCTGATGCGATGAGTTCCGATCTTACCCGCGCGACAGAAATTTGCAACAAGGCGAGAGCGAAGCTCGTTGAGCTGAAGTATTTCGAGGATGATTTCGTTCCTGCTTCAGAGATATACAAACGAAGGAAAAACATTGACAGGATCACCACGGGTTCAAGCAATCTGGACGATCTTCTGGCTGGAGGCATCGAAACACAAGCGGTTACGGAATTCTACGGAGAATTCGGTTCCGGCAAGACTCAGATCTGCCATACTCTTTGTGTCACTTCCCAGACTCCCAGAGATCAGGGCGGATTGGGAGCTCACGTCGTTTATGTTGATACGGAAAACACGTTCAGACCAGAACGGATTGCCGAGATCGCGAGATCCAGAGGTCAAGATCCGGATGCAATATTGCAGGGAATTATCGTGGCTAAAGCGTTCAATTCATCGCATCAAGAGCTCATTATCGGAGAGCTCGGAGCGCAGGTCAGAAATTGGGGCGTCAAGCTGGTAGTTGTTGATAGTGCCGTGGCGCACTATAGGGCGGAATTTCTGGGCAGAGGGACTTTGTCGGAAAGACAGCAACGCTTGAATCGTTTCATGCATTCGCTCGTTCGAACAGCGGAAGTGTATAATCTTGCGGTGGTTGTCACAAATCAAGTTCAGTCCTCGCCAGACACTTTCTTCGGAGACCCGACAAAGGCTACGGGTGGTCATGTAGTTGCTCATACTAGTACATACAGGATCTACGTTAGAAAATCTGGAAAGAACAGAGTTGCGAGGATGGTGGATAGTCCGTATCACGCGGAGAGAGAAATTGTATTTGTTCTGAATGAGAAAGGGATTGACGATCCTGCAGAGGAAACGACGAGAAGAAAAAACTGAATCGCGAATCGAAAATCTTCTCAAAAGATATTGCTAGTTTGCAAACTTTATAACATCAATTTCGGGTCTTCTGTGAGGACAATTGTTGCGCGCAAAGGGTATTGCCCTCGTAGCTGTCTTCATCGCAGTTTTGATGATTACACCTCTGGCTTTCAATTCTATCGGGAATCAATTTGACGCCAAGCAAGGCGTACTCAGCTCGGGGAACTATACGGAAAATCTCTCCGTGTATTTGACAGCTGGAGAGACCTTCTGGAAAGTGAACTTGGTAGGCGGCAACATTAATGTCAGTTCGGTCACGGTTCCCGCCTCCGTAACGGGTTATTCGATAACGCTGACACAGTACGATACTTGGCAATCAGACTATGAAATCTTCACCCAGTATGGATTTGGGCTGTTAGGCAACTTCGAGCCGTACCAAGCCGGGGCAGTATTGACGATAAACGGGAGTTCGTCAACGGATGCCACCTCTCTCGCGAACTCTCTGGATCAGGAGTTCGGCCTGGCATTCATACAGACAAACACTTCAACAGGGAGCTACACCTTTTTCTCGCCGATCAACTTCGTCAACGAGTTTAACACGTACTTCTACGGATTGGTACCCCAGTCCGCGGGTGGATTTGCCACTATGTTTACCGAAAGCCAATTTGAATCTAATGATTTGAATTATTTCCAGCTGACCTATTCCAGTTCGACTTATTCTCTCACAATGGGCGGATTGTCCCCGCTACTTTCTGACAGCTTCACGCTTTATGGTCAGCTAGGTCTAACCCAAAGCAGTTACAATTATTCTTCTTCAGCAACCAGTTCAACAATTGACATTTATGTCCTTGGGGGACTCATCGACAATTCTAGCGAGCCCTTTACAAACCACGCTGCAAGCATATCATCTACAATTGAAATGTCAAAGTCAACCAACAGCACGGTTCCAGACATCAATGCGTCTCTCGACTTTTCCTTCCCAACAATTGTAGCCTACAGACAAATTACTCCGTCCCTGACCCCGTCTTCGGGCAATAGTGTCACCGTAACAATAACAGTGACTAATGTCAGTCCCTCGGGAGGAGCGACCGCCGACGGCGTCTATGTTAATGATAACTGGATTAATTCTCTCAGTAGCAGTTTCCACCTGACACAGACGACGACGTCAAATAATGAGACGCTCGCTCCGGGAGTGTCCTACAGCGTCATTTACGCCTTTACAGTGAATACGACCAGCGGAACGTTCGCGGTCCCCGCGACCCCGGTCACGTATCAATACGAGGGAGCAAACAACCAAACTGCAACCGGAGAGTCTTTGCTGAATCCCGAGACCATAGTTGTTGGCGGATCGAACACTCCCGAACTGGAAGCGACGGCGACAATTGCGAGCGGAACAATCCAATCCGGTCAACCTTACTCTGTGAACGTTACAATTGTGAACAAAGGTTCGGGTCCAGCTTTCAGTTTGAGTTCAAGCGGTTTGTCGAAGGCAAACTTACCCGCTGGAAGCACCTGGAGCTACTTATCGAATCAGTCTTCCAGTTCGCTTACTCAGACCAACGCCAGCATATCGTACTCGGTCACTTGGCAGGATGCCAGTGGGGCGTCGCACAATACTACAACTAATACAATCAATACAATTCTGGGATTTGCGACTCCGGGTTCCCCAGCTCTCACTTTGACGAAGTCTGTCAGTCAGCCGGTCTCAAACGTAGTCAATGTCACCCTATCTGTGCTGAGCTCTTCCACTACGACCATTAGCAACTCGACCATCAGCGATACAATCCCCACCGGCGCAACGTTTGTGGAAAGTTACAACACTTCTAGCATTCAATACAGCAACGGCCTGGTAAGCGCGAATTTAAGCTCAATCGGCGTGTCAGTGAACGAGAGTTTTATCTACTCTCTGAATGTCTCCACCTCCTACAACTACGTCTTCCTACCTGCCAGCGTTTCGACTAGCTGGGATGGGCAAACGATCACTCACTACAGCGGCGGATTTGGTCTACCACTTGGTGTAGTCGCCACGAAGGTCTTCACGCCAGCTTACGGATTTCAGGGATCAAACGTTTCGATCTCCATAGGGCTGATGAACGAGGGGAATTTGCCAATATACCAAGTCAGTCTAAACAACAGTTACGATCCATTCCTGACTATAGAAAGTTCGAATTCGGCGTACTCTGCGACATTAAACCCGGGCGGACACCTGAACGCATCACTCAGTGCGAATTTGACCGGTTCGCCGGGCGTCTACAACTCATCTTCGTCGGCAGCAAGCTTCATCTTCGCGGGCACCGATGAGATTGCGGACAGCTCGGTCGTACAGATCGATATTTTCCATTTGCCGGAAGCTAATATCACGTACTCTGCTACGAAAGTGGAAGAAGGGCACGACATCTTGATAAATGTCACGATCACCAATCCCTCAAACGTGACCATCACCGACATTACCTATTCTCTCACGTTGCCGAAGGATTTGACCATACGTAATGGCGGCACTACAAGTTTCACTATTGCCTCTTTAGGACCGAACCAGAGTACCAGTCATACATTCACGGTCATAACGAATCAGCCAGATCTTTACAATCTAAACACCGGGAAATTGACTTTCGAATACCAAGGCAATGTACTGAACGGAATTTCAGGGACTCTCAGTTTGAACATCAACGACGATATTCCTATTCGTTACGGTATACCCATTGTAATAGGATTGGTCATAGTGATAGGAACCTTGCTCTACGTCAGGAAACTTACAACCGCTCCTGCAGTCGTGAAGAAGTAACCTTTCATTCCGTAAGCACGTTCAAATAAGCCTCTCTAGGTCTTTTATCCCGGCTTGACTGCTTCCTCCGTAGTGAGCGAGAAGACGAAGAGGATTTTACAGGGACTTGGTCTCACAGATTACGAAATCAAAGCTTACGTCAGTCTGCTTTCAAATTCCGGAGTCCAAGCCAGCGAAGTGAGCAAGGATTCCGAAGTCCCTGTTTCGAAGATTTACGAAGTCCTGAGCAATTTGGAGAAAAAAGGATGGGTGGAGTCCCAGAATTCTCGACCCACAAAGTACTTCCCAAAGTCCCCAGCTACTGCACTTCAGGCGCTTAAGATGAGGATGGAAGCTGAGCTGAAATCCAACGAGGACCACCTGTTAGCAGAATTGATGCCACTATACGAGCAGAAAGAGATCCAGGAAAGGCCAGATATCTGGATCATCAGAGGAGATTACAACATCATCGCTAAGATCAGCGAATCGATCGACAGGTGCAAGAACGAACTTCTCGTTGTGATTCCTTCCGCCCTAAATTCAGTCGTAGAGCTGATAATACCAGCTTTGACCGACGTAAAATCGACTGGAGTCAGAGTAATGATACTGATGAGTGGAGAGATTTCAGAAAAGACAGTGTCGAAAATTAGATCGCTTGCCGAGCTCCGGTTCAAGGAAAATATGTTCGGAGGGGGTGTCATTATAGATGCGCGGGAGGTGGTGTTGTTGCTTGGAAGGAGCTCGGAGGAGAGAGATGACCTCGCTATTTGGTCAGATCACGCTGGGTTGGCTTCGTTCGCAAAGAGTTATTTTGATTTTCTTTGGAAGGAGGCAGCGCCTCCGAAGAAAGCCTAGCGCTCACGCTTGCCTTCGAGGAATTCAAGGAATGCTACTTTTGCGTCCGTGTACGGCATCTGTACCGGCGGATGCTTGAAGCAGTATGCGGAAATACTTTCCAATGGACCTTTTACTCCTCGATTCACGGCAACCTTTGTACCCCTTATCGCGTCGACCATAACTCCCGCGCTGTCGTAGGCATCGATTACGTGCAGCTTCAGGTCAATTGTGAGAGGGATGTTGCCAAAGTATCGTCCCTTTAACCAGACGTAACAGATCTTGTCATTGTCCAAGAATGGGACGTAATCGCTTGGGCCGATTCTCGTAGGAACTTCATATGGCGACATTGCTCTGACCGCGCTTGTCTTGCTGATCCGTTTGTCCACCAACCTGCCCTCCTCAAGCATATTCAGAAAGTCAGCGTCTCCTCCAATGTTCAACTGGTAAGTTTCATCAATCTTCACGCCGCGGTCTACGCATAGCTTCACTATAGTCTTGTGGAGCACAGTAGCCCCTAGCTGACTCATTACGTCGTCGCCCGCGGTGGGCAGTCCAGCTTCCATGAATTTTTGCTTCCATATGTCATTGGAAGCGATGAATACGGGCATGGCGTTAATGAAAGGAACGTGCGCGCTTATCGCCTCGTTTGCATAGAATTCTACCGCCTTCGTACTCCCGACAGGCAGATAGTTTACCAGAATTTCTGCCCCGGAATCTCTTATGACTTGAGCTATTGATGGAACCTCCGGTTGCTCCGAAATTTTGACTACTGGCTTCAGATACTTTCCGATGCCGTCCATCGTTGGTGCCCGCTGTACTGTCACGCCAGTTTTCGGAACATCAGAAATCTTGATTGTATTGTTTGGCTCCGCAAAGATCGCTTCCGAAAGATCCTTTCCTACCTTCTTCTCGTTAACGTCAAACGCCGCTACAACCTCGATGTCACAAGGCTTCATTCCCGCGATCTCGTACTGCGCAAGACCAATGACTTCCTGCGAGGAGTTACTACTTGAATAATATTGAATTCCCTGTATTAGTGCCGACGCGCAATTCCCGACGCCTGCGACTGCTATTTTGACTTTGGCCATTTTCAAAAAGCTCCAATTTTCAGTGTCTTAATTATTCCGTTCTACTCAGGGTTCTCTCGTTGGGATCGATGCTCGCTTCTTTACATCCGCGCAGGTCGATTATTTTTTATATCGAACGGCCATTAGAAGCACTCTACAATGATCGAGGAGCTATCCGCTGGCGCGGTCATCTACTACGACGAATCTAAAAGCGGCGTGAGAAAATATCTTGTATTACATTATCCAGCGGGTCACTGGGATTTTCCTAAAGGAGCAATTGAAAGAGGAGAAACCGAAGAGCAGGCGGCTACAAGAGAAATTTTTGAAGAGTCCGGTCTTAAAATTAAGGGGTTCGTGCCAAACTTCAGGAAAGAAATTGACTACCAATACCGGCGCAAAAATGGGCTGTCGCACAAGCGTGTCATTTTTTTCCTAGCTCGGTCAGAAGTCGATAACGTGAGGATTTCCTTCGAACACTCTGGGTATGACTGGCTATCCTACGAAGATGCGGTTCGCAGGCTGACTTTCGAAAACGCGAGGCACGTGCTTCAAGACGCTAACTCTTTGCTTTCAAAGCAAGCGATCGGGAAATCTGCCTAGCCGAATTTTTTGGGTTCGGATCGTCAACGATTGCTCTTCCGAAGATCAGATAATCTGCGCCCGCAGCGATTGAAGCAGTTGCATCGCCGCCCTGAGCTCCTGTGCCAGGACAGATGATCTTGATTTTCTTCCCTAGAAACTTCCTAGCGATCGCGATTTTTTCGGGACGCGTCGTCCCAAGAATTACGGCATCAGACCCCCACTTTTTTGCTCTTCGAAGGAACTCGTCAAAAATTGTTATGCGATTGGACAACTCCAAACCAAAACCCTCGTCAGCTCCTTTGTGACTCATGTAAGCCAGCGTGATGACGCCTTTTCCAAGTTCATGAGCTCGCCTGTAAACGACATCCAGTGCGCCATTGAATCCAACGAACGGGTTAACTATGACACCGGAGAAACCGGCGTCCCACAAATATTCGGTTGCGATTCTGTTCGTATTATTGATGTCGTTCAGTTTGATATCCGCTATTGAGATTATTCCGTTTCTTGTGATTGATTCGTTTAGAGAGGAAATTTCCGTGAGCGAAAGCGGGAGTATCAAGTGAAAATTAATTTTCACGGCACAGATGTAATCGGATGTAGATTCGACGAGGGCCTTTGCATCTCCCAGAAGTTTCGTTGTATCCCTTCTGTGATCCAAGTCGAGCGCAAGTATTATTTTTGATTTTTTCGATTTTGAGATTGCTTCCAATGAATTGGAGAAAGTTCTCGAAGCCGCCTCTACTCTCGAGGAGGCCTCTTTCAACTCGCGTCGACCAGCGGATGTGGTGACTTTAGGCGAACTAACTTCACGAATAAATTGCCGTGCTCATCTGTTTTGTTCGTGAAATAAGCGTTCGCCTTCGCGGTAGAGTAACCCACGAAATTCTCCGTAGGCCTGGATTCCTGCTCAAAGTAGAAGAAAAGCGATGCCTCCTCAAAGTCCTCAATCCTTGCAAACGTCCCTATTTTCCAAACTTTTAGGGAAGCCGGAAACGCGAAAATGGGAAGAGGCGGCTCCTCGAACATTATCTTGTAAGTGGCGACTTTGACAAGGCTGATCAAGTCCTTCACCTGAACCGACTGAAATTTTACGCTGTGTACCTTGTGCTCACTTGTTTTGCTCTCGAAAACCTTGGGAAATTTTACGATCTCAATAATTGGCGAATAAACGAGGGACGAGTTTGACGGAAAATCAACCAAGCTAACCTCCTCGCCCATGGAAGTCGTTCTGTACCCCAAGTATTGTCTTGCCTCCTTTGACTCTGCGAAATAGAAGACCGGAGAACCGTGAAAGAAGTCAAGTTGGGATGACAGTCTATAGCCAGAGTCTAACTTGTTCGCAAATGTAGGAAGCGGCGCTCTTTCCAGAGCACAGGTTAGTCTTGCCAATTCGTTTAGATTCTCGAGCTCAATGAACGTCGCAGGCTTTGGTGTCTTATCGTGTTCTTTTTGAGCTTGGGCCCGTGGCAAATCGAAATCGTTCCTCGGAACTAATTAAATAAGCATTTGGCGATTTGATTAGATCTCACCGAACCTTTTAGTGCTGGAGACAAAAATTTGAGTTCTCAATTTGATGGACTGGAATATGTCCTATCGAGCCTGCGGGAGGCTAGAAATAGACTCGGGAAAATGGATTCGGAGGAAAAGTATCGCGATGCCAGCGAGATATGGGAAGCTTTGTGTGATGTGGAGCAGGCCATCGAAGTGTCCAAATTTGTCTTCCATTTGCACGATCGGCTTGGGAAAGTTAGGACACTGACAGTTTCGTCAAAGAACTCCCCCGCTACGCTTGATTTAGATGAGCTAAAGTCTAGATACAGATTTGTAGAGTCAGCTCTCGTCTCGGCGGACATTGCTTACAGAGAAGGAAAAGCTGAAGACGCGATCGAGTGGGCAAGGAAGGCGCGCGATCAGCTCAAGATCCTTCTTCTGGGAAAGTACAAATCGGAGAGGTTGAAGCTGCGAAAAGGAAGGCATCAGTTAGTTCCTTAAAGGCAATGTCTACTTTTCTTCTGTTTCTTCCTCGATATTCTGTTTCACAAATTTTAGCGAACCGCTGTCGCTTAGGACTCTGTATTCTTTTCTCAGATCTTTCGAGTGAAGATATCTTTTCATGTACGTCCGAATCTCGGGGCTTCGAATGTGCGTCCTCGCGGATTTGTCCACGAAAGTGACCAAATCCCCTTTTCTTTCGCTCTGCAGGGGAAGCTTCGATTCGATGAATTCGACTGCTCCGTCCTTCTGATCTCCTTCGAGTTCCGTCACGTCTATTGTAACCAAGGGTCTTCATTTTCTCCTATCTATGATATCTTCAGAGTCCGCACCAGTCCCGATATAAACTACTGGGATACCCAACTCTGCTTCCACGTTTGATATGAATTCCTTTGCCGATTTTGACAGCCCGCCAAACCTTCGGATACCCGCGCAATCGGGGAAAATTTTGTCTAGTTTCGTGATTGCCAACTGAGTTCCCGAATTCAATCTCACTGCCTTTTTTGCGAGATCAAAGCTAAATGGCGCTGCTCTTCTCGGGCGCCCGGTGACGCTCCCGAATTCTTGCCAGCCCCTCTTTTCAGTTTCATGGGCTGAGATTTCTCCTTCGAGCTCTCCCGATCCCACGCGAGTGAAATACGCCTTGAATACCACCAGAACGTCGTCCACCCGCTTGGGTCCGATCCCCACATCTGAGCAAATTCCGGAGGCACTAACATCTTTGCTGGTCACATACGGATAATCACCAAAGTAAAGAGAGAGGAGCGTGCCTTGCGTCCCCTCCACGATTACAAGTTGTTTTCTGTCCAACGAGTCGTTCACTGTAGCGGAGACGTCTTCGAGATAATTCTTCAGCAATGGTTCTTGTGAAGCAACCTTGCCCATCCTCATCACCCTATCCGAATTGGCAGGGCCGGTCCCCGTTCCTGTAGTTCCAATTTTCTTCTTCAGATAACCCTCATTGTCTTTTGCAATGTGTTTCTTTTCGATTACCGCGCAATTACTATCTACGCGAGATCGGCGACCACTCCCCGTTTCCTTTACTTCCGTCAGGAAAACATGCGGGTCGACCAGAACCCCAGCTCCAATCAGAAGCCTTGTTTTTTCGTTCGGTACTGCGCTGGGAAGCATACGCAATTTTATTGTCTTTCCGTCGTGTACAACCGTGTGCCCCGCGTTCGGCCCAACACCTCCTCTAACAGCAATCTTTGGGTTGTCCTTTAGGGCGATGTAAGAAATGATCTTACCCTTGCCTTCGTCTCCGAATGCGCCACCTACGACAACAACGCAACCCAATGAGGATTCGATTCTCTCTGATGGTTTACGCTCCAATTGCTGAGCTTTAAAGGATTGGCAGCCGCACTAGCGACCGAATCTTCTGCTACGCCTCTGATAAGTCCTCACTGCGCGCATTAGGTCTATCTTTCTAAAATCCGGCCAGTACTCATCGACAAAAACGAGCTCGGAGTACGCGCTTTGCCAGAGGAGGAAACCAGAGAGACGCTCTTCGCCTGAAGTCCTTATGACAAGGTCGGGATCGGGGTTAGGAAGATAAGAAGTGTATAGGGAATGCTCGACCGTCTTCTGATCAATCTCGTCGGGAGAAAGCTTTCCTTCCTTCACTAGCGTGGCAATCTTCTTCACCGAATCGACGATTTCTGTTCTACCGCCGTAAGCGATCGCAATGTTCAGAAAATGGTCGGAGTAGTCCTTCGTCTTCACTTCAATGTCGCGGAGAATCTCTTGCATCCTCGGGGTCAATAGCTCCATCCGACCGATAGCTTTTACCCGTACCTTGAAGCGAACAATTCTTTCGTCGCTGAGAAGCCTGTTTAGACGCTCCGTAAATAACTCGAAAAGTTCCTTCAACTCGTCGGGCGACCGATTCAGATTTTCCGTGGATAAGAGGTAAAGTGTTATTGTCCTAATACCAATTTCATGGCACCAACTTAGCAGTTCCTCTGCCGTATTGGCTCCCTCGATATGTCCTATGATTCTCTCAATCGACTTTGTGCTCGCCCACCTTCTGTTTCCGTCGAGGATGATTGCAATGTGCTTGGGCATCACGCCGTCATTCTTGATGCTCCTCGAAAGAAACGACTCGTATACCTTGTAAACACCGAGATAATTGAGGACAGATGGCATTCGATGATTACTCAAACCGTGGAATACTGCAAAGTGATTTCAGGTCAAGCGTCTTTGCTAGCTTCCGATTCCAGCTTCGTTAGTCCAAACAGCGTTATATCTTTTGACCCAACTTCCCGCAAAGCTTCTAAACTTCAATCTGCGGGTTCTCTCTACGACGTGTGCTAATTACGCTGTAAAGATATGCCGCAATTGTAAAGTTCACCGCAAGAGCGAACAAGATGATGGCAACGTCTAGGTTGCCGTTTACCGAGCCCGAGTCGAGACTGCTTGCGAACAGTGAGACTGGGAAGAAGAGCAAACCCAATACGAGGAGCTCGACCATGTATCTCGCGATATGCCTCGACTTCGGACGAAGCACGTTGAAAAAGAGTGTGCCACCGATGTAGACGCCGATACCCAACCAGACAAACTGCTCGGAGTTTTGAATGAAATAACCGATTATTTTCGGAGCATAAAGAACAATCAATGAGGGTTTGACTGCGACGTCCTCCCCAATCATACAAGGAGCAGTATTGCATCCCGAGCTTGTGGGAAAGAAAACCGACGCCCCCGTCGCGAGTCCTATCACAATGATCAGTGCGCTCGCAATCGTGGAGAACAATCGCAAATAGCCCGAGGGCGACAGCTTACCGATTGTCTCTATGCGCCTGTCGATGTCGAACCCTCTAACAAGGAAAACAACACCAACGAAAATCGCAAGGAGTACGAGCACCGAACCAGGATAGACTTGCGAAATGATTGCAAGAACGATGAAAATTGCGCCGGGAATCCCCAGTGCGTACTTTGAATACCTGGAATCGAAGAAAAGCATTCTGAGATATCTGCCAAGCACCATGTAAGATTCCTCCACTGACCCGCTGTGCTTGATAATAATCTTCTTCATCGAGATTATTGGAACAAGGCTCTGAATAACTGGAACTAATTCCTCGCTCTCCGGGCCGTCCGAAACAAGTACCGCGCCATCCGCCGGAAAGATCTTCAAAACATCTGCTACTTGGCTCCGGACTTTTTTGTCGCCCATCACGCCTGCATCGTATAGCCCGCTCACCAGAGTCACCTGACAGGATTCTCCCTTTTGCATCAATTCGTCGTATTGACGGACCGCTCCGAAGATCGCATTGGCGTCTGCTTCCTCAGGGTCGGTTACCGCGAGTTTTGTGGCGGCCTCGATGCACGCATCGCGCCCAACTACTGGAGTCTTTACCCCAGCACGGCCGATGTCATCGTCTCTATCTATGCAAACTATAAGAGTCTTCGAACTGCCCTTTTCATCCGAGTCTAAAGAGGACTGTATGAATTGGTTTTTGTCGGGCTGGTTGGAAGAGTTGTTTTGGCTCATAAACACAAAACGGCTACTTCAGAACTTCGTTGTCGTCAGCGTAGAGGAGCTTCAGTTCATCCAAGCTCATCTTTTCGCCCTGCTCGTATTTCTTCTTTGCGCTGTCTCGAGCTTGATTTACAAGCTGTCGCGTCTTTGCTTTGTTCGTCTCGTAGTCTCTCGAACGTCGACCGTCGAGCTGAATTCTTCTTTGACCTCTCAAAACATCAACTTCGTTCGTTGCGTTGGTAATTTTTCCGTCCAGCTCGACCAGAGTATTGTTTATTGTTTCTATCTCCTGGAAGAGTTGGTGCCTTTGGTTGAGCATGGTCGCAACTCGCTCGTGCTTTGCCCTTATTTCGGGATCGCTTTCCGCCTTGAAGCGATTCATCTCATCCAGTTTAGACTTTAGTCCATTGATCTGGTCCGTAATCTTGGTGTACTCCTGCTTCGCGGTGTACGCTTTTTTCCAAGCTTTCAGCTTTGTCTCCAGATCTTTCACCGTACTCACGAGTTGCTTTTCTTCATCCCTCGACAATCTCTCAGTTTGTAGGCGCCACTCTACTTTCTTTAGGCGTTCGTTTAGCGCCTCGCCGCCTTTCGGAATGTTCTTTTCGTAGGTATTGAGGACTTTTTCCACTTCAGCAGACTTTGTCTTTGCCTCTCTAATTTTTGATAGTAGATCACGCCGGCTCGCCTTGAAGCTAGTCATGCTTTCATAATATTCGTCCAAGGACTTTCTGTCGGCGTTAATTTTCTCGGTGAGATCTCGAATGCCCTTGCGAATGTCACGCCTTCTCTGATCGAGACGTCTATACTCGTTGATCATCTCGAGTCTTTGAGAAGCGAGAGCATCGATTTTTTGGCTAAGAGCCTCTAAATCAACCTCTCCTTGAGGTTGCATAACTTGACAGATTCTCCTTTTGCTTGTTATAACTATTTTGACGCGCGGAGTGTAGTCAATAGTTTATAGTTATTCTTTATGGTTTTGGAAACCGTTCTTGAAGCAGAGTCTTCAACTTTTGAGATGATTGCCGCGAAAGCCAATCAACGTTCGCAAAGGTCGGAATTCTTCTTTGGCGAATCAGGTCACGAATTCGCTTGGCCACTCTCTCGGGGTTCTTGGTTCGGGTAGTATCTATTTCGATTATCATCTTTCTTCCGTAGACTTTCCGTACCTTTTCTGCAATGATGCCGATCATCTCGGCCTCCAGGTTCTCTCTGATCTTTTCGGGAGAATAGCGCCTGGCTGAATATCTTCTCTTCAACACATTTGGGGAACAGCGCAGTAGAATAACCAAATCAAGTTTCGCTTTTGGGACAACAAACGGGAGCAGATGTCCACTGACTATATTTCCTTCAGTGTTGATTTTCCTGCTCGTCGTTTTTTCATTTACGACGAACTCGCCGTCCCTTCTGAAGCCTATCTTATTCTTGATCACAAAATCGTTTATCAGCAGGAGATTCAGTCCGGTTATTTTTGCCAGTTCTCTCGCTATTGATTTCTTTCCAGTAGCAGGTGATCCGGTAATACCGACTCTGGATGGAAACGAGTGAGACTCTCGCAAATGACGAACACTATAGAGAACAAGTTAATTGAGTTTTCTGAGCCGCTTTTCCATATCTGATTGGAAATGATTATAGATCTTCGGTTTTTGAAATCGGCAAAAGATGAATAGGCGAGAGACATCATTTAGGATAAGAAGGGCAACACTGAAGGATCTAGAAATTCTCATAGATCAACGTCGACGAATGTTCGAGGATATTCATCACAGAAGGCCTGCAGAACTAAAGATCGCAGTTGATAAGTACAAGCGTTGGGTGGTCGATATGACCAAAAGAAGACGCTTCGCGGGGTTTCTCGCGATCAACGGAAAAGGAGAAGCTATGGGTGGAGGCTGCGTCTGGTTGAAGGACTCCCAACCTTCTCCAGGATCGAGGGATAGGGTTCCATATCTCTTGTCAATGTATACAAAGCCACAGTACCGAGGAATAGGAATTGCGACCACCATAGTGAAGGAGGCTATGGCATGGAGCAAGAAGAAGGGTTGTAAGACGATGACGTTACATGCGTCTGAATATGGGAGACCAATATACACAAAGTTAGGCTTCGAGAGAACATGGGAAATGAGAATCGACCTGAGCAAGTTCTCTCCGAGAAATAATTCGCTTAGACGCCGTTATCACAAATGAAGTATAGCTGCATGAAGACTCTGATTCTCAATCACGACGAAGTCAAAGAACTCCTCCCAATGTCCGAATGCATCGACATTATGGAAGGAATGTTCAAAGAGATCGTAGCTGGAAAAGCAAGGTTTCCTAGAAGGTTGGTCATACCTTTACCACATGGCAACAGTGCGCTCGCCGTGATGCCTGCTTTAGTTCCGGACGGCATGGGTGCAAAAATCATCACGGTATACCCTGGAAATTCCCAAACGAAGTTCGAATCCCATCAGGGCGCGATCCTACTTTTCGAAACTCATTACGGAAAATTGATCGCTGTTATTGACGCGACTTCTGTTACCGGCATCAGGACGGCCGCAGTAAGCGCGGTTGCGACCAAAGCTCTTTCACGAGAAGACTCTTCAAGACTAGCTATCCTTGGCTCTGGCGCGCAGTCCATCACTCATTTGGAAGCGGTATCTGCAGTGAGAGAAATATCGACAGTTAGGGTCTGGAGCAGAAATTTCGAACGTGCGAAAAACTTCGCTGGCAAGTATGGGAAGAACATTATACCCGCGAGGAGTGTAATCGAGGCAGTGGAAGGTGCAGACATTATTTGTACTGCTACAAGTTCCACTGAGCCTATCCTGAAGGGAGAGTGGATACCGCAGGGAGCTCACATCAATGCGGTCGGGGCCTGCACCAGTACGTCAAGAGAGCTGGACTCCGAGGCAGTGAGTAAAAGCCTCCTATTTGTTGATAGTCGCGATTCAGCGTTGAGCGAAGCCGGTGACTTTTTGATTCCGAGAAGCGAAGGATTATTCACAGACTCTCACATAAAAGGCGAATTGGGCGAGCTACTCGCCGGTAAAGTAGGAGGTCGAACCGATAGGAGTCAGATCACCTTGTTCAAATCTCTAGGTTTGGCCACGGAAGATCTTGCCACAGCGCTCGCGTTGCATCAAAGAGCATTGTCCGAGTCGCGCGGAAGTTGGGTCGAGTTTAGCAAAGAACGGGAAATGCCCTAAACATGAAGACACGAACGATATTTTCTAGATTCAAACCTTATGTCTGGGAACTGTCAAACGCTCAGATAGCAGCTTCTGTGGGGATAAGTGCTTCAAAAATAGTTCGGATGGACACGAACGCATCTCCCTATCTGCCTAACGGGTCTCTAGTTGCTCTTTCACGTAGCGCGACAAAAATACGAGTGAATGATTATCCAGACACTTCTTACCTTTCTCTGCGTAAGGGACTTTCGAAGTATTGCAAAAGAAGCGTTGACAGATTTGTAATAACTAACGGGGCCGACGAGGCCCTCGACATTGTCGCTAAGACAATTCTTGACCCAAGAGATGAGGTCGTCATACCTTTTCCCACCTACTCAATGTTTAGGATATCCAGCGAAATTATGGGGGCTCGACCGATTTTCATACGCCGGGACAAGCGCTTCGGCATCGATGTTGAAGGAATCAAGAAAAGGATCACGAAAAGGACTAGAATAATTTTTCTCTGCAGCCCAAATAACCCCACGGGCAACTGCGACTCGCGGGAAGAAGTAAGAACTCTACTTGAGTTTCTGGGCGATCAAACTGTTGTGGTTGATGAAGCTTATTTCGAATTCTCCGGCAAGACTCTGGCGGATTTGACGGACAAGTACGATAATCTGGTCGTAGTTAGAACCTTTTCTAAGGCCTTCTCGATGGCAGGCGTCAGAGTGGGGTATATGATCGCATCTCGGAAGTCCGTCGAAAAGTTCAACATAGTACGGCCTCCAAACAGCCTTGGAGTTATCTCTCTTTTTCTGGCCGAAAATGGGCTCAAACATATCGAATCAATGAAAAAGAATGTTCGAGCGATCATTTCAGAGAGAGTTAGACTCTACGAAGAAATGACTGAAGAGAAATCTATTGAAGCATTTCCTAGTGAAGCAAACTTTGTTCTGTTCAAAGTCAAGGATGGGTTATCCAAGAAACTTCACAGAGCGCTGATGAGAAAAGGACTCGTATTGAGAAACCTTTCCGAGACCAACGGGATTGAAAGCTGCTTGAGAGTCACTGTCAACACTCGAACAGTCAATGAGAGGTTCCTGAATGAGTTGAGAGATACGCTACACACGATCAAGTAGAGGGAACGCTTGGCTCACTCAACTTCCTGGGGGAAGAAAGGGTGTTCTTTTGCCTCCCTCCCAATCCACGAGACCGGGTCCCTACCGTAATCTCTCATGTAATCCCCTTTTGCGTTAATTCCGGGAATGCTCGGGAGCCAGATTTCCGAGAGAAGTTTGTCAGGGTCCCCATATTTTCTTGCGAGCGTTCTAACCTGCGGATCGTCGAGAGCCAATAGATGCCCCTTGTCTACTACGGTGACGCTATCTCCATTCTTGGTTGTGCCTTCCAAAGTCGGAAATAGGCAATGGATGTGACAGTGAATCCACGGCAATCCTTCTTTCACGCACTCTGCCCAGCCAAAGATTGAAGCGCCGAATCCGTTGTGGATGATTCCAGATCGTTTTCTTTCCTCCAGCTGACTGGCGAATGATGTAAACCGCCCGTGCCCGGGCAGCCTCAACTGAAGCGGGTTGGTTCCTAGAGCCATCTCATTCCACCAGAAGAAACCAGGAGATGGCCATGATACTTTTGGAGCTCCCCATCCAGTACCCGTTTTCCTCGGCGGTAGAGTCACGTTTTCGAACTTTTCGATTCTCTTCTGCCATTCTTCTCCGTATATCCCGCCGCCTTCGACTTTGACGACCAAGCCGTCTTTGATGTAGGCTCTAATGTTTGGAAATGCCCCGAGGTGGTTCGTCGTGCCTGAAATAATCCCTCTGCTATCTTCCACGCCGCCAAATCCGATATGGATCGGCTTGCAGAATTCGTGGCCGTATACTTGAGGTCGCTTATCGTCGTAATTTGTAAAAGTGATGTCGGTTCCCTCGGGATCTGTCAATCTGGCCCGCTCTATCGAGCGTATTTGTTCCCACACCTTGTTATCAATGAGTTTTTGCAACTCGAATGGAAATTCGATTGAACCCGTCTGAAATTCCTCGAGTGATGAGTAATTGTATCTGAGCCATGGATATCGAACTTCCGGTCTTATTCCAGCCATTCCGGAGATGACCTTCGTGTACTTTTCTTTCTCAACGAGAAAGGTCACAGTGCTCGTTCGCAAAATATTCGTAATTCCCGTGTAATAGTAATTGTAATCATCGTTGATGTTATCCGGCAATTGATCCATTGCGAGTACTTCTTGCGCCGCGTTGGTGTACGGGTCGCCCATTGCCGAATAATCTACTGAGAAAACATCAACTCTTGCCCCTTGCTCCCTGATCGCCCTAACCGCAGCGTCAACAACCCATGGATGACTGTCGCTCCTGACAGCAAGGAGCACTTTGTCCTTCGGTCGAATTCCCCAACCACCGTTATAGATGTCGGCCTGAAGTTCCCACTCTGGACCTGTGGCAAGAATCTTTACCTTCGTAACCAGTTCCTCGACTGATTTTGGTCTCACCAAGGTTGGATACCGGGGAGCAGGATACTGTAGGGTCGTAACTTGCAAGGTATTTTCAGCTAGGAGAACCACGCTTGATTTCTAATATACATATCGATGTTTAGTAATCGAGTCAGTTGTATTTTTAGTCGCAAGATTGTTTCCTCAAAAAAAGCTGCAATGCGAAAAGTTAAATCGAACACGATTAGTTGATAACTGGCGAAACAATTTGTCAACCATTCCCGATACCACCTGCTTATGATATATGGCAAAAGAGCGAGGACATTCCGAAATACACGGGAGGTTACGTGGAAAACCTGAATACTTTGGAATTAGGTCAATGGCAGCGTACAGGCGTAAGGGGGCATTCGTTAATCTCGCAAATCGGGAAATGGCTGATGCATATGTAGCGGAAATTCCTCCGAGAGGGCAAACGAATCCCGAGCAGCACATGTTCGAAGAAATGATTTTCATTTTATCTGGCAGGGGTCGACATCTATCGAGCTTCTGGACGGCTCAAAGCACAATTTTTAGTGGGGTAAAGGAAGCTTATTCGCGGTTCACCAGCTTTACAATAGCGACGGGTCAAGGCCAGCGAGGTTCGTGGCCGTTACTGATGCTCCTCTGATTATGAATTTGTTCCACAATCAGGAATTTGTGTTCAACGATCCGTTCAAATTCAAGGACAGGATGAACTTCGACCCTGAAAGTTGGAGGGCGGAGGAAAATTCATCAGCAAGAAGACTTGGGATACGAATTTTGTTCCAGATGTCATGAAGGTGAAGCTGCTAGACGCGAGTGAAAGAGGCGCCTGGGGAAACAGCATAGTGTTCGAGCTCGCCGAGAATATCATGGCAGCGCACATTTCCGAGTTTCCTGTGGGAACTTAAAGAAGGCGCACCGTCACGGGGCGGGGGCCCATATCATCATATTATCAGGTACGGGTTATTCGTTAATGTGGGAACAAGGACACAAGATTGACAGATATGATTGGAAAGTTGGCACCATGATATCCCCATCTGCAATGATCTATCACCAGCACTTCAATACAGAAAAGGAGCCTGTAAGGTATCTCGCTCTCAGATACGGTGGAAGAAAGCATTCAATGGGCGAATCATTCCATCAATATGGGGAGACGGGAGAACAGATCGAATACGAGGACGAAGACCCGATCATAAGAAAGATGTTCATGGAAGAAAGGAAAAGAACGACGCTGTTTCGAAGGAGCCCTCATTAGAACTAAATGATCCGTAAAATCTTCATTTTTTCTAACAAATTGACTTCTTTGGAATTCGAAACTGCCCTAATGCCCTAATTTTGAAACCTGTACTAAAAAGTGCTACATTTTCATTACCGCGAGGAATAATTGGACATACTGAAACCGTTTCCTCGGGCATTCATCATGAATTAGCTTGAATCTAGCAGCAAACTTATTCAGCTCCATAGAAAGCTTAAATAGAATTTGGGAGTTTCCGGCATTTCTGG
>JASHPO010000042.1 GCA_030038075.1 Nitrososphaerales archaeon | reverse complement strand
GAAATTCCCTTGTATCTTCTGAAAAGGCCCTTCTGAATCAGGTCTTCTTCAGGATCAGGGGCAACAGTACGTTCCTGAGAGGATTTTTCAAGTACTTACCTATCGTCCTGAATGGCTCGATGAGATGACAACGGCATCGACGATGTACATACTTTCAAAGCCCCTTTCTTCTGCCTGCACAATCGCGTTATGCAATCCGCTAGGCAGGCCATATCGCCACCTTTCGCGCTTTACGGGAGTCTGCATCAAGAGGATGCGTTGTGCAAGGTGAATGAATGCCTATTGGGAACTCGACATTGGCCAAGTCCTAGTGATAGTGCTACGACTAGAATTTTCGTAATGCCTTCCTGAACTGCCAGCATAGACGCAAAAAAATGTCTGAAAAATACCGTAGAAATAAGACATGTACAGCAACCAACCTACAAAGTTCTATTATTTCGCTCTAGGACGAAAGTTTCATCGGCGCTTAATTACCTGAAAATTTGAAAGGGAAATTGTGCTAGAAAGTTTTAACGGAAAATTTTTTCTGACGACGATCATAGTTCTCCTTCTGGCAATTTCTCTCTGTTCCGCTTCGATACGGGATTTCAACTCGAGCGCGCAGACGCAAGCTAAAACCTTGGGGATAGTAATACCACTCTATTCTTATCCGGGGCCGCAGTGGAATACGGTCATTCAAGCGAAGGACAACTTCCAACGTGTCGTTTATCGCAATAATAAATCCAGACACGGGCCCTGAAGATTATCAGGATTCCAATTACGTGCGGGGAGTTAAGGAAATGCAAGCTGCGGGGATCATCGTTCTCGGGTACGTCGACACCACATACGCGAGCGACGATATCTCCTCAGTTGAGGCAAACGCGCGACTCTACGACAATTGGTACGACGTCGACGGTATAATGTCCGACGATATGAGCAACACAACATCCGATGAGAGCTACTACGCGACCTCGAACAGCTACGTGAAATCGCTCGGAATGAACTTTACGATGGAAACCCCTGGTGTGACAATTCCCAAGAGCGAGGTCGGCGTTTTTAACCTGCTTGATATTTACGAAAGTAGCGGGACACCGGCTTCATCTGCCTGTCAAACGACAGCACGTATCCTCCGTCAGATTTTATATTCATGGCGTACGATGTTCAGGCGTTTAATTCCTCATTGTTGCCGCACGTCTCGAGCGAGGTAAGTTACATTTGCGTGACTAATGAAGGCTGCCAAATCCGTACAGTTCTTTGCCTCCATACTTCGATAGTCTCGTAGCATCGCTATCTGCATTCGATGCATCAGCAACGGTCGCAAACGAAAGCACTCTCGCGCAGTGTGTGCACCATTTCCACTGCACGCACACTGATCTTTAGATTGTCATGAGACGTATTCGTCTCCACAAGATCATCTGATATCTCTGGAGCTAGGGCGACTCCTAGTCTCGCAAGCATGAAGTTCGGGGCGAAGGAACAGGATCTCAGATAGGGAACTGAAATTCAGTCCAACCGGAACTCTATTGGATGCACAGAATATCTCGAAATTTCGCAGGCATGACTTTGGTACAGGTCTTTTGGTCAGGTCTTCGAAAGACCGTGATCTCTAGGATGTTTTTGCCTTTTTGCCGCCGTAATCAAAGGGATGTTTAGAAAAACGAAATTTTTCACTGTCTAAGGAAATTGATATAAGACGAGACAGACAACAACTCTTATGCCAACTGATCCTCAAAGTCGTGCTCCCAGGAAATTCATCTTCATCACGGGAGGAGTGATGTCCGGCCTCGGAAAGGGAATCACTACTTCTTCTATTCTGAAATTACTTCACCTCAATGGCTTTTCAGTAAACTGTCTCAAAATAGACCCGTATCTCAACGTCGACGCCGGCACTATGAACCCGATCGCCCACGGCGAAGTCTTCGTGACCGACGACGGCGGGGAAACAGACATGGACATCGGAAACTACGAGCGCTTTCTCGACACGAACCTCACGAGGCAAAACAACCTCACAACGGGAGCCGTTTATCAGCAGGTAATCCAGGAAGAGCGAGAGGGCAAGTTCCTCGGCAAGTGTGTCCAGATCATCCCGCACATTACCGACGCGATAAAGGTGAAAATTAGAGTGCTCGCAAACCAGTCCAATACGGAAATCCTCGTCATCGAATGTGGCGGGACAGTTGGGGACATTGAAAGCCTCCCGTTTCTGGAAGCATTCAGGCAGATCAGGCTTGAGGAAGGCTCATCCAACTGCCTATTCATACACGTGACGCTCGCCCCGTCGCTTGAAACGGTCGGAGAGCAAAAAACAAAGCCTACACAACACAGCGTGCAGGAGCTGCGAAGAATCGGAATCCAGCCCGACGTCATTGTCGTCAGGTCGAAAGACGTACTCGCGAAGGAAACAAGAGAAAAAATCTCCCTGTTCACCAGCGTCGAGCTAAAAAGCGTGATCTCTAATCCCGACTCGAAATCGATCTATTTGGTTCCAGAGATATTGAGATCAGAGGGAATCGTCGAGACTATTTGCCAGAGGCTTGACCTCACTCCACGAAGTCTTTTCTTTGACGAGTGGCAGCATACGGCAAACCAGTTTGTAACGACAAAGGACGCCGTCAAAATAGCGATGGTCGGGAAGTACGTCTCGCTCGCGGACAGCTACGCTTCGGTGAAAGAGGCGCTGGTACATTCTGGTGCCCAGCAGGCTCTCGCCGTCTCGGTAGAGAATTTTGATTCGCAAGAGTTTGAATCTTCCCCCGAATCAATAAAGAGGCTGGACGATTTCCACGGCATTCTGATTCCGCAGGGTTTTGGAAAAAGAGGTAGCGAGGGAAAAATACTCGCGGCGAACTACGCGAGAGAGAACGCGATTCCCTACTTGGGTCTCTGCTTCGGTTTCCAGATGGCGATAGTTTCCTTTGCGAGAAACGTCTTAGGGTTTGTCGAGGCAAACTCGACCGAGCTCGATACTTTGACAGCGCACCCGGTGATTGATCTTCTCCCCGAGCAGAAATCGGTCAACAACCTCGGCGGCTCTATGCGGCTGGGCGGCCACGACATTAGTCTGGTAGACGGCACGCTCGCCTCGAGAATTTACCAGAAGAAACTCATCAGGGAGCGCCACAGGCACAGGTACGAATTCAACCAGAATTACCTGAAAGCCTTTGAAAAGGCCGGCATGTATTTTTCAGGCTTTAGCGACGGCGGCACGCGCACCGAAATTTTGGAAATACGCGACCACCCGTTTTACTTTGCGACCCAGTACCATCCGGAGTACATCAGCCGCCCTGGAAAGCCCGAGCCGAGCTACTTCAATTTCATAAAGGCGGCCGCATCACGAAAGATCGCCGTACTTGCTTAGTAGCCTCCAGAGTTCGTCTCGAATCGAGTCTTCCGTAACTCTGATCCGCTTTCCTTCTCTTTCCAGAAACCTTCCCTGCTTCAATGGTAGGAATCTGCCGATTTGCGAGCAGAGAATTCCCTTTGATTCCAGCCTTCCCGCAATCAGTTGGGAAGATTTTTCGAGGCATGCGATTAACAACGAACCTGAACCGATTAATTTCAAAGGGTCTGCGGAAAGAACCTTGCAGATTGCGCCTGTCGATTCGTCGACCGGGACGCATTCTTCGTTAATTTGAAAGCCCACTTTTGAGGCGACGCTCATTTCATAAACGGCGCCGACGACACCTCCTTCGGTTACGTCGTGCATCGCGTGAACCTGTCCAGTTTGAAATGCTTCCCTCGCCTCTTTCATGACGCTGAGCTCGTCAATGAGCGCTCGGCCTTTTCTTGCCCAACTCTGTCCCACGAGCTTTTTTACAGAGGGAAGCCCCGCAAGGATCGACGTTCCTTCAATTCCGGCCGTCTTTGTCACAAGTATCGAATCGAAGGGTTTAGAACCCGCGGCAGTTACGAACTTTTTCCCCGAGCCCATCGCTGTCACTGTTATTATCGGTCTCTTTAGGCCGGGAGTGATTTCCGTGTGGCCGCCTGCAACCGCAATGTTCAAGTCCCTTGCGGTCCTATTCATTTCGGCGATGATTCTGTGAATATCCGCTTCTCGCGTTCCTTCTGGAAAGAGAGCGATCACGTTCAATACGTCGGGCATTATCCCGCTCGTGGCGACATCGTTTGCGCTGACGTTCACGGCGTGCCAGCCTATTCTTTTTCTTGTGCCGGTAATCGGGTCCGAGGAAGAGACGAGGTACTTTCCGCGCGCTAGAGAGACGCCTACGTCAATTCCGATCTCCGGCGGAACCACCAGTTTTCCGCGGAACGAGCGGAGCATCTTTCTCAAAACGGTCGGAGGCAGTTTCCCCTGTGAGAGAGTGGTTTTACTCAATTCACTGCACCAGTTTTGGAAATTTTGAAGCTCTTGCATTAACGTGATTATTTCTTGAACAGGCGAGAGCAGTTTTTCTCGATGAAGTAGCTCATATTGTCGTTTCTCATTTTACAAATTCTCTTATATCTTTTCTGAAGCTTTGGCGCCAAACCGCACGGCGGCAAAAAGGCAAAAACATCCTAGAGATCAGGTCTTTGGGAGACCTGAAGAAAAGACCCGTACCCAAACCTGCCTTAAGTCGAAAGACATTAGCTAGCTCCTCCCCTCCCCCTGGGGGGGTTTTTGTCAAGTCTTCGGTAATTTGAGTCAAGCAAAACAAGATTTTCTCCGTGTCAAAAGTCGGTGATCATCCCGCTAATCTAAACTTGGAGTTAGTTGTTTCGCTCTCTTTGATAAGATCGTACCTTTCCAAAGAAAAGGCATTGATGTAATCAAAACTGGAAAAGCGACTAGAAATAGAAAAGAATTCGGGGATAATTCAATTAAAACAGG
>JASHPO010000041.1 GCA_030038075.1 Nitrososphaerales archaeon | reverse complement strand
GGGGTGGGTGAACAAAATCTCTTCAACCTCCCGCGGCCAAACTTTGAACCCCGAAGCGTCGATCAAATCTTTCTTTCTGTCAACGATGTAAAAGTAGCCGTCGGAATCCATCTTGGCTATGTCACCAGTCAAAAGCCAGCCGTTCTTTAGGACGTTCGCAGTCTCGTCAGGCCTGTTCCAGTAGCCTTTCATCACTTGGGGACCCTTTATCGCCAATTCGCCCTGTTCTCCCACAGGCATATCCGTTGTGCCGGTTTCGATGTCGACGATTTTTGCGTCGGTGTCAGGAAGCGGTATACCAATCGAACCTGATTTCACGAGCGCGTCGTCTGCTATCGGGTTGCAATGCGTCACGGGACTCGCTTCGGTCAGTCCGTACCCCTCTACCAGTTTTCCTCCTGTGATTTCATTGAACTTTTTCTGAACCTCGACTGGCAGTGGCGCCGCGCCGGACACGCAAGTTCTGATTGTTCGAATCGAATACTTTGGAAGAAGTGGCGAGTTTATTATCGCAATATACATAGTTGCAACTCCGGGAAAAATGGAGATCCCTTTCTTGTGGATCGTTTCCAAAACTTCCTTGAGGTGAAAAGATGGCAAAAGTACCATTTCTTCTCCGACATTGATTGCAGAATTCATGCCAACTGTCAGGCCGTAAATGTGGAAAAACGGTGTTACCGCAAGTACTTTCTGCCCGGGGCCGGAGTTTGTCCAGTCCTCGAGCATCAATGTGTTTGAAACAAGGTTGTAGTGGGTAAGCATCGCGCCTTTTGATACTCCTGTCGTTCCGCCTGTGTACTGAAGAACTGCAATGTCTTCGGCCGCATTGGTTTGAAGTACCGGTGGCTCGGTCTTTGATTGCTTTGATAGGAATTCAACCAAGTTTATGGTATTTGGTTTTTTCAACGTCTTGATCTTTCGGACAGGCCCTGCTAGCTGCTTTTTTATCGGAGGAAGATAGTCTGTTATGGATGTAACAAAAACATGCCCTATTTTCGTGAGTCTCGGTCTGGCTTTTTCAAACTCCACGTAAAAGTCGTTGGGCGCATAGACATTGTTCAATATTACCACGCCGTTCACTTCTGCGTCGCTTAGCTGGAACTCGAGCTCCTTCTCGCGATATAGGGGATTGCAGGGAACCACTATGGCACCTGCTTTTAGGGCACCGTAGAAGCAGATAACAAACTGTGGGAGGTTAGGAAGAATTATCGCAATCTTGGATTCCTTATTGAAACCAAGAGAAATTAGCCCGTTTGCGAATTGGTTTGCGAGACCATTCAATTCCTTGTACGTGATTTTCTTTCCTTGGAAGTCGAAGGCAATAGAGTTCGGATATTTCGATGCACTCGTTACGAGGAGGGACTGGAGAGGCTCCTTGGGATAATCAACTGCAGGTCTGATGTGTTTAGGGTAGAATCTCTGCCAGGGTCGATGAGATGCTGTGGCCTGCATTTATGAGACGTTTTTGGTGTTCAGCTGAATATTTAGGTTTACAGGCTTTATGCTAGCGAGCACATAGATTCACAAATTCTTCACAAGACATGATTGGGGACATTCGGGCCAACGCTGACCATACACAAGAGAGGGATCAGGCAGAGCTCGAAACTATTCCATAAAAGAGAAGATTGACATAGAGTTTTGCTTTTTCGCCGTCGTCTAGAATACATATAAAGTGGAATTGACCTTTATCATCTCATATGAGAAATGTCTACGTTCTAGGCGCTGGAATCACAAAATACGGTAAATCAACACTGACCGGTAGAGAGTTGGCGCTAGAAGCTTCGAGAAAGGCAATTGATGAGGCTGGGATTTCTGCTACTGATATTGAAGCAGGTTTTGTTGGGAACGCATTTTCGATTTCTGAAAAACAAGGTCACATGGGACCGATTGTGATGTCAGGGCTTGGCATACCCGACGCCCCGGCGTCAACAATTGAATCTGCGTGTGCTAGCGGAGGTTCTGCGATGCGCGAAGGATGGGTCAACGTAGGATCAGGAGTATACGATTGCATGCTAATAGCTGGAGTGGAAAAGGTCAGTCAGCTTGACACAATTACCGCTACTACTTTCTTCTCTTATGCATCCGATTTTATCTTTGAGGGGGCATGTGGAGCGTCTTTTCCGGGCTTGTACGCAGCAATTGCTAGGGCGCACATGACAGAGTTTGGGACTACGCAGGAACAGCTAGCCAATGTTGCAGTGAAAAATCACGAAAACGCCATGAGCAATCCGAACGCACACCTTCACAAGAGGATCACCGTTGATGATGTGATGAAGTCCGCCGTTGTCGCAGATCCATTGAAGCTGTTCGATTCTAGCCCATTTTCTGATGGCGGAGCTGCCGTAATTCTTTGTAGCGAGGATTTTTTGAGAAAGACGAGTGGAAAAACTTCAGAAACCGTGATGATCAGAGGTTCGGGGAGGGCGGGTGGTACGGGTGCTCTTCACCAGAGAGACGACATGACCTCACTAAACGCAGCCGTCCTTGCTGGTAGAGAGGCGTTCAAACGCGCAAATCTTACTCAGAAGGATATTGATTTTGCCGAAGTGCATGATTGCTTTACCATAGCCGAGCTCATAGCAGAAGAAGATCTTGGGTTTGCGCGCAAAGGTGAAGCAGCGAAGCTTACACAAGAAGGCTACACTAGCCTGAAGGGTGAATTGCCGGTCAATCCATCGGGCGGGCTCAAAGCTAAGGGACATCCCGTTGGTGCTACAGGAGTCGGTCAGGTAGTCGAAGTTTTCGATCAACTCCATCACAGGGCCGGAGGAAGGCAGGTGGAGAATCCTAGGATCGCCTTAACACATAATGTCGGTGCTACCGGCGCGAGCGCTGTGGTACACATATTTGAAATGAATTGAGTAGTCGAAAATTGACTGAGCAATCCCAATCACAACAATCTAGTCCGCTTACCGTGAAGGAATTCCAAGAAAAGATCCATGACGGCGAGATAGAGGGGTACGTTTGTCGAAAGTGCGGGCACAAGCAGATTGACATAATTCAGTATTGCCCTGTTTGTCATAGTCCTGATCTAGAGAAAACAAACTTTTCGGGAAAGGGGAAGGTTCTTACTTACACAATCGAGTTTGTCGCTCCCGAGCCGTTCATGAACGAAGTCCCGTATGTTTGGGCAATCGTCCAGCTGGATGACGGACCGAAAATCACAGGATGGATCCAGTTTATCTCCAAGCCATCCGACCTACCTGTTGGTCAGCGGGTTGCGTTCAAGAAATCATATCTTCCGGGCATTGTTTTTGAGAAGATTGTCTGATGTCCTGATTTCTGACGCCAGTGGGTTCAAGTCTTCGGCATCTCGACAAGTTTCAGAGCTTTTTCCGACAATTTTTCACTTGTTAAGTTTCGGCAACTATGCGTGGTCTATGAGCAGAAGCGCATGAGCGAGATTTGCTACCGCAGACTTCGCTAGATCTCCTTAAAGACTCTGCCATAATCTCCGCTCGTCAGGTCTATCACAATTTCATTCGAGAACAGTCTGCACTAGACGGAAGGACACCCGGAGAATCTTACGGAATAAAAATCGAGGGTTCGAACAAATGATTAACCCTAATTCAAAACGCAAATCTAAACGCAGAGTCTCGGAAGCTAAAGGCTTCTCTTGAACTAGATGGTTATTTGGAGAATGCTTGAGTTTATGCAATCAATTCTCACCTTCGAAAATCGCGCTGGAAAGAGGGCATTATTTAACGCAAAATCAGCGAGTCGTATAGCTCACAATTCAGGCGACCTGAAAAGTATCAAGTTTTCAGCTTCCGGAAATCTTTGCAATCGAATTTTGACACAAAGAAATTCCGGGACGAACAACCGAGGACTTAACAGGACATACTTCTTACTGCGCCATGGGAAATGAAAAATTGACATGAAACGGTCATTTTTAATCAAGAAATTACCAATATATCGTACTTCACTTCGATTTCTGTTGAAAATCGGTAAATTCTTCTATATTACTTATATCGTTTAATCACTAGCACATGAGTGCTCAACCCTGCACCCATTATTGCACAGAGTAAATTGACAATGAGTTCCCGCACAGAAATGCATCGCGTCATACGATCAAACGGCCAATTTGACCGGAAACTAGAGCCTCATCTAAGTAATGATTATCTCAAACAAATCTATCGGTGGATGCTCCTGATTAGAAAGCTGAGCGAACGATGCTTGCTTCTTCAAAGACAGGGGCGCATCGGATTTTGTGTTGACTCCTCTGGACACGAGGCTTGCCAAGTAGGGGCAGCCTCGGCATTGACTCCTAAGGACTGGCTGTTTCCGTACTATCGGGACGCGGGTATGTGCCTCATCAAGGGAATTACGCTGAGTGTACTCGTTAACCACATAATGGCTAACGCTGATGATGCGGCTTACGGCAGGCAGCTTCCCGTTCACTGGACCTCTAGAGAACACAATATCGTAAGCTCATCAAGTTTTGTTGCAAATCGACTCTCGCATGCGGTTGGGGTGGGTTATGCAATCAAGTACAAAAATGACGACCGCGCTTGTCTCACAAGCTTCGGAGAGGGTTCAACATCTCAGGGAGAGTTTCACGCCGCCCTAAACTTCGCTGGAGTTTGGAAGGTACCTGTAGTATTCCTCTGTGAAAATAACCAGTACGCAATCTCGTTGCCTGCACGATATCAGACTGCATCCGAGAGCATTGCAATCAAAGCCGAGGCCTATGGTTTTGAAGGGGTTCAGGTTGATGGCACAGATGTTCTTGCAGTTTATGCAGCAACCAAGCGCGCGCTTGAGAAAGCTAGATCAGGAGGAGGGCCTACGTTGATCGAAGCCCTCACCTATCGCCTCGGCGGACACTCCAGCTCTGACGATCCGGCAAAATACAGGAACAAGGAAGAATCCGATTACTGGAAGAGGAGAGATCCAATTCCTCTCTTTTTGGAATATCTGAAAGAGAAAGATATCATCACAACCGAGGAAGCTTCGAAAATGGAGCAGAGTGTGGAAAGCGAGCTATTGATTGCCTTTCGCGCAGGCGAACAGGTACCAAAACCTTCGCTTGCAACCATGTTCAGGGATGTATATTCCGAGATGCCCTGGCACATTGAGGAAGAACTTCATGAGGCGTTAGGCGAGTAGACGCCGTGACTGCACTCACAATGGTCCAAGCTGTGAATGACGCTCTAAAGTCAGAGATGCGGCGAAATCCAGACGCAGTAGTGATGGGAGAGGATGTTGGCCGGACAGGAGGAGTCTTTAGGGCAACTGAAGGATTGTTGGAAGAATTTGGTTCTCAAAGAGTGATAGATACTCCTCTAGCCGAAGAAGCTATTATTGGCACTGCAATAGGAATGGCTCTCTACGGTTTGCAGCCCATTGCCGAAATCCAGTTTATGGATTTTGTTTACCCCGGAATTAACCAGATTGTCAACGAGCTTGCCAAGTTTCGGTACAGATCTGGCGGGCAGAACACGGCCAAAGTAGTCGTCAGGATGCCCTACGGCGGAGGAATCAAGGGCGGACTGTATCACTCGCAGAGCACGGAAGCGTTTTTCATTCATACTCCCGGACTTGTTGTCCTCACACCTTCAAATCCATACGATGCCAAGGGCCTCCTATTTTCAGCGTTTGCCTGTCCAGATCCAGTAATATTTCTGGAACCAAAAAGAATCTACAGAACAACAAAGCAGGAGGTGCCTGAAGACGATTACGCGATCCCTGTCGGAAAGGCCAAAATCGAGGTTGAGGGAGCCGACGTCACGTTGGTAAGCTGGGGCGCTTCGGTGCAGACTTCACAAGAAGCTCTCCAGCTCGCATCAAAGCAGGGAATAAGTGCTGAGCTAATCGACATGAGGTCACTACTCCCATTCGACATTGAAGCAGTCATCACTTCCGTAAGAAAGACCGGTCGTTTGATAATAGTTCATGAGGCCGCCAAGGTTGGAGGCTTTGGGGGAGAGATTTCGGCGCAGGTTGTCGAGAGAGCTCTAGATTCGCTCCAAGCGCCAATAATCCGTGTCGCCGGCTATGACACACCGTTTCCGTATGCTTTGGAAAATAGCTATATCCCATCGGCAGAGAAAGTATTTTCTGCAATCAGAAAGGTAGCAAGCTACTGACAGATGCAATTTTACGAGTTCAAACTGCCCGACATCGGCGAGGGCATCGCCGAGGGAGAGATTGTCAAATGGCTTGTCGCTGAGGGCGACATCATAAAGGAAGACCAGCCCTTAGTGGAGGTTATGACAGACAAAGTGAACGTCGAAATCCCATCTCCCAAGGCTGGAAAGATTGCAAAGGTACTTGCAAAAGCGGGTGAGGTCGTTGACGTGGGGCAAAGCATCGTTGTCTTTGAAGTTGAAGAAGGTTCCGAGACAGAAAAAACTGTTCCCGCTTCTAGTGCACAGAAAGAAATAGTGCGGCAGAAAATTCCAAACCGAGGTCTGTCTGAGCGAGCGATACTCGCAACGCCTGCAACCCGAAAGCTTGCAAAGGATCTAGGCATTGACATTACCCAAATCGTCGGAAGTGGTCCAGAAGGAAGGGTTAGCGCTGAAGACGTGAAAAGGACTGCCAACGGCAATTCAGGGAAGCAACAGCGTACTGCGTCCGCTCTTGTTTCTAAGCAAAGTGATGAACGGGTGCCTTTGAGAGGTATCAGGAGAACCATCGCCGGGAGGATGCTCAAGTCGACGCACCTTGCAGCTCAAGTGACACATGTAGACGAAGCTGATGTTACCGATCTAGTACTTCTGAGAAATCAGCTAAAGTCTCAAAGCGGCGTGAGCAGGATAACCTTCCTTCCCCTATTCATTAGGGCGGTTGTACCCGCTCTGAAGGAGTTTCCCTACATGAATGCTCTGTTTGATGACGAAAGACAGGAAATAGTGTTGAAAAAGTACTACAATATCGGGATTGCATCAGACACTGAACAGGGGCTCGTAGTTACGGTGCTCAAGGAGGCGGATAACAAAGACATTTTTTCGCTCGCAAATGAAATCGAAGCCTTGGTTGAAAAGGCGAGAACCGGCAGACTAAGCCTCGATGAAGTTCACGATTCGACTTTCACAATCACGAGCGTAGGATCAATTGGAGGACTATCCTCAACACCTCTCATGAATTATCCGGAGGTAGCGATTTTGGGCATCCAGCGAATTACAAAGAAACCTGTTGTAAAAGAGGATTCGATAGTGATCAGAGATATGATGAACTTGAGCCTCAGCTTTGACCACAGAGTGATTGACGGCGCTTACGCGGCTAGATTTTTGAACAGAGTGATCGAAAATATCCAGAAACCAAACAGCCTTACGACCAGATAACGAGGCTTACCTTATGCTTTCTCCGGCGTAAAGTAAACATCGGAAATAGTATACTTCGGAACTTTTCGGAAATTTGCCCTGACCTTCATTCCAATGAAAATATCCTCTTGTTTGACTCCGGTTAGTCTCGACAAGAAAAGAGTGTCCGCTGATTCAAACTCTACCAACGCCAAGTTGAAGGGAGTTTGGCTCAGAAATTCTTCGCTTCCAAAGTAACAGGTTGTCCAAGAATGGACGGTTCCAACGAGTGGGAGTTCTATCCAGTGTGTTTTATTTCCACACTCAAGACAGTGTCCTCTCGGAGTGCCGTACCTCCGACCGCAATTTGTACACTCACTTCCGAGCAGTTTACCGTCTTCAAGTCCGAGAAAGAATTTCGAATCCTCCGCGTAGTTATTCAGGTAATCAATTCGGTAAGGTAATAGAACTACCAAATCTTCGGTGCTCGCAGGATCGACGAAAACGGCGGCGCCAGATTTCTTGAGCTCATTGACCATCTCGCTGAATTTCTGGAACCTCTTTAGTCTCGGCATTTTTTCAGGTTGACTCCAGTATAGTAACTGTGACTGAAGAGCCGGTGCCAGCATGTGAGTGGATTAAACCTCTCTTTGGTTTTCTAACTTGTAATTTTGAATTGCCCAGATGTTTTTTTATCGAGTTTTGAAGCTGCCAAAATGCAAAGACGCCCTGCATTATTCCTGTTGCACCGATCGGGTGCCCGCAGGCGATGAGACCACCCGAGGGATTTACCGGGATCGTCCCTTTTTTCGGAGGTTCCAGACCATAGTCGACGCCTCGAAGGAATGGATGACCTTGTTCGACAAAGTCGTAGCCTTGTCCCAACTTGCAGAGACCTAAGTCCTCGTAGGTTTGAATCTCAGAACTAGCAAACGCGTCATGTAGCTCAACAAAATCGATTTCTTCTTTCGGATCTCTACTGATTTTCGCTTGTTTGTAGGCTTGTGCCGCCGCAACCCTTCCAGCCCTGCAGGAATGGACACCGGGATATGTTTCGTTCGCATAATCACTTTTTTTCTCCCATGGGAGAAGGATCGGACTTTGGTATGGCCGGTCAGCAAGCCTCATAGTATCCGTAGCTGATCCCAGTCCCTTGACCAAGACTGGATTTTTCATATGCTCGAAAGCGGCTTCCTCTGATGCAAGAATCAGCACTGCTGCGCCGTCGGTCATTGCACTTATGCAGTACCTGTTGAGTGGATAGGAGACCATCTCGCTTTTGAGAACTTCGTCGAGTGTTAGCTTCATGGAGTATTGCGCGTAAGGGTTGTGCAGCGCGTTCGCATGATTTTTCACAGAGACCATTGCCATTTTTCTCATCGCTTCCCTAGTCGCTAGGTCCTGGGCTCGCTTCTCCTCATCCTTGCCGATGTGCCTAAACTTTTTCTTCCGGATAAATTCGTAAATGTGCCTCTGAATCATGAGCGCATAGTAACCCGTATAGAATCCGCCGACAGGATAATCGAAGTTCGTGTCTGAGGCGAGAGCTATGAACTCGTTTCCTTTCCAAGTTTCGACCTTCGACATTGTTTCAAATCCGGCGACAAGACATACCTCGCTTCTCCCACTTGCCACAGTTTCCCATCCGGTTTGTATGCACTGTCCTCCGGTAGCCCCTCCCCACTCCACTCTTCTGGAATCTTTGGGAACGAGCGCCAAGTAGTCTTGAACCATACTTGCAGCCATCAGCTGCCTTGCAAAATGATCGGAAAAGTAGGAAATTCTCGTACTGTCAATGTCTCGAAGTTTCAAAGACGGCACATCCTTGAGTGCATAATCGAATGCCGTCTTCACCATTAGGCGAAAGTCCATGCTCGGCTGCGCCTTTGCAAACTTTGTAACGCCGCCTGATATGATGTAGACTTTGCGCGGGCTCCGTTTCACTTGTTCCGCCATTCCTTTCCGAGAAGATTTTCTCTCCTTAAGCCTTGCTCGATTTTCTTAAGCTACAAAATAACATAACATGTTCGGTTTCGATCTGGAGAGTTTTTGTGCAAGATCTTCCGAAGTATTCTCCAGAAACCTAAAATCGCCGTCGCAGTCTCGGTGATTCCTAGTTTGGAAATCCTCTACCAAGAACATAGAAATGTTTTGAGATCATTTTATGGAAATCAATACGACACTTACATCCGGCTACTCGAAGGTCTTGCTGTTGTGTTGGAAAAAGAGGTGTTGCCCCAATCTGCTGGTTTTGATCTTGAGAGGTCTGGTTTAGATCGTTCGAGAAAGTCTCTGTTCAATCTTGGTCTGCCGCGCATGATTTTTCCAAATTCGTACGAAGGGCTAGAACTTCCATTTGGCGTATTTTCACTGGCGATGGAGCTTGCCGGCTCGGCCGATGCCCCCACTGCGATGAGTCTCGGGATTCATACTACGGTAGCCGACGGCGTCTATCAATTCGGAAGTGACGAACAGAGGAAAAGCGTCTTTATTGACTTGATCCGGGGCAAGAAGCTTGCCGCATTTGCCCTAACGGAACCAACCTCCGGGTCTGACGCGAAGGCGATGCATACGAGGGCAGAAAAGAAAGGCTCCGGCTACGTGATAAACGGATCTAAGATGTTTATTACAAATGCTGGAGAGGCAGACGTGTACTTTGTTTTCACCACGACAGACCGGGGACACGCTGCCTTCATAGTGGATAAAACAAATCCCGGCATTGAAGCTGGAGAGGATATCCCCAAGCTCGGAATGAGGGGATCGCATACTGCAGAAGTGCGATTTGTTGATTGTAAGGTTCCGGAAGAGAACTTGGTCGGTCAGGATGGTCTTGCATTTGAATACGCCAAATCTATGCTCAACGGCAGCAGGATTATCATGGGTTCGATCTGTGTTGGAATAGCCCGCATAGCTTACGAAAAGGCTCTTGGCTATTCGACGCAGAGAAGAGTGTTTGATCATCCTCTATCAGACTTTCAGCTCACGAAAGAAAAGATTGCAAACATGAGGACAGATATTAACGCGGCGAGGCTACTGTGCCTCTACGCCGCTCGGCTCAAGGAACTCGGGAGTGATTTTGCGTCGGAAGCTGCCCAAGGTAAAGTTTACGCTGCAGAGTCCGCCGCCCGTGTTTGTGATCAGGCGATTCAAATCCTCGGAGGATATGGATATACTAACGATGATGTTCACCGACACTGGCGAGACGCGCGACTTTTGACTATAGGTGAAGGGGCTTCTGAAGTTCTGAGGCTACTCATAGCCAGTAAAGAGCTGGCGGAGCAGAAGAAAGCATAATTTATTTCACAAACAGCAAGAGCGCAAAACTCCTTTTAATCGCAATTGATCAGGGCTTTGGTATGCTCTACGTTAGAAAAGTCGGCGTCGTTGGGGCGGGCGCAATGGGAAACCAGATCGCGCAAATAATGGCACTGAACGGGTATGAAGTTTACTTGAACGATGTGTCCAAAGAGTTCCTTGATAGAGGAATGGCGAGCGTCAGAAGAGGTTTGGACGATCTTGTTGCTTTTCACAAATCGAAAGCTGACAAAGAGATCAGCAGGATTCAGGATCAAGACGGAGTTATTCTGAATGACGAGCAAAAGGCAACAATAAAGACCAAGCTGAAACCGACTTATGACGAGAAAAGAGCTTCGGAAATTCAAGCAAAAATCCATCCGACTGAAAGCCTCGATGTGTTCAGGGACGCAGACCTTGTCGTTGAGGCGATAATAGAGGAGATTGGAGAAAAGAAAAAGCTGTACAAACAGCTCGAGCAGGCAGCGCCAAATGCGGTTCTGGCATCAAATACTTCGACTCTTTCGATCACAGAAATGGCCGGCATAACCAAACGGCGCGACAAAGTTGTAGGTGCCCATTTCTTCAATCCGCCCGTAACTTTACCATTAGTTGAGGTGATACCAGGATTGGAGACTTCGGAAGACACCGTTACAGATATGATCGACTTCATATCATCTCTTCGAAATTTCAGATACCCAATGCAACCGATAAGAGTGAAAGAGGTACCGGGATTTTTGGTAAACCGAATACTTAGCGCGATGTGGAACGAGGCTTTTGCCCTGTATGAGGAAGGAGTTGCCTCCATGCGAGACATCGATCTTGGCATGAAAGCTGGCGCGGGTATGCCCATGGGACCCTTCGAACTTGCCGACTTGGTGGGTATTGATGTTCTCTATCATGTGGAAGAGGCCATGAAGCAGATGGAAGGTGGCTTTGTTGCTCCGAGGCCTACGCAAATCGTAAAGAAAATGTTCTATTCCGGAAGGTTAGGCAAAAAAACCGGCAAGGGTTTCTACAATTATTAGTTGTCCATAAACCCAAATTTCTCACTCTACATGCAATACGACTAAATGTTTCTTTGATTTAGATTCCGCCATGTCAGTCGAAGAAATGCGCTTGATACCAATCGGATACGTTAGAACAGAATTAAATGAAGGGCAAATCAAGGGAAACCGAAGCAATGTAGTTTCGGATCTGGAGATTTTGCAAGAGTTCAGCGAGGGACTGCGAGGCATAGAAGACTATTCTCATCTTATGGTGCTCTTCTGGATGCATGGTACGCCCGAGGAAGATTTGAAGAAACTACTAGTTCATCCGTGGAATGAGACGAGTTTAGCGCCAGTGGGCGTTTTCGCGATACGCCGGCGGGCGAGACCGAATCCGATAGGACTTGTCGTGGCGGAGCTGCTCGAAAGAAGGGGCAACATATTGAAAGTGAAGGGCATTGACGCTTTGAATGGTACGCCAATTATAGATATCAAATCGTATGACTACGCGGATAGGCCCGAAAAGATCAGGGTGCCCAAATGGTGGTTGGACAAAAAGGGACCCGGCAAATACCCAATAACTTAGGCACAGACCATATTTAACGATTCAGAAGTTTGATCAGCAAGTCTTAACTGGCTTTCTGCAACCGCGATTATGAGGCGCCCCGTTAACGCAGTACAAGAATATCGTTCTGGTCAACGTTTCTATCGGCAGCTTCATGACTTTACTGGACACTAACATCGTTCTTATATCGCTACCGACAATATTGCGAAAGCTTCCAGACACGTCTACGGTAGACGCTCTTTGGATAATCATGGGTTACACGCTTGTAATATCCACAGTACTTCTAACGTTTGGGAGGCTAAGCGACATTTATGGCAGAATTAAGATGTACAAAGCCGGGTTCGCCGTATTCACGATCGCGTCAGGTCTCTGCAGTATATCATTCGACGGTTCTGCTCTTGTCTTCTTCCGTTTAGTCCAGGGCATAGGGGCCGCACTGCTCTACGCGAACAGTACGGCGATAATAACCGACGCCTTTCCTCTCTCTGAGCGTGGACGCGCACTGGGAATCAGTCAGGTTGGCGGGATTTCAGGTTCATTGATCGGTCTGGTCGCCGGTGGCTTGCTGACAGTGACTCTTGGATGGCCGTCAATATTCTGGGTAAATGTTCCCTTCGGAACCTATGCCACGATATGGGCGCACTTGAAAATGAAAGAGCAGAGTATCCAGACTAAAGGAGACAGGCCCGACATTGTAGGAATGACGGTCTTTGGAGCGGGTCTCGCAATCGCACTCGCGGGTGTCGTTTTCGGTTCGCTTTATCGATGGCCCCCAGTCGACGTGTCGCTTATCGGTATCGGCCTAGCTTTGATTTTCGCATTCATCTATCTAGAGAGAAAAATTAGGGCGCCGATGATGGATCTAAAGCTTTTCAGGGTCCGAGAGTTTAGCGCCGGAATTCTTGGGAACCTTCTTGCTGCGATCTCTAGGGGCGCATTATCTTTTGTTCTGGTCTTTTACTTTCAAGGAGTGCTGCTCTTCGACGCATTGAGAGCGGGACTAATGTTGATTCCATTTTCACTCGCATTTGTAACCGTTGGACCTGTAAGCGGTGCACTATCTGACAAGTACGGTTCGCGCCTTTTTGCAACGCTCGGAATGACATTAAGCACTATCTCTTTTGTTTGGTTCTCGTCCCTCCCTGAAAACACACAATATGATGTGTTCGTGCTCCCTATGATTTTAACAGGCATCGGCGGGGGCTTGTTTTTCTCACCGAACATCTCTTCGATCATGAGCTCAGTTCCCATTAACCGAAGGGGAATCGCTTCCGGCATGTCTTCAACGTTGTTCAATGTGGGATTTCTCATGAGTCTCGGCATATCATTCGCATTTCTCGCAACGAGTGTTCCAAACAACATTCTTCAGGAGATTTTTGCCGGGCTTCCTGTTCCTTCAGGTGCGATAGATTTAGGAAATTTCGTCAACGCCACGCATGAAGTGTTCCGATTCATGGCGGCAATAAGCGCGATCGCGGCCGTAGCTGCGTACTTTGGTCGCCCGAAACCCAGATTGACTCAGACAACTTCGGCCAAAGAGTGAATGCCACCCTCGTAACTTATTCGAACCCCCTGTAAGCATAATCCCGTTCCATCCATTTTCAATACCTTCGACGACTAAGAAAGGCTTAAGACATACTGTAAGACAGTGTGTATTACATGCCGACTATAACGGTGCGAATTTCCGAAGAAGAAAAGAAGATGCTCTTACAATACGGTCAGCTTTCGAAATCTGTTCGAGACGCGGTGAAGCTCTATCTCAACTCCGAGAGATCTCGCGAACT
>JASHPO010000040.1 GCA_030038075.1 Nitrososphaerales archaeon | reverse complement strand
AAGATTAGCGTTATCGCAAGGTTCACCACTACAAAGACCAATAGAGACGGAAATACATCAGAAACCCACCGCCTAATTTTTGAAACGAACGAGCTCGGTTTCGCTTGCAGCGGAGGGGTTACTGTTTCAGTCATTACCTGTTTCATCTACCATTCTTTGTCAGACAAGACTATTCCCGATCATAGGACTAATCGTTGAGCGCAAGGCCTGGTCACCGGAATTGCGCCCTATTTCATAAACAAAGACCCCGCTGCTTTCGAATGCCTTTGAATCGAGTACGTGACAGCCGTCTATAATGATTGGATTGCGCATTTCATTTTTGAAAATTGATGGCGGGATTTTCCGAAATTCTTCCCAGTCGGTCGCTACGATGCAGCATTGCGCACCCCTCAGACAGGATTTCGTAGACTGTGCGAATTCCACTGACGACTCGAATACGTGTTTTGCATTTTCCAATGCTTGCGGATCATACACGTTGACTCTAGCGCCCAGACTGAGCAGTTCAACCACTATCCTGACACCAACTGATTCTCTAATGTCGTCGGTTCCAGCCTTGAAAGCAAGTCCCAAAACCGCGATCCTGTTTGCGCGCAGGTCCCCTACCAGCTGCTTCGCGATTTCGACGGCTCTTAGAGGCTGCTTTTGATTAATTTCAGCCACGGAAAGAAGTAGAGAAGAATCAACATCTAGTCTCTGAAACAAGGCTGTCAGAGCGCGCAAGTCCTTGGGGAGGCAGCTTCCGCCGTACCCGAAACCGGCGCGCAGATACCTGCTGTCGATTTTTGTAACAACGCTGAGACCCTTCGTTACTTCCGAAACATCCGCTGACGGAATTTTTTCGCAGAGGTTTGCAAGGGAGTTGAGAAAACTGAGCTGGGTCGCGCGAAACGTATTCACGGAGTACTTTACGAACTCCGCATTTGGAATCTTTGTGACCAACGTGTCCGGGACTCGATCCACCCCATAGAAAGATTTGTAGAGATTCAGCAAAGTTTCACTCGATCGTTCGTCCTCGGCGCCAATCACCAAGGCATCAGGTCTCAATGTATCGTGGATGGCGGTGCCCTCTCTCAGAAATTCTGGATTGAAACACAGCCCGAAATCTTTCGGAAAAAGTTTCTTCGAACCCATTTCTAGAGAATCTTTTACAATTCCCGCAGTGGTTCCCGGAACGACGGTGCTCTTGACAACCACGAGATGATACGTTTTTTTCTCTGCTAAGATTCTGCCCACTTCCCTAGCCGCGGCCTCGACATAGGTCAAGTCAATTCCTCCGTCAGGCTTGCTCGGCGTTCCCACCGTCAGGAAGGTAATCTCAGAATTTAGAACAGCTTCTCTAATGTCGGAAGTGCAAGACAAACTTCCATCTCGGATACAATCACTCAGATATGAGTCAATGTCCTGCTCATGTATTGGAGATTTTCCTCCACTTATGAGGTCGCACTTGCGCCTGTCGATCTCAACACCGTGTACACGTAATCCGCGGTTTGCAAAGCAAACGGCGGTTGAGAGACCGACGTAGCCCAGTCCAATTATTGATACTCTTTGGGTCTTAACGCGAAGACCTGTTCGCGATGATGGGCGTCGAGTCGATTTCCGATCAGATCGGCTCTTTCTAACAGCCAAATTGCATCCGCACTATTGTGACTGTTCCAGGAAGAGCTTTCTGCGGATGCCGCGGTAATCCTCAAGTACTTTGAGACCCTCGCTGGTCGCTTGGTAAAGCCTTCCGCCCAGAGCTTCCTCCGAAGTAATCAGACCGCCGCTTTCCAGCGTGCTCAGAATTTTCTTGAGTTCGTTGTGCGATATGTTTGCATCCCGCATAATATGGGTGAGCCTTAGCGGCCGGAGCGAAGTGCTCTGTATTATATCAAGGAAGATTTCTATCCTTGACCTCCGCGCAAAGACCGTGTTCAGCTTTTCTCCTTCATTTATCCTGCGAATTTCATCGATCATCATCTTCGCCGGATTGTCCATGCTCCTTACCAGAAGTGCAGCTCTGTCTCGAAAAGCCGCCTTCTCATTCGCATCAAGCATCCTCTTCGTGTGATTTGCTATCTCAAGGGGCTGCGTTGAGTGGGGAATGTACCTGTGAAGCTCGACAACCGGCTTCGAAACCGGCCAGTAAATCGCGCTAATGCTTGGTTTGCCCATTACAAACGCTTCCATCAGCATCGTTTCCGCCGCGCCGAGGGCAACATCGACGTGCGCTACAGGACAATCACTCATAGACTTGTCAAGTACAGTCACGTCCTTCATCTGCGAATAGTGTTTCCTCTGAGCTTCAGTTCTGGGGAGGACAGCGATGCTAGCCTCGCCCGACTCTGCAATCAATTCGACCGATTTTTCGAGTACTGGTTTGTGATCCTGGAAGAAAGTTGCAAATTCTGGTTCGGGTCTTACGAAAACAATGGGAGGCTCCAGTCCCATCTTTTCAAAGGGATTAAGCTTCGATTCCTGCTCGTCCTTCAGATAGCAGGTGTGGAACCCGTTGAACCAGACGATTTTTTCGGCGTCCGACACCCCGTTTTGGAACAATTCATGCAAGTTGTAGAATCTGGGCGTGAATATCTTGGATGCCAACGGAAAGACCATCTGGTTGACGTGAGTTTCTCTTTCATCGTAGAAAATGGTCCAAGATGGAATGTTGAGTCCGAACGCAACTCTCACCGCCTCCGGCCATCTCTCAGTCAGGACGAGATCTGGTCTCTCTCTCTCGACAATAGGAAGCATCTGCTGGATTGTCTCCGCATATGCCTCCAGTTTGCTGGATAGTTCCTTTCCTCCATGCTTGCCAACAGGAATGTAATCTATACCCTTGGCCCGGAGAATATTGAAAATCCCGTCGTGATCTCGCGCCGTTACAAGAAATTCGCATTCCTGCTCCAGCTCCTTGATCAGGGGAGCAAAGAAGTTTGCTTGGAACGGCGTTCCGATTGCGATCCATATCTTTCTGACTTTCTTCGGTTCGGGGGTTGCTATACTCATAACTTACTCTCTCCTAAATCGCCAAGGTAATTACTACCGCAATCGCGGCGTAAACTGCTGACATCAAAAGCATTGACTTTACCAGCGTCTGCTCAGTCATGGCATTAAGTCGCAAGAAAACATGGGAGAGCGCAGCATAATTAGGCGGTCTCAAGATACCATCGCTAGTCACGGTAGTATTGCCGTGAATCGACCTTGCCGCAAATGGATTTCTCGAGACCATCTTTAGTGTGAAATCCAGACAAGCGGGAATGCTGACAACGACAGCGGCAAAGACGAGCCCCGAGATCAGTCCAACAGTAGCTATCGCAGCTCCCGCCATCAACGTACCAGTGTCACCGGGAAATATCTTCGCAGGATACCAGTTCAGAAACAGAAAACCAATGTACCCGCCGAGGAATAGACAGGCGAGCGTTGAGGCTACGTAATGCCCTTCAAATGCCGAGAGGAAAGCAAGTGTCCCAATCGCAATCACAGCTGAGCCTGCTTCTAGTCCGTTGAAACCTGCGAGCATGTTGCTAAGGTTCGCAGATGTCGTGATCCCGAGCGGGACGACCACGAGTGGATAGAGAATTCCGAACGGTATGGGGCCTACAAGTGGAAATGTGATGCTTGTCCTTCCGAAAAGCGCCACTATCAAAGGTGTTGTCACCAAGGCTACAAGGAAGGGCTTGTATCTTTGCCTGATTGAAACTAGATCGTCGACCGCTCCAACAATTCCGACCAGCAATATGGTTACCAAACCACCTAGGAATACGGACGAAAAGAGTCCTGGTTCAAGTTCGTAGAGGAACGACGCACCCGCGGCAACGCCGATCATGACGGCCAATCCACCCATTTCGGCCGTGACCGGCTTGTTGGGTTTGTGTACGTCAATGCCTGTTATACCCATCTGCTTGAACTTGATCGAAAGGAATCTAGCAAGCACGACAGTTATCAGAATCGTCAGGCCAATAGAAAGTGAGATACCCAGTGCTAGATTGATCATATGGAAACCCCACTCTCGCTAGTCGATATCACTCGGGTAACAGACATCTTTTCAATTAATTTCCAGAAGGCAACACTTCCTGCGCCAAACGTGCTTATCCACACAAGCAGAGCCGTAACTCCCCGCCAGAACGCGCTCAACGCCCAGCCCGTCGCAAGCCAAGTGCAATACATCGCTAGAGAAGAGAAAACGAAGATGTTGACACTAAGAGAGACTATCAGCGCAATTCTAAACATTCGTCGTGTCATCATAATCCCGATCCCTTTACCAATCTCTACTTTTGCTGAATGAGCTGCCCGTTCGTGAGAATTTCATCATTTACTCTTTCAAAGTCGGTCATAGAGCCAACATCAGCCCAGTACGCGTTTTCATAATAGGAGTTCAGAAATTCTCCACTCGTGATCAGTTTGGGAAAAGTCTCTGTCTCTAGGCTGCTAATTTTTTCTTTCGGAATGTAGTCGAGCATTCTCTGTTCGAACACGTAGATTCCAGCGTTCGCCATGAACGAAAGCGTGGGCTTTTCCTCAAATCGCTGAATCATTCCATCCTTGTCTACAGTAATGTAACCGTACGGGATTTTGACCTCGAATTTCTTTAGGGCAATCGTGCCTATGCCACCGCACTTTTGGTGGCTCGAAATCAGGTTGGAAACATTCAGAGACGTTACGATGTCTCCGTTCATCGCAAGAAATCTGCCGTTTATCAGTGGCTCTGCCGATTTTAGTTGCCCCGCAGTACCGAACGGCATGTCCGTCTCAGCGTATACAATTTTGACATCGAGGTTAGATCCGTCACCAATCGTCGAGATTATCTGCTTCTTGAGGTAGGCGACGCAGATTACGAACTCCTTGATCCCGTAGGACTTCAGGTATTGTATCGTTCTCTCGATGAGCGGCTTTCCTCCGACAGGCAAGAGCGCTTTAGGAACAACGTACGTCAGCGGACGCATTCGGGTTCCTGCACCGCCGGCCAGTATCAAAGCTTGCAATTTCTACAATGCACACCTCGAAAAACCAGTCGCATCTGTCTGGCAGGGTGAAAATACAGGAAAAATATTCCATGTGAAGTACAATATACATGCCAATGAATTTCAGATCCATATCACGAATCAGTTCGAATATAAGCGAAATGTAATTGCACTTCTAGCCTTAATCTTCTATATTGCACGTACGAACCACTAATCCTTTTTCTCATCTTCTGGAGACTTTTCAGACTTGATCGCTGCCATTGAAAGAACCCCCTTTCAATGGTACGAATTAGCTTGTTTTAGGATCAAAGATCTTTTTCTGGAATTATACGCGGCTAAAAATCGAGTCCTACTATTTCAAGTGAGTTCTGGGTTCTCGGCCCACTGGTGACGCAATTGTCGCTTCATAAATTCTAACAATATCAGAAGCAAGCTCGGGGTACGTAAATGACTTTACTCTCTCGCGAGCAGCTTCGCCCAGCTTGCCTGCAAGTTGCTTGTCCTTCAGGAGATTCAGGACCGAACCGGCAAGGGCGTCATCATCCCCGTAAGGGATCAGTATGCCCTCCTTTCCGTTCTGTATCTGTGAAGGAATCCCACCAACGTTCGTGGCGACTATTGGTTTTGCCTGCGACATTGCCTCGAAGATTGCTTGACTTGTCCCTTCGTAAGTCGTCGGCATAACGAAGAGGTCGCACGAGGAGTAGGCCTGCATCTTCTGCGTAAAATCATAGATTGCGCCAGTAAAAAAAATCTTATTCTCCAATTTGCGGGAATTTGCGATGCGAATAAGCTCTTCTTTGTAACCGGACTGGTCGGGTCCAACAAGCACGAAAGAGGCGCCCGGAAAATCGCTCAAAACTCGAGGGACGATGTTCAATACGTGCTGTGGCCCCTTTAATGGGTTCAGTCTTCCAAGAAATAGGATAATCGGCGAGCCCGTTATTCCGTATTTGTTCAGAAATTCCCGGCCGTCGAATGTACCCAATGACTCCTCGTTGATTCCTGAAGGGGTTACAATAATCCTGTCTTCAGGGACGCCCATTTTCTTGAGGGGGTCTATTAGGGTCGGGGCCCGGACAAGAAGCCTGTCTGCCGTGCTCAAGACCCCGCGTGCGAAGAATTTTTCGAAAAAATTCACAGGCAACTGTTTGTAAAAGGGTCTGGGAATCATCGAGTGAATATCAAATACGGTGATTAGGGTAGGGGTATTCTGCTTCTTTGCTACCTTCAACGCCGTACTGGTGTGGGACTGCGCGTAATCGTAGGTATGGATGACGTCGAATCTGCCATGGCTTGTTATTCCCTCGGCCAATCCGTCCCATACTTTTAGCCGATAGCTCAATTCCAACTTGAAAGGGAAACGGTGGACCTTGATACCCTCGATCTCCTCTTCCTTCGGCGCTTTTTGCTTTAGATATTTCTCGGCCGTGAATACGTGTACTTCATGACCCATCTTGACTAGTCGCCTTGAGATGTTGTAGACGTACCACTCGGCTCCCCCAACGAAGTAGGGATCAAAGTACACGTTTACTTGGGCAATTTTCAAAAAATGATCAACAGTAATGAGTTGGTAGTTCTTAGTGAAAGTGTCAATTCATATGATTTCCAAGTTCATTGCGGCCTCTGCAAAAACCAGTCGAAAAACACTTTCAAACCTTCATCAACCGTTACTCGAGGGTTCCATCCCAAGATGTATTTCGCTTTCTCATTGTTAGCTTCGGTATCAGGGAAATCACCTTTTGATTTCTCTTCGTAGATTGGAGTGAAAGAGTCCGGATCTTTTTTCATTCCTGAAATCACCCTGTGTGCTAGCTCATTTATTGTAATCTTGGAGCCGTGTCCGAGGTTAAACACCTCTCCGCTCTTCACTTCTTTTTCCATCGCGAGGATAGTCGCATCAACGATGTCGGATACGTAAGTGAAATCTCTGGTTTGTTCGCCGTCGCCGAATATCGTTGGCTTCATTCCGTTGGCAATCCTTTGCGCGAAGGCGTAGATTACCTGGTCGGGCCTGCCTCTAGGGCCGTAGACTGAAAAATATCTCAGGCACAAGACTTGCATCCCGTACACGCTGGCGAACACTCGGCAGTAGTGTTCTGCGGCAAGTTTGGACACTCCATAAGGAGAGCTCGGATTTGTCGGGTGTTTCTCGTCGATCGGGAGGTACAAGGGATTGCCAAAAATCGAGGACGAAGACGCATAAACGACCTTCTTGATACCGTTCTCTTTGGCGGCCAGTAGAACATTGAGCGTTCCCTCCACGTTCACCTTGTTCGCCTTTATAGGGGTCGCATTGCAGTATCTGATGCCCGCCTGCCCGGCAAGGTGAAAGACCAAGTCAGAGTCTTTCGTCGCGGCAGATAGGCTTGAGTAATCGAGAATGTCGGCTCTCTTGAGAACAAATTTCGAGTCTTTGTCTTTTGCTGCTTCAAGCAGTGCGGCGGCATTCTCCTCCTTTCCTGGATAGAAATCATCGTAATTATCGTAAACAATAATTTGCTTGCATCCTTTTTCCATGAGTTCCTCAACGAGGTACGAACCAATGAAGCCGATTCCACCAGTAACAAGGACACGCGAGTCATGTACGTCAAATTGCAAGGGAATTTCACGAGGTAGCGAAACCTAAAGGAAATCGCGTATAATACGATTTTCAGCAGGCCGGAAAAAAGCGAACACCAGAAACCAAGCGCAAAAGGAGTACACAGAAACTAGGCCAGAGGGCCAAGCCCTCTTGACTGTTTCCGAACTTACTTTAGTCTGTGTCTTCGTCCCACGAAAAATCTAGAGAGGGAGATTCTTCATGAATCTCGATCGCATCGCGATGAGTAGCGGGACCATCATCCCGATCAACGCGAGCATTCCAAGAGATCCGAGCGGAAACTCTGGTACCCCGTGAGTAGTAGGAGTGATTGTTAATTGTTCGCATGGCAGCGCGGTTGCCGAATTGTCGTCGTAGTTACCTGTATAGACGGCTTTGATGGAATAGCTGTTAGCAGTGTTGAACATGTAACTCCACGAGAATATTCCCGGATATTGATTTCCGGTTGGTGAAATTGCGCTTGAAGTCGTCAGCACAGTTCCAGTGCAGCTTGAGCTTTCGTAAACAGTGAATGTTACAGTGCCTGTCACACAACCTGATCCTGGGCAAGAGCCGTCAATGCCGTTCGTGTCCGCTATGATTGCAGTGTCAGTCACGGTCGTTCCCGCGACGAAAGAAGGAGTTGGGCTCTGGGGATTCGTACAAGTGGTTATCACTGATGTACCCAAGCATGTAAGGGAAGCTCCTGAATTCCAAGCGTTAACGAGCAACCCGCCGGTAGATGCTGCGGCTAGTGCCGCCAAGACGAAGACTGAGGTTATGACTAGACTTTTTCGTACCATACTAAATCAGATGGAGTGCAAGAAACAAACGAGCATATTTATCTCGTGCGAAGGCGAAACTCACGCATGTGAATTTGAAATTCACATTGATCTTTTCAAATCAGAAAAATTAGGCGGCGCTAGCACTTAGAGCGTACAAAATCTCCATTTCTGGAGAAAATCCGCTATCAGATCGAATTTTTGCCTGCGATAAGTGAGCGTAATTTCGGTCCATTCGGAGAAATTTCCCAACTTGCATCCGCGGCCAACTCACGGTAGGATTTGCTCTCAAATCCATAAATCCGCTCTCGACACTGTAACGATCGAATGCTCATGTTGAAGAGGTCGCTGAAGTCGTCAGCCTTGGGGTTAGCAAAGCACAGAAGCATGCCTACCTCGTTCAACCGAATGCTTCTCGGCTACATGGGGATAGATTTTGATCCCCCAAAAGGGCCTCATTATCCTGGCGGTGCCAAGGCCGCCCTTGTCGTTTCTCTCGATTTTGACCACTTGACAAAATCCCTTCAAGCCGGAAGCACAAGATGGTTTCCCAAAAGCGTAGACGAGCTATTAGCAAAGAACCGCATCGGAACAAAGGACATGCTGGGCGTGAGCGAAAAGTACTCGGTACCGATGACGTGGGCAATTTGCGGCAGGACAGCTGAAGAAGACTCTGAGAGCTACATGAGCATTCTTCACTCCAAGACAGCGCAGGAGATCGGAGTGCACACTTATTCTCACGCAGACGTCGCTTCGTGTTCCGAGGAAGAGTTGCGCGACGAGATAAAGAAATGCCTGAGCGTCCTTGATTTGCCTGAACAACCGAGAACATTCATATTCCCGTGGAACAGATCGGGCCAATTTAGGCTGCTTTCTAAAATGGGCTTTATCACCTACCGCGACCAGAAGAGGCTTGTCGGGGCGCCGAGAGAGAACTCGGGGCTGTTGAACATTCCTCCGACTTATTACGTTGACACGAAATCATACGGCGCTCTCTCCTTGATCAGGAAGTACCTAGATCTGTGCATCTCATGGAATTCCGTATTCCACCTGTGGATGCATCCGTGGAGCGTGGTCTTTCCCTCAGATGATTCGGGCCGATTTGTCAGGGAAACCCTGGACCCATTGTTCTCGTACGCCGCGCAAAAGCGGGAGCAAGGAATCCTCGCCATATGCACGATGGGCGATCTTGCCGCATCTTGGAGAAAACAGGCGAATGGGCCACTTGAAACTCCAGAACCTGTCGTTTAGGCAAGTAACAATTATTAGGATTGAAGGTACGTACGATTGATTCACAAAGGATAATCTTCAGAGCGCTATAATCTAACGAACATGCTCGCCCTGGATGAGCTCTATTCGTGTCGCTTCTGTAATTTCATACAGAGGACCGTCGGCTTTGAAAATCTCTCCCACGATGATGAAGAGAGCTACATCGTTCATCTCAAGACAATTCACGGAATCACGCAATAATCATTCCAAAATTACTAAAGAGATTGTGCTATGTTTCTTTAGACGCTCTAGCTAATGTCTAATGGCCCTAGCTGAAGGGCAGGGCGAGTCGAAAGTCTTGGTTGTGCTCTGAGGCAGTACCTCATGATTTGTCTTTCACGAAATACCTGAAATCCGCGGCCGGCTAGAGAAATTCAATGTCATACAATATTTGCAAGAAATTAATTGTTATCATGGGAATAATCATTGAAAACAATAGGGGACCCCCTAGGAGGGGGATCGAAGCTAGCTAATGTCTTTCGAGTCATGGCAGGTCTTTGGTACAGGTCTTTTGATCAGGTCTTTGAAGACCTGATCTCTGGATCTCTAGGATGTTTTTTCCGGATTTCCGCTGCATCAGAATCGTGAATTTCATGCGCCCTGATCGTTTGGCGATTTCCTGACGGCTTCATCCACGGAAAATGTGATGTTCATAGCGTTGACGCACTCTTGGAACGTTATCATCGAATTCTTTTCTCCGCGCACAAACTTCGCGAGCTCGGATAACTCGTTCTTCCACCCCTTGTCCTGAGCCCGCAGCGTCATTACGAGCGGCTTTTCCCCAAAGACACTCAGTTTTTTGAAATCCTCCAGCACGATGGAAGCTCCCTGACCGAAAACTTCGAGTCTCTCCCTTTCCATCGCCTTGTTGCCAAGAGAAACATAAACGAGGTTTGCGACAGAACCTGATTTGTATTTCAGAGTAGTAGCGAGGTTATCCTTTGCAACGCTCGTAGAGCCGTTCACCGCCGCCGAGGATGCTAGTATCTCCTCAGGAAATGATTCGTCAAGGAGAAAGTTGAACAGGTCAAAAAAATGGCAGCACTCCGCTATGATCCTGCCGCCGCCAACCTCGGGATCTTGGACCCATCTGGACGCCGGAGTGAAACCCACGTTTGCCCTAAAACTGATCATGAACGGCCCGTCGAGCTTTTTCATGAGTTCCTTTATCTTGAGCACTTGTGGCGCGTAGCGCCTGTTGAACCCAACGAACAGCGGCACGCCGCTTTCCTTCTGGACTCTCTGTATTTCCGATAGCTCCTCCCGCGTAAGGCAAAGTGGTTTTTCGATGAAGGCGGGTTTGCCAGCCTTCAAAGCCTCGATCGCCATCGGATAGTGCAGATTGTTCGGCGCAGTTATGAGCACAAGGCGAGTCTCGGCATCTTTCAATACGTCAGAATAATCACAGGTGTACTTCTCAAAGTTGTAGCGCTCCGCAACCTTTCCGGCGTTGACAGAATTCGACGAAACAACCCACCTCATGCGATAATCGGGATTCCTCCTCAAGAGCGGCACGAGAACGTCTTTTGCGAAACTTCCCGGCCCCACGAGAGCCAAATTGATCCTCCCGGTAACTGCAGGAAGAGGTTTCGTCACAATTGCGAATTCCTGAACAGTTTCCGTCTGGGAGTGCGGATAGCTCAGGACGACGGCGACCTTTTCCTGTCCCGCGAGCGATGAGTAAGCCTCGGTCGCCCTCTCAAGCGGATACTCGCCTCCAACGAGGCTCGATACGCTGACCCTTTTCTTTTCGATGAGCCCCATGAACGCCTCCATGTTCCGGTTGAGCGTCCAGCGGACGTAGTCGAGCGGATAGTCGATTCCTTTTTCCTCGTAGACAATGTCGTATCTTCCCGGCCCCAAAGACCTGGACATCACGAGCTCGAGCTCCTTCTGATAAAAGTCCTTCCGATCGATATCCATGCCGACCCTTCCCAAGATAACGAGCCTCCCGCGGCTGCGGAGCAGTCTCGCCGCCATGTTGATCGGCTCGGAGGAAGTCGTGGCCGCGCAGACAATAACGACATCAAAGAGCCGGCCGTTCGTAAAATGCATGACATGCTGCAAAAGCGAGGGGTCGTCAGAGTGGAGCGAAATGTCGGCGCCGAGCGATTTAGCGAGAGATAACCTAGATTCCTTGAGGTCGAGAGCCGCGACAAGACAGCCGGAAGAGTGCGCTATCTGCACGACCAGATTTCCAACGAGACCCACGCCCAAGACAGCAGCGTACTCTCCTACCTGAAGCCGAGCCTGCCTAAACGCGTGAAGAGCTATTGCTCCGATGGTAGAAAAGGCCGCGTCGCGAGAAGAAACTCCCTCGGGAATCCTCGCTGCAAGGTTTCGGGGGACAGAGACAATCTCCGCGTGGCAGGCCTTTCCTTCGCCGGCGCAGGCAACCCTCTCCCCAACGGAAAGGTCACTAACCTTCCGACCGACCTGGGTTATAGTCCCAGAGGAACTGTATCCCACGGGGAACTTTGGGTGCCTCACATAATCCAGATAATCACCAAAGCCGCTCACTCCCTCTTCGCGGATAATTTTCCGGGAAAGGTCAACGGCCTTTGAAAGTTTCGACGAATCCTTCACAAGATCGGAAGCTGAAACGGGTTCGGTCGAATCTATGGTCCAGATCTCGGTCCCCGTGCTTATCACGGAGAAATCTGTCCGGACGAGTACGCCGTTCTCCTCGCAAACCGGCCTCGGGACGTCGGCGACTTCGACCTTTCCCGCGACCGCGATTACCTGCTTCAAATCAAACCAATCTTGAACGCTCGGATAGAAAAATGAATACCCGAAATCTCCGAGAGCGGGGAAAATGAACGAATATATTCGCGACAAATAAAGGCAGTCTCGATGCCCAATTCCGAACCGCAGAAGATTCTGGTCACGGGCGGAGCAGGTTTCATAGGCAGCAATCTGGTGGACAGGCTCGTAAAAGACGGGTACGAGGTTGGAGTTCTCGATAACCTCGCGACGGGCAGCGTGGCAAACATCTCCGAGCTTGTCTCGGCCAAAAAAATCAGATTCCACAACTCGGACATCACGGGCGATATCTCTGACATAGTGAAGGAGTACGACGCGATATTTCACGAGGCCGCACTGGTAAGCGTCACTAGGTCCGTTGAAAATCCAATGCTGACAAATCGCGTGAACGTTTCGGGTACCGTGAACCTCCTGAAAGCGGCGATGGATTCAAACGTCAAGAAATTCGTGTACGCCTCATCTTCTTCTGTGTACGGCGACACGGAAACCCTCCCGAAGAGCGAGACGATGAACCCCTCTCCGATTTCCCCCTACGGCGTTTCAAAACTAGCAGCCGAAAACTACTGCAGGGTCTTCGCGGCGGTGTACGGGCTGAAGACCGTTTCCCTGCGTTACTTCAACGTTTACGGGCCGAGACAGAAATACGGTCCGTATAGCGGCGTCATTCCGATTTTCATAAAGAGAGTCTTGGGCGGCGAGCCCCCGATCATAAACGGCGACGGCGAGCAGACCAGGGACTTTACCTTCGTCGGGGACGTCGTCGAGGCAAACCTTCTCGCCTTGAAAGCAAACGTGCGCGCCGGAGAGGTCTTTAACGCTGCGAGAGGCGGCACCATTTCCATCAATGATCTTGCGAAGATCATAATCGATCTCGCCGGCAAATCTGATCTTCGTCCGGTACATGGACCTGCGAGGGAAGGAGACATTCGCGCGAGCTACGCCGACATTGGCAAGATCTCGAAACAGATGGGCTACGAGCCGCGAGTCCCGATTGAAACAGGCATCAAAAGAGTTCTCGACTGGTTTCTCTCCGGACACCAAACAGAGTGGGACTAGATCGTCATGCCGTGCTGGACTCGCATGTGGTGCCTGTACATCAAAGATTCGTTCGCGTCCAGTTCTCTCGATTCCAGTTCCGAATCTATGAGCTGACAGAACGCGCACGGGACAAATTCTAGTAGAGGATTCATCGAATTCCATTTTATCCACTACAATATATGCCGCGTGAAGGCCAGACTCATGGATGTGAATTTCAAATTCACATGAGCATTGAAGCAAGTTTTTCTGTCGCGCTCTCCCAGGTGAATTCGGCCAGGACGATTTTTTTGGCCGCCTGGCCCATTTTCCCGGCCAATTCTGGATCGGATAGTAGTTTTTCTATCGCCCGCGCTAGTAATTCGGCGTTTCCCTCCGGAACCAAAAGTCCTGTGACATTGTCGCGGATTGCTTCGGGTATGCCGCCTGAAGTTGTTCCAATGGAGGGCTTGGCGAAGATTCCTGCTTCGAGGAAGACTGTTCCGAAACCCTCGACGTCATTTTTCGTGCTCCTTGACGGCATTACGAACAAAGCGCAGTTCGCGTATCTTTCGTAAAGCTCTTTTCCGGCTAGTCTTCCGAAGAATTTGACGCTTTTGTCGATGCCCGCTTCCTTTGCGAGCTTTTCGAGGTTTTCCAGCTCCGGGCCGTCCCCGACTATCTCCAGCTTCGAGTCCGGGAATTTTTTTGAGACTGTGGTAAACGCGGTCAAAAGGTCGTCCACTCCCTTTCTCTTCACGAGCCTTCCGACGAATAGCACCGTCCTTCCGCCTTCTTTCGCCGAGACTTCCGTTATAGCTGCGTCCACGGACGGATAAAGTATCTCTATCTTTTTCGCGTACCTCTTCGGGAGGAGGCTTTCCGTGTAGCGCGAGTTGACTGTAATCTTTTTTGCGAGCCGCGGAGAGATCTTTAGGGCAATCGAGGCTGAAATGCTCTCCCTTGCGGAGAGAATGTCCTTTCCGTAGAATAAAATCAGAGTTCTGATACCCTTTAACCTCGTGTATGATAATAGAATCATTCCGTAGAGAGTTAGGGCGCCGCTCAGGAGAAATATCGCGTCAATTGAATTATCCGCGATCTCCTTCCGGGTCCGGGCGAACGCCTTCAGCGCCCGCCGCGAGGATGAGGGAAAATTTAGCTGCGTCGCGCCGTGGAGGCTTTCCTTCGAGAAATCGCCCTCGGGGGAAAACGAGATGATCTCGACGTAGTGGCCCAGTTTTTTCAGGAACTTTACGTAGTTGCTGCCCCTGCCCTCGATGCCCCCGACATTCTGCGGGGGGTCAAATGTCACGATCAGAATGTTCATTTCCTATCCCTTGGGCCAGCGGCATGAATTTGAAATTCACATCCATGAGTTTGTGCCTCACAACGGATATATTTCGCTACGCGACCACGAATGAGATGGCCTCGCATGGCGCGCCTCGAATCGCGATACTTTTCCTTCGGCGACGTCAATTCAAGTAACCATCCTTCACCGTGGAAAGCCGCCTTCCCGTACAACCGCCCGCAGGGCTACTGGGAAGCTTTCGTGAGACGCTGCGCGAAGCTCTCCGGCAAAGCTCAGGGACTGGTTGACGAAGAGACCGCAAGAAAGGTCTGGCTCGAAATACTCCGGGATTACGAAGAGTATGTCCGGATGGGGATGTGGCTGCCCGACGGGATACTGGACGAGCACAGGCAAGTCGCTGTCGCGCTCGGCTGGTTTTCCTGACGTTCATGCCCTAGAAATCTCACAGCGTCCTAAACGTGGGGCATAGGCCTATATATCGGATAGCGATACGTGAATTTCAAAAAGCGGAGAAAATACTTGACGGTATTCTGCCAAAATTGCTTACATTCCCACGCGCTTATTGTGATATTCAAACAGGTAGAAACGTCTTGAAGACAGAAGAGTCGCTGAAGCAAGCCCGAAATCAAATCTACTCTTGCACGTTTTGCAAGTTCGTCCAGGAAACGATGGGTGTCGAGAATCTCGACGAGATCGACGAGCGAAAGTACCTGTTTCACCTGTCCAGCGCGCACGGTCTTCAAGCGTAGCACGTTTTCTGGAAAATCTCTCCAATTTTTCCTAGAACCGTCCCTTAAATCCGGCAAAATCGCGAAAGTATCCTCGAAAATCAAGGTCTTTTCGGGAGACCTGAAGAAAAGACCTGTACCCGAGACCTGCCTTAACTCGAAAGACATTAGCTAGCTCCTCCCCTCCCCCCGGGGGTACCCCCTCGTTTTCAATGATTATTCCCATGATAACAGTGCCTTTCTTACAAATTTTGTATGTCAGGGGAAAGAATTTCCGCGGAGTTGAATCCGGGTCTTGGGTACGCGCCGAAGATTCGGGTCATTAGGGCAGAATGATTCCGCCGCGCGATAAAAGCACTCCGCAAATTAACCGGTTAACTAGTTAATTTACACAAAGAATAATAGCTACTGCGACTCGTTTAGACGAGACTTTAGGACTAGATCTATTACTTCGGACATTCTGTTCTTTAGCTCGTCTAGCGTTCTTCCTTGCTGTTATAAGATTCTTGTACGCAAGAAATACTATGGACTGCTTTTCAATAGGAAAAGCTCTGCGATATTCCCGTGGAATTTACCTGGGTAGGAAGGCCGTAGACCATGTTGGAGTTCTCCGCGAGGATTGCGTTGTAGTACTGGGCGTACGTTGGGACGCTGTTCTGCCAGGATAGTCCGCCCTGTGCTTCATATGACAGCGTGCCGGAGCCCGAGGTGAAGGTGGCGCTCTCGCCGCTGGTGTAGCCGACGAGTACCGTGCTTGCTGAGACGATTGGTGCGTTGTAAGCTGCTGACGGTTCCAAGCTAAGGCTGATCGAGTACGAGTCCAGCGTAAGGTTTGAGATGGACATAATTGCATTCATCGGCGTGCCCTGAGAGTTGGTCTGGATCGTGAGAGAAACGACGCTCTCAGGTGTCAGGACTGCGTCGCTCGCGGCCTGGAATTGCCGGGTGCTCTGGAAGAGGAGCGCGTCGCTCGTTGCGTAGTACTCTTGGTCAAAGATGAAAAAGCCGTTTCCCTCGTAGGTCAGAACGAACTGGTTAAAGGCCGCGTTGTAGCCGGCCGGAGAATAGGTGTTCACTTCTAGGCTCCAGTTACCTACCGACTCGCCGCTAATGCAGCAGGAGGCGCCTACTAGATTTGATGAAAAATGCAGCGCCGTCGTAAAGTTGTTGATGTCGCTGCCGCCATTTGTCAATGCGTAGTTTACTTTGCCCACCGCCTGAATCGGGCACTGGACGCCGCTGCAGGTTGAGCTTGAAGTTAAGGTTGCTGCGGTCGTCGTACTGGTCGTGGTTGAAGCACTTGTTGTACTCGTAGTACTTATGCTCGCGGTTGTGGTGCTAGCCGTTGTTGGGGTGGTAACAAAAGTACTCGTCGAAGTGGGAGCTGATGAACTCGCTGAGGAAGAGACCAAAGCATCAACGATCACGCCGTTATCGTAGCCGTTTGTCGTACCGAAGGAGAGCGTCTGCGAATTTAGAGGCGAACCCGCTATTTGGTATTGGACATAAACATCTTGACCTAAGGTCGTACCTGCTATGAATGTCATTCCGGACCCCGCTGTTTCCGTTACGTAACCGGTGTCCCCGCCAATTTGGAATACGAACTCGTTTGAACCAGTGGTGGAAATCCCCGTGTTGCAGGGAGCGGAGCCGCAGTTTGGGTTGTTTGCTTGGGCGAGAGGGAAATGACTATCAAAGCCAGTTGCACCGAGCACTGTAAACGCGACGATTCCGAACCAAGTTTCGTTAGTATCAGCGGTGCTGATCGAAATGGTATCATTGATAATTGGGGTCGAAGAGAAGGCAGCCCATTCCATCAGATATTGGCCGCCGCCAATTCCCAATCCAGATTCTCTTACCGTCCACGTCAGGTCGGCTGAATCACTTACCGAAAACCCAGCGGACGCTGACGGAAAGCAGTCGCAGCCCACAATTATTACTCCAGGCGAGGAGAGCGAAACAATTACTGAACAAGAAGTAACATAACCACATCCATTAGTCGCGGAAGCTCCTAATGACATTGAGCTTTGCGCGCTTGAAAATTCAGAGAACGAGATTCCAGCGATAAGAGACACTGAAAGTATTACAAGAATCGGGGATACCTCTGCGACGGCGTATCTCATGGCGAAGACGGAGCGCATTCGAATAATAAATCTGCGCTTCTCGCATTCGCTTTAGAGCGGTGAAGACGACAGTCTAGCAGGGGGAGTAGTTGGTCCCGAAGCTGTAAGCGGATGTGGCGACTTTGGCATCAGGTACCTGAAAGCGAGGCTCCAGAACACCATCACCCACACGATGAATAGAAGGTACCCGAGGTAGACGTGGACTTCGGCTCCTATCGTAGCCCCTAAGTACTCGAAGCTGAGAAACACGCCGAAGAGTCTCACGATGTTTATGAGGAATGCCCCTACAAAGCCAATTATGAAAAGCGGAATTAGTTTCGACATTTTTGCCTTGATGTCGAGCACTGCCATAGTGGAAAGCATTCCGAATGCAAGGACTCCCTGGATTCCGGTGCAGTCACCCTCAACGTTCAGTCCTAGGACAAGCGATCCCGAGCTGAGGTAGACCACGTGTCCCGCCACGGTTGCGTGGATGCCCAAGAGTCGCATTGAATCTGCCATGACCTGCGCCATCCAGTTCTGTAGAGCTACGTAATCTGGAAGCAAGTTTTCGAGTTGATACCCTAACAAAAGTACTATTCCGTAAGTAGCTGGGACCCAGAAAAGCTTGAACGACCTAATGCCGTAGAATGCGACGACCAGTCCGGAAAAGATGAATAGTAAATCCAGCAAACCTACGTCTGAATTAATGATGAACTTTTCACAGTAAATTGCTAATATTATCAGGGCACCTAAAACGATCTCAAGGGTGCTTCCCTTTGTCTTGATGGCTTTGACGCTCGACCACTTTATCGCGAACCACGCCATCAACACCAAAACCATGATGAAGAAGTACGGATAGTCGAGCCCAACTCTAGGTATGGCTGCTGGGACAAGGTAGGTACCGACCAGCGCCATGAGGAATGCTTGCCCGCGAGTGATCTGCAAATTCAGAAAAGATCTCTGTTATTTTCATAGGGATGAATGATTGGCATAAAAACATAGAGAACGGACGACTTTCTTTTTTTCTCCGCTAAAGGAGAAGGCTGATCTTCTGATCCTGTTATGAGCCACCTGACCTTTGGGAACCAACCGCGCTTTGGCCAAAGATAAGAGTCAAACAATATTAGTCGATTATTCGAGCTTCAAAACTGTGCGGATGAACAAAGGTCGGGCAACGAGGGCGCTAGCCACCGGCTCGCTAGTGCTCGTTGTCGTAATTGTCATCGCAATCGTGCTGCTCGCAGGCTACGGGACCTACAGGTACGTTCCTCAAGTTCACACTGTTGTGCACAATGTCATCCATCCTCCGACAACTTCGGCAGAGACCTTGCCTACAACCTCTACGATTCAAATAGTTCCGTCGACCACCATCTCGATAACTCAACCTGTAATAGTTGCGACCGTAAGTGGAACGACCGAGTTCTTTCCAACAACCTCCACTTCGGCCTCAACAGCCGCTACGATTTCAAGCAACAGTCAGTCAACCGGATCTCAATCTTCTCAAACGACGACAGTTACGCAATCAGTCAGTTCGAATCAGAGTTATCCATTCATCCTAAATTCCACTCCGACGGTATTCTTCGCCAGCAACGGACAACCGTATTTGAACGCCAGTTACACAAATACACTAAATTCCACTTTGAATGTGTACGAATCGGTCAGCCTTGAAACTAGTAGTGGCTCGAATCATGTGGGAGGCCCTCTATTTACTGTAACTGCGGGAGGAACAATGCTTTTGACGCTGCAACTTGGTGTTAATCTTCCCTCTGGCAGCTATCTCGTCACTTTCTACGTTGTCAATAATGCTTCAGGACAACAGCTTTCAGTGTCCGAATCTATTCACTTCACTGTGAGTTCTTGAAACTATCAATCATTGCTTTCGATTGGCCACTATTCTCTTTGCTCAGGGTCCAGATTCCTATTTGATCGTCCTAGAAACTGATAATTTGGATTGTCTTTATTCGTTAGGAGAAAAATTGCGTTAGTTAGAATAGCTGGTATCAGACTGGTGTTCCCTAAATAAGGTCTCGGCGCAAAAATTCAACTCAGTGAAAAAGACATTCAAAAGAATAAAAATAAAGTCGTTGAGCCGCCCACCGCGTGAGCGGCTCCATCATTCGTGCAGGGCCAAGGTCAGTGGATTGCGCTATGCCATGGACACTGAAGGGAGGGCGAAACCTTTCCTTCGCACTACGAAGAGCAACCCGAAGAGACCAATCACTAGTGACAGTCCTAGTCCCATGCCGAATTCTGGAACAGAGGAAGTGATTGTCAGTGATGCCACATCTTCTAGGATAGAAGCACATGTCTGAGTAGACCCACTCTGTGAACAAGCGTAGATTGTGAGATCTTCTACCGAATTCGATGCAGTGACTGTTGTCGGAGCAGTCACGGTTAGGGACAACGTTGATGGGGTACCAAAGCCATTACCTTCGCAGCTTGTTCCCGAGCAGCCTGCACCACTTCCCGTTACTCCTCCACCAGTAGGCGAACCAGCACTAACTCCTGAGACTGGACTAAAAGTCCAACTCCAACCGTTGTCTGTGCCTGAAGATGAACTGCAACTGCTCGCGGACTGTGGACACACGTAGTAAAAGACATTTGTTCCAGATGGAGCAGTGCCTGCATTCAAGAGGAATGTAGCCGTCGCGCTACTACCTGGACCGCTCAGACTGAGCGTCTCACTTGACGCACAGGACGCAGGCGTCAGACAAGTTATGGAACCCGAGTATGCTGATACCGCTGGTACCAGCATGAATGCGAACACAGCTAAAAGTGCCGTACTAGTGATTATTACCTTGGCTTTCATTATAGCTTACCGATGCGCTGAGTGAGGATAGCTGCATATATATCCCGTGCGAAGGCGAAACTCAGGCGTATGAATTTCAAATTC
>JASHPO010000006.1 GCA_030038075.1 Nitrososphaerales archaeon | reverse complement strand
TCCTCCAGTTGCTTGGTATTGTCTTCCAGCGTCTCCCTTTCGAGCTCAGATCTACTTACTCTCGAAGCACACATTACTAATTGGTATATGTCCGGCCAGCCTCTAGGAGGAGTTACCAGCTGAGGCGCATGCGGCATTCCCGCTGCAAGCACTATTTTCCCCAATTCATCTAACTTAATCACTTGGAATATGATAACAATTTCTATCCGTATTACCGACCTGCCGCTCCATCGAACCGAAAATCTAGTTAATAATAACGAAAGGATCGAAGTCGAACAAAATGTCTGTTTCATCCATCAGAAGAGAGTGAATCAATTGACACACCCGCAAGGATACGAATTGGATAGACTATTATTCAAAGTGAAGAAAGACGAGCAGTTTAGGAAGCATTTTTTTTCAAATTTTGAGCTAGCATGTCAGGGTTTCAAACTCAGTGATGAAGAGAGAAATTCTTTGCGGTCAAGAGATTACGGCAAGCTCTCGGCGCTGGGAGTAAAGCCAGAACTGATCATAGCTCTCGCCAAAATTGACAAACAAGCCTAGAGTTCAGAGGTCGGCAGCACTGTCGACCATCCTTACGCCCTTTGATTTGAGAACTTCCTCGTACTTGTTTAGCTCGTATGAAGTAGATCCGTTCTCATACATTTTTCTATCGTTTTCTTCTTTGCTGGTTCTCTTGTTGGCTTTGGCAAGAGTTTCGCTGACCGCTCTTCTCGGCACGACTACAACTCCGTCGTCGTCTCCCGCGATGAGGTCGCCTGGATTCACAATAACGCCGCCACACTGGACTGGGATGTTCACCGACCCGGGAGTTCCCTTTGCAGAGCCAAGGGCCGAAATCAAGCTCGCAAAACATGGGAAATTCATTGCCCTAATTTCTTGGGAGTCCCTCACCGCTCCGTCGACAACTATGCCAGCCACGCCGGCGTGCCTTGACTGGAATGCCATTTGTCCACCGAACATTACTCCAGGCATGCCGTGCCCGTTCACAACCAACACGTCGCCCGGCTTGCAATAGACCATGCCAACATGAACTGTCAGATTGTCTGCGGGAAAGGAGTCAACCGTAACAGCTGGTCCGAGCAGTTTCATTCCGGGGGCGATGGGCTTGACAGTAGGATTCATCAGATTGTTGTTGTCCTTGCCTAGCGCTTCATGGATCGTAGCAACACCGATTGAGGAGAATTCTTTGATAACAGCTGGATCAGGTCTCTCAATGTTCTTTATCATGACGGTCAAAATACATCCACGCTTTTCAATTTAGGTGAGCAGTCGCTCCTAATCTTTCGGCCTTTGCAGTTCCCCGTAACCGAAGGTCTTTCTTGCCTCGGTCAGCGGAACCCCGCGTTTGATGGCATCCGCTATTCCGCCTTCCTTGGATTCGATATCTCGTACTGCATCCAAGACTTCTTTTGCTTTCCCAATCGGTACACACACAACGCCGCTGTCGTCGCCAACCATAATGTCGTTTGGAGAGACGAGAACGTCAGCAACGGTGACTGGAACATTTCTTCCGTCTAGTTCAAGCCTATCCTTGCCAGTCATTACAAACCTGCATTTGCTGAAGACGGGATAGTTGCTTGCGCGTATGACATCGACGTCTCTGCAACAACCGTAAATTACTGTACCCACTATTCCTAGTTCTATCGCTTTTTTCGTCAGCAGTCCGCCCCAAATGGTGCAATAAGTCCTACCCCCGTTGTCTATCACGATGACATCCCCTTTTTGCACTTGATCGATGTAGGTTGGCCAAGGTTTTTTCTGTGTCTGTTCGGCGGGAACGAATCTCAAAGTGTAGGCGGTTCCGCACATTTTCGCTCCGTCGACAATCGGAAGGATTCCTTCCAGTCCTCCCTTGATCCGAAATCGATCCATGGCATCTGAAATATTGCACGTGCTGTGGGTAGCGAACTCTTTTGCGAGGTTCTGCGCGTAATCATGAGAATATTTCTGGTCGTTCTGAATTTGTTGAACCAATTTGAAAAACTCTCCTTTGATAATCCAGTTACGCCACATTACGCAATAAGGTTTTTCAGTCCTTATAGTTGGCGGATGATTGAATCATGAGTGTAAATGTAGTTCCGCTGAAAAGGGATTTTTCAGACTACAGGAGAAAGCTCTCGGGAGCTATCGACATGCAGATACACTTAGCGCCTGACATTGTGCAGCGATCAAGCAGCGAATCCCTTTTTGCAAAACTTGCAGCCCAGTCTGGATACTTCGGGTGGCTTTCAAAGTGCCATCACCTCACCACAGCCGGAAGGCAGCTCATCATCAGCGACTCGAAATCTGGTGACGCTCCAAGATTCTTCGGCTCCGTGGCATTGAACAATTCCATGGGAGCGCTAAATCCCTATGCAGTTGAGGTTGCGCTGAAGCTGGGAGCTTCGGAAGTCTGGATGCCGACGCTGGACGCCCAAAATCATATTGACCACTTTGGCCAGGCTACGCTTCCCACCTTCCAGCAGCTCGACAATCAAAAAACTGTTGCCATACCGATGCGCCCAATTTCCGTGTTAAATCAGTCAGGCGACTTGAAAGAAGAAGCCGTTCAGGTGATCGAGACAATGAAAGGTTCGGAAACGATTTTAGGTACGGGGCACCTCTCGCTGAAAGAGATCAAATACGTCATTGCTTGCGCGAAAGAACGCAATGTGACCAACATTCTGATAACCCATCCAGAGTTTCGTGCCACGAATTTCTCTAAAGAGGAGCAGAAGAAACTATCCGAAGACGGCGCCTATTTGGAACACTGTGCCACGACCAATTACGATCCGAAATTGATTGCAGAAAACATCAGGTTTGTCGGCGCGTCGCGATGTATTCTGTCGAGCGACTCCGGACAGGCGCAGAAGGGCAACCCGATCGACTGCTTTTACGAATTTATCTCCGCGATCGAGGGGGAGGGCATTAGCTCGTCGGATATTCAGAAGATGATTATCGACAACCCGAAGAAGCTACTGAGGGTCTAGCGCAGTCCCGGCATGACTTTTTCAGCGAACAATTCGAGCGATTTTAGCTCTATCGCATCGGGGAAATAGAGAATGAACATCTTTACTCCGATGTCTTTGAATTTCAAAAGCTGTTCCAGACACTGTTCCGGAGTGCCTGTAATCCTCGGTCTTTTCTGGGACAACGTCGGTTGCCAGACGTTTATGGTTTCGAGTTCGTACTTCTTGAATTTCTCCACGACGTCATCCTGATTTTTTCCAATGATCACTTCTCTCAAGCAAGAGTGAGTGATTTCTGAAGGGTCTCTTCCGTACTGCCCGCAATACTTTCCGAGTAGCTCGAATTTCTGTTTGTACTGTTCGAGAGTATAGTTGACGCCCATGTTGTCCCTGTCAGCCAGTTGCGCGACAACTTTCAGGGTGAACCCTTCGCCCCCGCCGGCGATAAGTACTGGGACGCGCTTTTGGATCGGTTTGGGAAAATTGTGCGCGCCTTCTATCGAGTAGTACTTGCCTTTGAAACTCGGCGCATCCTGAGCCGGGTCGAGCATCAGCTTTATGAGTTTCACAGCCTCTCGCAGACGGGAAATCCTCTCGCCGGTCGAAGGAAATACCAACCCGTACTGCTTGTACTCGACCTCGTGATAGCCAGCCCCGATACCCAGCTCGAGACGACCGTTCGAGATGCAGTCAAGGGTCGCAGCCATCTTTGCCAAAAACGACGGAATCCTGTACGAGTTTCCCAGGCAAATGTGGCCCAGCCTGATCTTTTCGGTCACGGCGGCAACGGCTGTCGCGGTAGTCCAGCCCTCGAAGGTTGACTCACCGATTTTCTCGGGGAATCTGACCATGTGATCATAAAACCAGCAACTGTCAAATCCAAGGTGTTCGAGTGTCTGCGCCTCCTTTTTCATGAGTTTCCACTGCTCCGCTCCGCTCAAGCCCCGCGGAAGATCGTACTTCCAGCCGTGCGGAACGTGAGCTCCTATGCTGATCGCCATGGATTCTGCAATCGAAAGCAATGGTACTTAATTTTTTGGCGAGACTTCTGCGGAGCTGCGCTTTTAGAGGCGTTAATGAATGAATTAATTTACCCATCGTTTAAATGACCGGAAAGCTATATTTTCAAAGACTGAAGGATGTCACGGAGTTCCCTTAGAGTACGGTGCCCTAACGCCGTACCTCTGGACCTGGATTCAAGGAAATACCTGAATTCATTGCCATGGCTCGACAATTTTGGGACATACAATATTTGTATGAATTCAATTGTTTTCATTGGAAATATCATTGAAAACAAGGGGGTACCCCCTAGGGGGGAGGGGTGGAGCTAGCTAATGTCTTTCGAGTCAGGGCAGGTCTTTGGTACATGTCTTCTCTTCGGGTCTTCAAAAGACCTTGATCCCGAGGGTTTTCTCGCGATTCTGTCGCTTTCAAAGATGTTTTAAAAAAATCATGTGCAATTAATCGACTGGCAAGCTAGAAACCGATAAATCAACGAAGTATTTGGCGAATCTTCATGCCTAAAGAACAGCGCGCGGTTTTCCTCTCGCAGGACGAGATTCCGACTTCGTGGTACAACATCCAGGCCGATCTTCCGGAACCGCTGCCGCCGCCGCTGAATCCGGGAACACTGGAGCCAATGTCGCCGGAGCCGCTGTTTCGAATATTCGCAAAAGAGTTAGTCGCGCAGGAAGTCTCCCGCGAAAGGTGGATCAAGATTCCGGAGGAAGTAATGGAAGCCTACAGGTGGGTTCCGAGACCGACTCCTTTGATGCGCGCGTACAAATTGGAACAGTTTCTCAAAACTCCAGCGAAGATCTACTACAAGTGGGAAGGAGTGAACCCCGCGGGCAGCCACAAGCCAAACACCGCATTGGCGCAGGCATATTACAACAAAAAACAGGGCGTCGAAAGATTAGTAACAGAAACTGGCGCCGGTCAGTGGGGCTCGGCGCTTGCAATGTCCTCGGCTTACTGGGGACTGAAATGCAGGGTTTACATGGTCGCGGCAAGCTTCAGGCAAAAGCCCGGAAGAAAGATAATGATGGAGACATGGGGCGCGGAGTGCTTCTCTTCCCCTAGTAACAACACAAAGTTCGGAAGGGGACTACTCCAGAAAGATCCGAATGATCCAGGTTCACTGGGAATCGCGATCAGCGAGGCGATCGAGGACACGCTCTCCGATGACAAAACGAGGTACTCTCTCGGATCAGTTCTAAATCATGTCCTGATGCATCAGACGGTGATTGGGCAGGAGGTCAAGAAACAATTGGAAATACTCGACGTAAGGCCAGACATGCTGGTCGGTAACATCGGAGGGGGCTCCAATTTCGGCGGTTTCTGCCTGCCGTTCATGGGCGACAAGCTTCAGAAGAAAAACGAGATCGAATTTGTGGCCTGCGAGTCAAAGGCAGTGCCGCACACGACAAAGGGAAAATACACTTACGATTTCGGAGATACCGCGGGAACTACTCCCCTACTAAAAATGCTGACTCTCGGTCGGGAGTACAAGAATCCTCCGATTCACGCCGGAGGATTGAGGTACCACGCAATGTCCCCGATCATTTCGTACCTAATAGCGAACGGCCACATGAGGTCAATTGCGTTCGGTCAGAAGGAGGTTTTCGAGGCCGGAGTAATGTTTGCAAGGACCGAAGGGATAATCCCGGCGCCAGAATCTGCGCATGAGATCAAGTTCGTGATTGACGAGGCGAAAAGATGCAAAGAGAGCGGAAAGGCAAAGACGATAGTATTCAACAACTCCGGCCACGCATTGCTGGATTTGGCGGCGTACGAAGCCTATCTCTCGGGAAAACTGGAAGACTGGGAACCGACGGTAATCGCGTATCCCAGTTTCGTGAAGTAGTTATGGCCACACGCCGAGTTTTTTTATCGCGTCGGCGACCCTCGAAACTGCGATGGCAAGCGCCGCGTCGCGCATCGAAACACCGTTCTTCGTTGAAAACTGGTGAACGGAATTGAAACCGGCGACCATCTTCTTTTCCAGTTCTTTGTTGACCGTATCCTCTGTCCAGTGCTGTCTGGAGAGATTCTGGACCCATTCCAAATACGAGACGGTAACACCGCCGGCGTTTGCTAGAATGTCTGGGACGAGAAGGACTCCGTTTTTCTGGAGGATTTTGTCAGCGTCGGGCGTCGTCGGTCCGTTAGCCGCTTCAGAAATTATCTTCGCTTTTATTTTGGAAGCGTTCTTTGCGGTGATGG
>JASHPO010000039.1 GCA_030038075.1 Nitrososphaerales archaeon | reverse complement strand
AGACGAGTACAATTCGCTCCAGCTTAAGTACAATAATTTGGTTCAGCAGGTTCGGATAAAGGAATTTGAGAAGCAGGATATACAGCGGGATTTGGTCATATTACAGGACGCTTTGACTCGCGGGAACAAGTGGTTAACGAGCTAAAACTCGGCAATTCCGATCAAGATTTAGGCGATCTCTCGCGAATTTTTCGGGACTCTGGTAATATCTGAAAATCCCTGTTCGTGAGTGGGCTCATAGCGATTACGAAGCCCCAATCCCATCCCCTCCACTCTCATTATGAGTTCGAATGTCTTCCGTGGTTATTGGAATTAGAGTTAGATCTGAATATCGATGATCTCTAACTATAGACCATGAAATGATTGAAATTTATTAGTAAATTCGTGTTCAAATCCCGTCATAGAATCATCGCCGAGATCGATTAGGATCTTTGCTTGTACTACAGAAATTTCGTCAGTGCTTCCATAACCTCGTTCGGGCGTTCGTCCATTAACCAATGGCCCGTATCTCTCAATACGATAACTTCCGGGTCAGTCGCGACAAGTTTCACCTGTTGGCTCAACAGAGGACCATTGGACTTGTCACCCCCGATAGCGAGCACCGGCATTTTCAGTCTTGTCTTTGCAAACTGAGGAAATTCCTCTGCGGCTTTCTGAAACGCGATGTAATACTGCCAGCCTGCATGAATCCGTCCCGGCCGCGAATATTTTTCTGTGTAGATTCGGCGATCTTCGTCCGGGATCGAGTGGGAAGCGTCGAATGCAAAATCATTCCAGAAATGCTCGAAGTAGGTCCGCTCTCTGCCTTCCACGAGCTTTTCTGGGGTAGGCCCATTAAAGCGGAAATGCCAAGCAGGACCATTGTACGCTTTATCAAATCCAGCAATGCCAGGGAGTGGTGCTTCCATCAATACGAGCTTCTCAGTTTCCTCCGGAAACTTTGAGGCATACGCATATCCGACCATGACTCCGAAATCGTGTCCGACAATTCTTGATTTCTCAATTCCCAAGGACCGGGCAAGCTTGTGGATGCGTACCGCACTTGTTGTCATATCTAATCCATCTTTCGGAATGTCCGAGTCACCTATTCCAGGGAGGTCAGGGGCTATCACTCTAAACTTCTTCGAAAGAACCGGCATGACATGTTTCCAGACGAGTGAAGTCTCAGCAAATCCATGAATTAGAACAACAGCGGGTCCTGAGCCAGCGCTCAAATAAAACATGCTCATATCGCCAATGTTGATTGTCCCCGATTCCATAGCTACCATTCTTCTGCAAAGACTTGCTCTTTCATTTAGACTTTTGTTGAGCCTATTCCAAAATCTCTTGAAAAACCTGATTAAATCGCGATACGCCCTAGTGATGATGTAGGGTCATCTTGGATGTGATTGGGAGCCGCGGGTCTCGAAGGTAGCTGGCCTTTTTGACAGATTATGGTGTCAACGCCATCAAGGATTATTAGATAGTTTATTTCGCTGTTACGCCATGCCGGATAAAGCCAGAAACGTTGTACTTGTTCACGGAGCTTGGGCAGATGGATCTTCTTGGAGCGAAGTGATAGAACGATTGCAAAAAGACGGTTTCAAGGTGACTGCAGTTCAGATGCCGATGAATTCGCTTCCAGATGACATCGAGAGAGTTAGACGGGTATTATCGGTGCAGGATGGACCCACTATTGTCGCAGGTCACTCCTTTGGCGGCGCTGTCATAACTGGACTGGGTTCAAACGCGCCCAACGTTATTGGATTGGTGTATATCGCTGCCTTTGCCCCGGACAAGGGCGAAACCATGAAGGCTCTTCTAAGCGCGAAACCGCAGCCGCCAGGTGCGTCAGCAGCGCGTCCCGACTCATTCGGTTACCTCTGGCTCGATACAGAGGGCGTCGTGAAATACTTCGCCCAGGATCTGCATCAAGATAAAGCGCGGGTCTTGGCTGCCATTCAGAAACCGATCGCCGTGACAGAGATATCCAGTGACGTCCCTTTTGAAGACCCTGCCTGGAAATTCTTTCCCTCATGGTACCAGGTTTCAGAGCAAGACATGATGATTCCGCCTGAAGCAGAAAGGTTCATGGCATCCCGAGCGAAAGCCATCGTGACTTCCGTAAAAGCGAGTCACGTCGCGATGATTTCTCATCCAAAGGAAACAACTGAGCTCATCGAAAAGGCTGCAGCAGAAGCGTCCAAGATGTCGCGACCTGCTGTCACCGCGTAGAAAAAGTGTCACTCCAATGTTTTCCATAAGATTCGGAAATTTCAGGGAAATCGATGATTGCGATCGACCATGTAAGGTTTCAAATCTCATTCAGTGAAAAGTGGATACCTCGAAACGTTTCGCAAGATCCCTTAGAAACTCGCTCCACTGCTTTTCAAATTCAGGATCAGTCGGCGAGAGACCTGTAGCCGTTTTCGTGACCGCCGCGAAAGCTCTCGGATAGAAGCTCAAGGCCTGAATCATTAGCGCGAGACTACCCGGGTCGACGCTTTTGTCGATGAAACCCTTCTCCTGTCGATCCTTGATGTCGGCAACGAAATGGCGAATCAAATTTTCTCGCTCTTCCTTTCGACTAATGAAATCCTTGCTCGGATCTAGGGACTCCCGCGTTAGAAATTCGATCCACTCGGGTTTTTCTCTGTTAGTCTCGATAAAATACTGCGCCAGATATCCTGGGAAATCATTAACCGGGGCCTTGATATCTTCCAATCTCTTTTGGGTCGTCTCTTCAATCATTTGGTCGAATAGTTGTTTTCCAATCCGGCCGCCAGTCGAGAAATAAAGAGCATAAGCCCATCCGGAAAGCGGTCCTGGGAGGCGATCCAGGAACATGTCCTTGGGTTGGCCGACGTGAGTTCTGGGAAGCAAGAATACTAGCAAAAAGGCTACAGTCTCTGCGGAAATGAGTACCAAAAGAGTGTGTTCGAAAGCGTAGAGGTACTGTGAGGAAAGTGCGGCTGCGCCGGAAGAACCGGCGAGGGCGTAGAATACCGTTCCGTATATTCCAACTCCAACGGAAATCCCGAGCTGAATGGCTGTTGACATCAGTCCCGATGCGGTGCCAGTATCTTCACTTTTGACCCCGGCGAGCACTGTACCCACAAGGGGGGAATTCGCAAATCCGAATCCCAGTCCGCTTACGAGGAAGGGAACGAGCAAATCATAGTTGGTTATTTTCGTCCCGTAAGACTCAAGGGCTAACATAGTCATACTCAAGCCGACGATAGCAAGGGCAAATCCGAGGCTGAGCGTGTACCGGCCTAGTTTCCGAACAAATCTCGATGCTGAAAGTGAGGCCGTGATGAGCCCCAGACTGATAGGAGTGAATGTTAATCCCGAAGCCAGCGGAGAAAAGCCGAGTCCTCTCTGTAAGAATATGGCTATCAAGTAGAAGAGGCCGCCGTTCGTGCTGAAGAACAGTAATGCGAGCGGAAAACCAACGGAGAATGATCTCTCCTTGAACAGCTTCAAGTTGACAAGAGGAAAACCGCCGTGGGATGCCAAACGACGTTCGTAGAAAACAAAGATGATCAGGAATGGTATCGACAGTGCCAAGAGTCCGATTACCCAAATCGGCCATCCAATTGATTGTCCTTCAACGAGTGGTAGGACAATGGAGACCAATAGCAGCGCAACCAAGCCCGCCCCGGGTAGATCCAATTTTGGAGATGGCACGCTCTTCGACTCCCTGAGGAAGATGATTCCGGCGATCACTCCGCCTATGCCGATGGGGACGTTTACAAAGAAAATGGATCTCCACGAGAGTCCCGCGAGGTCGGCATGAATTAGAAAACCTCCAAAAAGCTGGGCGACGACCTGGGCTACTCCATTGGAACCTGCGAAGACTCCAAGAGCTAGTTGGCGGTCGCTATCCTTGAACGTGACTTGGATGATAGAGAGAATCTGTGGGTACATCGTAGCAGCACCAAATCCCTGCAATGCCCTAAACGCCAACAGAAGTTCGGGAGTCGGCGCAAGTCCACACATGGCGGAGCCGATTGTGAAAATTGTCATCCCCAGAAGGAACATCTTTTTGCGCCCGAAGATATCTCCGAGCCGTCCTTCTGTAATCAGGAAGACCGCGTAAACCAGAGAATAACTAGCTATTACAAGTTCGAGCTCGCCAGTACTAGCCTTCAGGGAAGATTGGATAGTTGGAAGCGCGACGTTAACTATGTAGCCGTCCAATACTGACATGAATGTGCCAACGGCGACGACCGAAAGAATCAACCAACGTCTTCGCGAAACAACCGGACCCACCACCTCCTTTGATCCATCAGTTATTTGCGCCAAATACCACTAACCTTCTTGCAAGGATCCTGATACAAATATCATTGTGCGGCCCGAGGAGAAAGTACTAACAGCATCGCAGTGTTAGCGACGGATATTTGTTTGTTGCCAGATATGATATGAAAACTACCAGTGGTCCAAAGCCGAAGGACCAACACCAATTTGCGCCTTGTACACTTGAATTGGGTAAACAATCCTAGATATCCCACCCGCCCCCTGAAAAGTACCGAGTCGATTGAGCTGGGCGGATGGCATCCAAAGATAGCCTCCATGGTCTATCCACATGGCGTCAATCCAGAGAAGCCGTGGATCTTCGAGCATTACATCGATTTTTCCTTCAGGTGTGATTCTCAAGATCCGCTGCCGATCAGCATCACTGGCATAGATGTTGCCCTCGGCATCGATTGCAGTACCTCCTGTAGTAGTCGTACTTGCAAACAGACTGACCCCCTGCGGGAGTTGATCTGTCTTTGTCGGATTATCAAGCAGTGATGTTGCGAGACGGTAAAGAGGACCCGAACATGGCTGGAAGTAAAGCCACTGTCCATCGGGAGATACTTCGAGTTGATCGGCATGGACAAAGACCGGTTTTCCATCACTGCCAAGGATGACTTTTCCCTCCGCAGAAATCGGCTGTTGGGCGGTAGTCGAGCGATCTTGTTCCAGCACACGTCGACCGCTGCCGGTTTGAAGATCCAGTACGATGATTGCAGGATCTCCCGCGTCGGTGATGTAGGCGTGATTACCGTTGAATCTGACGTCGTCTATGAAACTCCGATCCGTTGTGAAATCGTCCATAGGATAGACACGACGTACCTGATTCGCAGCAACATTGATGCAAACAAGTTTAGGGCCGTCTCTGATCCTCGGTCTTCCCATACCCGGAGCCCCAACATCCACGAGCCAAAGATCGTCGTCCGGCCCAAACCGGACAGAATTCACCCGAACTAGGCGGTTGCGACCGATGTCCCCAAAAGTCCAACTATTCCACACCGCATCCGGGTAGGGCTTTAGTTCGCCATTGATCCGTTCAGCTACTCGCGCACCATCACTCCCATCAAATCGAGCTATGGTCATGAAGATCCTGCCATCTCGACCGCTAGCCACTCCGTTCGTGACGACGTTTAGAGAAAACGCGATCTCTAGGTGTACCATCGATCCTGTTGTCCGAACGGTTGCATTAATTGAGGTCCTATTTGTTAGTTATCGAACGGAGCATCCACTTTCATTGGGATTTGACGGCTCTAGTCCGACGAGATTGACGGCGAACCGCCGTCCTTTCAATTAAGACGCAAATTAGAATGTCCGCTGTTAATGTTTGATTCCAGCGTATCCGGCTGCAAGATTCAAGAATGCTATGACTATCAGTATACTGAAGATTCCTAGACCGAGATAATAGAAAGCGCTGATATGCGGGAATAGAGTTTGAAAAAACTCGATAAGATTCTGGACACCAAGTGCCAGAAAAAGTCCCACAATAACCAAGCTTACGTCCACTCGGAATCTTGTTAAACCTCTTTCGGGCTTTTTGCTTGCCATTTTAGCTTGGGGACTCTACCAACCACTGATGTGGTCCATTGTAGGCGACGTCGCCGGCGAGCACCAGTCCAAGTGAGGGTACATACAAGCACGTCGTATTATCCCCATCGCTATGGCCGAGCTCCATGGCCATCATATCAGTCCCCTCTAGATCGAACGTATTCCCGTTAGGCAGCTCTTCTGCTGTAACGAGCTTGTTTGGAATCTGACCAGAAAACATAGCATTGTAGATTTTCAGAGTTTCCGGCGAGGCCTGTTGTTGCATTGTCTCGAGTCCCGCGGGTAGCCACGACCTTGGCATTCGGAAATCGATCCAAGACGGCGGAGGCGCCGAACCAGTGATCTCCATGCCCGTGTGTTACGTAGATCGTCTTGAGGTTCTTTCGGCTATCCTTAACCCACAGCCCCAGAGTTACCCCTGTTGTCAGGTGGCAGGCACATCGACCAGGACAGCGTCTCGTTTACCGAAAATCAGTGTCGATGAGGTCGGTTGCCAGTATGTTTCACTCGTATTGGGGGCGGGATCGTTCGTTGGTACAGGAACGCCTGGAGTAATGAACACGTCCCATCCGAGTAAGCTGCCAGTGACTACGCCCTAATTCAACTCTCTTCGTATCATACGGCTTCGCACCGCGACGAACTACCCACAGAAATCACGCAAATAGGTACCGCATTTCTCAAATTTTCCGCCATGAGATATATCGCTGAGCAGGCGTTATCCCGAATGTGAGTATTAAACCGGGTAGAGAGCGAAAGGAAAGTTACTCCGGTACAATGCTCCCGGTTTTTCGGTCACGGGCGAACACGATTACAAGCTGAAAAAATTCCAACCTTTATGGTGAAATTTCCCAGGCAATTTGGTTTTTCCCCAAGCTGCGACTTTGCCCCAGAGATCTCCGAGGTTTCAATCTAGATACCATCGAAGTGGAATTTCTTTCGAGATATAGCTATTTACAATGGACCGGAGCTATTCATGAAGGTCTTTTAATCTTCTTTGTCCAATTTTGACTAGGAAGAACCAGCTGCTCTCGCAGCAGTTGCTTTCGCCGCCAGAGCTGCAAACTCTTCTTTGCCGAATGCAGTCCCGGCTAGTCCCCAGCCACCTTCAGCAGCTTCTGTCAGTAAAACCCATGTTCGGCTTGCTTGGGTGGGATCACCCGAGATCTTTGTGACAATGTCCGTGATCTCCCTAACAAGTTGTTTCTGACCATCCCGCGACAAAGCCCCGGGAGGAGTTATGACTTGAACCCGGACGGTTCTTGGAGAATTTTCAGCCGCAGTATGAACTCCCTTTGGGTCCATTCGATGGATATATGCTGCGGTATTATTCAAATGGAACGGGCCCGGATTTTTCACGCCTTCGGCGCGAAGCACTGCGAAAGTAAGTTGCTCGCCGAGCTGGCGATCGGTACCCGGAGGAAAAAAGTCTTCTCTTGCGTAGACATCGATCATTGGCATAGGTGAATTAGACTCTCTACACCACGAAATTGGACGGCCTAATAAATGGAACGTGACTAAAAAAGTTTGTACACCTGAATACGATCTTCGTCTATTGAGGATTTGCATTGGGGAAGCAAGTTCGGGTCTAGACATTCAGAACTCTGCGTATTGTTGTAGCCCGTTATTTCTGGATCGTTGTTTCGCGATAATTCTGTATGCAGGTGAGCGTTTTGCTAATAGAATTCGGATTTAGGATAACTTCGTGCGCGGAATGTGGGCGTAGTGTGAAAAGAATCCAAATAGTCGCGCATGGATTTGGAGGAAGGACCATTCGCTCATTCTTAAATTCTCGGAAATTGATGTACGGGATTCAAACCCATAATGAGTACGAATCCCGTCCCCCTCCAACCTCCCATCGTTTCACAAATACTCATTCTATTATCAATTTGACTCAAAGTTAGTGTCAAGCAAGCGGAGAAAAACCACTTTTTCGCCCTTCTCTCATATTTACTCGATCGCGCGAGTGCGTGCATGTTGCTCTCTGAGAGTCTCTAACAAGGATTCTGAGCTGACCTTCTCGCACACTCTCTATGCGTATAGACACACGCAAAATACGAATGAATATCCTGCCTCATTCTTGCGCATGAATAAATACAGTGTGGAAAGAAATATCCCGTATTGTCCCGCTACCGCAAGCCAGGATGGTTTACCAAGCATATCTTCAACGGCATCGTTGCTCTGGCTACTCATTTAGGCATAAGTGTATGGGGATCACGGGTATTGCTGGTCAAAGGCCGAAAAACAGGAAATTGGCACTCAACGCCGGTTAATCTGCTAAACTTCGATGGTAATTTCTACCTGATCGCACCGCGCGGCGAAACACAGTGGGTTCGCAACCTCCGAGTTATGGGGAGCGGAGAACTCGCGCTGGGCCGACACAAAAAACCCTTCAGAGCAATCGAGATACAAAACGAAAGCAAGCCGCCTATTCTCCGGGCATATCTCCTTCGCTGGAAGGTCGAAGTGGGCATCTTTTTCGAAGGCGTGACCGCCGCTTCGTCAGAAGAAGAATTGCAACGCATTGCCCCGCAGCACCCAGTTTTCCGAATTCTTCAATAGTACGATTTTGCCCTGACGCAGTAGCCTTTGATTCCTCCAATGGATACATCTACGTAGCCAACTATTACTCGAACAGTGTCTCAATCATAAACGGTGCCACAAACACTGTAACGGCTACGGCGAACGTTGGAGCTTATCCAACCGCATTTGGAGTATAGATTACTCCGCGGTTACGTCAGGCGTGCTACAGTTCTCGTTGCTATCAACATGGAGTTCACTCTTACTAGTAGGACAGCTCCTTCCAGCTCTTCTAGTAATTGGAAGGAAGTTCAAAGCAACACCTCAACTATAGCAGCAATTACGGCTGTAAATTATTGGCAGACGGCAGAGTTAACTACACGCGCTCAAACGCTGTAGGGATGGAGAAACCACGCCTCCACGCCATATTGGGTTTCCATTAGTGTCGGGAGTTTGACGGACCGAAAATGGTGATCTGAAAGCCGTCAGGATCTGCTAGCTCGACGACCATCGAGTTCCCACCTCCGCGCGGACTGGGCTCACTTTCGAAAATCGCTCCTCTTGCTTTGAGCTCTTCCATAGCTTTGTCAAGGTTTTCGACAGAAAAGCCAATTGATGCCCTCCCAGCTAAAGGCGTATGTTCAAACAACTCCGTGCGCCTTACTCCCTTGTGAAGAGCAATTTTCGCACTGCCCCCGACATCTAGTACAGACCTGTGTGGACTTTCGCTTTGAACGGAAAAACCAAGTACATCGCGGTAGAACTGAATTGAACGTTTCATATCAGAGACATTAATCGTTACGAACTCTATTCTACTGAGGATAGACATGTCAAATTTTTAGACGTCAAATCTTAATAAAGAATCCATTTTGTGTCCGAGTTCAAAAAATCGCCGGAAGTTTATGTTGCGTCCATTTACACATAGTTTACAATCTTGCGAAATGCGCGATCAATTGGGGACGCCTTAGAATTCTCAGGGGTTGTTTCAATCACCTATGAGAACCTGGTCACAGAAATAAAGGGGTACTCCATCTTGCAGAACATTCAGGTTGCTTCGGGTCCAGTCAGAATTGACTTTGATTCGGTGGGCGATGTCATGTACGCGGACATGTACATAAACAATTCAGTTTGGATATTGGGATAGATATCAAAGGACCTCTGTCCCACTACTCTCAGATTTTTATTTCCCGGAATAACGCCTTTACTCGCCCTCAGTCAGCTTCTGAGCTCGACAACAGGGTAAGCGAATGCGGGCCCGGTGGGATTTATACTAATATGAGTATAAGACTGAGACGAAACGAAGCAACAGTTACATAAAAAAACAGAAAAAGAGGCGCGTTAAGCCATTATTTACACAGCTATGTTAAGAATCGCAATGGCAGCACATTGAGTCCGGTTTCGACGAACTGGGGGGCTTGAAGCTTCTAATAACGAAAATTGTTAGCAGGCGAAGGTTGATTCGAAACTGCGTAATTTCTCCGCTCTTTTCTGGCTCTGTCCAGGATGTAAGCATATTCCAACAAAAACGTGCCACAAACTGCAGCGATTGGTCCAGCATTAATCCACGTAGCCCAACTCCTGAAAAGATAAACAAGGCCGACAGGGTAAATGTTTACAAAAGCGTTAGATACCCATAAGAGCGAGGAAATAAGACAGGGAATTCCTTGGAAGACAAATAGCCTTTTTGCGAACAAAGGAACTACTGCTACTATCAGCCCAGCAGGGTACAGAAATACTGCAGCTGCGACCAGCGGCTCCAAGCTCGCAAAAGATCTTAGCTCCGAAGCCCACATCGCGAGATTGGACCCGTAGTGCTGTAACATAAACTGATATTCGAATATCAGACTCACATTGGGGGGAAAGAGGCCATTGTTTTGTCTAGACCAAGTCAGAAAAGGCGAGACCAATAATACAACCACGCCTATGAGAACAAGCCGCCACGGTAGGTACCGAAACTGGCTCATTTTGCGAAGCGAAGGCATCAATTCCTACAGTGAAAGGTTCATATTTTTTCTCCGAATTAACCTTTCCGAGAAAAAAGGGTCAGGCTCGGACACAGCAATAATCAGGATTACGGCTCACTCGCTCACTCCAACTACCTCATCGAACAACAGTCCATTTATCAAACCAAAGGAATCGAGCTGAAAGAGAGCCGAATGAGAAGATAATGCAAGCAAACTAAGACACGTGCTACCTCCTGGATAATACTGACCACTACCAACAACCAAGTCAAGTTGGGTAGGGCAATTTGCTATTTGTGGGTAGGACATTGCGTCAAATCCCACGTAATACTCCCCATCCGGTGTGTTCTGAGTACTTCCAATTGAAAAAACAACTACGCTAGCTTCACCAATATTTGAAGGGCCGCCAATTTCAATTTGATTCGACGTTGTCGTTATTGAAAACAATGAAGTGGCGTCATAAAGCCTAGTTGCGTTGGTTCCTGAAATATTTCTTGAGCCAAGTATAACTATATTGTTCGGTACGGAAAATGTGGTTGTGCTGGTAGAGTTATAGTAAAAATACGAGATGCATAAGTCGACTGACGAGGTTGATGTGAGATTGACAAGCATATCGAGGGGAGCACCATTATCATATTTGTTTGTACAGCTGACTTGCGATGGGATGGGCACCGCATTTCTAACCGGGTTAGCTTGGTTCGCGTCACTTTCGCTGGAAGCAACACTTGCTGCGGTAGCAAATGTTAGGTACAGACCGCTCCCAAAAGCAACAACGACCACTACAATGATTGCAACAATCTTTATATTTGCATGTCTTGTCCTAATTTTTCTCGTCACTTTTCTTATCCCTACTCCTTCTTTTCAGTCCAACTTCTGAGTTATCCAGTATACGATTGTGTACAGGTATCAGTTGAAGTCGTGCAACTGGGAGATCCATAAGCCATATTGCTTGTCTCCAGAGTGACCGTGAATGTTGTTCCAGAATCGGATACAGGGACATAGGTGATGGTTCCCGCGCCTCCACTAAAACTTGTGCCGTCTGAGCAGCAAACGCCAACCATCGCAAAGCCCATCCAAGGCGAGCTCATTGTTATGGAGGGGTCGCAAGGATATCCTCCACTCTGACATAACTCACTTGGTGTTATTTCCCATGAGTCACTTTGAACAAACAGATTAAAGGAGCTCACCGCCCAGTTACCCATGCCAATATCGAGCTCGGGAGAGCCAT
>JASHPO010000038.1 GCA_030038075.1 Nitrososphaerales archaeon | reverse complement strand
GTAAAGGAAATCAAAGGCTTTGAGAAAAATATTGGCGCGCAAATCCGACAGGCTCTGCAGGAACTCGGAATAACCCCTAGACGGATCGGTCACGTCGGAGGAATGAACTGCATACCTGCTTCTTCATTTGAGGGAATTTCTCACGCATTTGAAGATATTAGCTTGATTGACAGCACGCATATCCTAAGAAAAATGCGATTACTAAAGAGCCCGAGAGAACAGGAAATAATTCGGCGCGGGTACAAAATAGCAAGAAATTCAATGGAGTTACTTCGCCAATCCAAGGAAGAAGGCGAGAACAATTTCGAAGCGGTTGGAGCTGCCGAAAAATCTGCTCTGGATGGTGGTGCACAAGACGTGCGAGTATTACTGAGCGCAGACAATAGTGGATATCTCTACCCAATGATGAAAGAAGATCAAAAACGAAAACAGGTTCTAGCCTATGTCGCAGTCCAATTCCTTGGATACTGGGCAGAGTCGTTTTCTTGTAACTACGACTCAGAAGAATTAGCTGGGGTAGCTAACCGCGTTCTTAAAACTCTTGAAGATTCCGCCAAGGAAGGCATAACCTGCAGTGATCTTGCCAATCTCGCCGCCCGTGAATGTCGGCACGCAAATTTGTTGCCAATGATGGACAATTCGTTCGGCAACGGCGTTGGATTGTCAGTTGAGGAAGAGCCCTTCGTGAAAAATGGTTCAAACTCGATGCTCGAAAAAGGGTCTGTTTTGTCTTTGCGGGTAGGTCTAAGGGAAAACTCTGGTTACGCGCTGGTCTCAGACATTGTTGCGGTTGGCCGTGATGAATCCGATAGAATAATCTAGGCCTGAACCCCAGTTTACGTTCTCATTAGCTTCCCGTGCTCGCGCGAGCCGGCGAACCCCAAGAGGCTGTCTTATCGAAACCGGGAACAATGAATTTCGTCCGAGTGTCGCTATTCAGAGTGGGCATCTCCGTTGATATTTCGAATCTATTTCCTCCAGGCTCCCAGAAGTATGCGCTTATATTCCCTACTCCTTGCCTCGCGGGTCCGTACTCAAGTGGCGTACCAGACCAATTAATCCTGTCGATAAGGAATTTCATGTGCTCCGAATTCGACATCGTCCAAGCAAGATGATGAAGCTGTCTCGCATTGCTAATCTGAGCAAGCTGGCCTCCGTTGATTACGATGTCGTTTTTCAGTATTCCCATCCTGAGGAAGGCAATCATCCACTGATTAGTGTTTGGCGCTTGAATTATGTCTGAAATCTTGAATCCTAAAACATCGCAAAGAAAGTTCGTTTCTGCCAAAACATCTGGAACTAAAATGCTCATATGATCTGCGTCAAGCGGAGCAATTGGCGATCTTAAGTTGTATGCAGGGACATTGACGCGTTGATATGTATTGTCTTCAACAGTGACTAATTCCATTGGTATGCCCGAGGGTAATTTGAAACTAATTGCACTCTTAATACATGGCTCTAAGTTTCTCTTGTCTCCAAATTTGACATTGTATTTCATAAGCCGTTTCTTGTAAATTTCCAATTCGTTTTCTCCATCAACACGCATTGCAAAATGATCAAGACCAGTTCCTCCTTCTGAAAGCGCGAGGTCGAAGTTGCGATCGAGCCCACACCCAAGATATGAAACGCCATTCTGTCTCGATATTTCTACTAGTCCCATTACTTGTGTGCAAAATCTAGTAGACTCTTGCAAATTCTTTACTCGAAGCTGTGAGTGTTCGAATCGTCTAACTCCTGCCATGCCTAAGATTGTCTCCTATGTTCAAAACAACACTTCCGTCATATCTTCCATGGACTCTGCTTTATTCGTTCTAGATAGGCGAACTAGAAAGTGCAAAAACACAATACTTATTCCATTACCCTTTGCAATCAAACTAGTAGATCGATGGCGTCTCAGCTTACCCGAGAAAGGTGGATGCCGGGCCTAGCGGCAGGCATGGATAACGCGATCAAGCAAGCTGAAGAGCGAGGATTCGACAAAATCGATATTTTCGATGCCGACTCTCATCAGAACGAACCGATCAAGACGATGGCAAGGTACGCCACCACTGCTCTAAAAAATGTACTTATGTCGCCTGATCCTGAGGAGGATCCGTGGCAGCAAAGCCTGTTTTGGGCGTACGCCGGTGATGCTGAGAAAATCAGAAGGTACCAGCAGGTCGCCTCATTCCAGAAAGGGGTACGGACCGTTAAGAGACCCGAGACTCATTATACAAGCTATCAGGAAGCGGACGAGCTGGTAGGTATTTTCACTAGACTGATGGTGGACATTGGTATAAAGACATCAGTAGTACTTCCGACGAGAATGCTCGGCCTTCCTTTGGCTAAACCTCACGCAGAGTTGACAGTAGCCAAAGCCTACATCGAGTATATGCTCGAACATTTTCTGGGCAGGTACCCTGAGATAATCACACTTCTCTACGTGCCTACAAATACTCCTGACAAAGCCGCAGAATTGATAGACACAGTAGGTGATGAGAAAGGTGTCTGTGGAATAATGATATCAGGTTCTGCACCAGTTGTTGCGGGATCTGACGATTGGGACCCGATTTACGATGCCGCACAGCAGAAAAGATTGCCAGTCTGCTTCCACGGCAACAGAACAATTGAAGGCTCTTACGAAGGGATGGAATTCGTAGCCTCCCATGCGCTGAGCTTCCCATTCTCTTTGATTCGTCATCTCACTTCAATGGTGATAAGCGGTGTACCGATTAGATTTCCTACGCTCAAGTTTGCCTTCATGGAAGGCGGTGTGAGTTGGCTCCCTTGGCTGTATCACAGACTTGACGACGAATATACAAAGAGAAGAATCGAAGCTCCTCTGTTGAGGAAACTCCCAAGTGAATACCTGAAGGAGTTCTACTACACGAGCCAGCCTCTCGAACAGTCCCATGTCGCAGAATTAAGGTCGATGTTTGAATTGATGGATTTCGAGAACAGACTAATGTATGCAAGCGATTACCCGCACTGGGATTTTGATGTGCCCAGTGTAATCTTTGATCTTCCGTTCCTAACCGAGCCAGCTAAAAGAAAGATACTCGCAGGAAACGCTCGAAAATTTTTCAAATTAAACTAGAAAGCTTTCTCGGGTTAGGGGATCAGAATGAGGATTTTGAAATGCTTTTATGTTCGCCTTTGTGCAAACCAGCTCATGCCTCCGAGATTCGCCAAGTTGGTATCGCACTCAAGGTTCCTACCCGTTACCGCAATTCTGTTTGTTTCCGCATTTCTCCCACTTTTGTTGTCTTCCGCTCCAGTGTCTTTTGCGGCGTCGAACGGCTGTGCTTCCAATGAAATCATGAACATTGCAGTAGGTGGAGGTCAACCTAACACCCTCACTTATTTCTCTGTCCACAGCGCCTCCGCCGCAACTATGGGTCAGCTCCTCTGGCTAAGGCCTGTTGCGTTGCCAGCGGTCAATGGAACTTACTACACTCAAGACAGCGTCGCGAACTCCTGGACCGTAAATTCCAATTTTACGCAATGGACTTTTCATATCAATCCAGATGTCTATTGGTCCAACGGACAGCAGGTAACAGCCCAGGATTGGGTCAACACTTTCTCTCCTCAGTTTGATCTGAACCCCACTTATGATTCGCAAAACCTTCGCTCAGAAGTCGTCAGTGTAGTCCCTGTAAACAGTAGCACTGTCGTGTTCAACTTGAACAAGACTGATGCGTGGCTACCCAGCGAACTCGATGCGGCTGGAGTACAGCCCCCCGCGCCCTCTCAGTTTATCAGCGCTGGCCCTTCGTTCACCGGTTTTGGCGTTGTGACAGTTGACGACGGCGCATATTACGTCGAAAACTATACGACTGGTTCTACGCAGGCCGTTCTGTTGAGGAATCCGTACTTTGTTCCACTACCCCAGATTTGTGAAATAATTGTATCTTTCACTTCGTCAGCCTCAGACATCACGACGCTAATGTCGAGCGGTCAGTACGACCTCGCGCTGCCAGATCAGGTGGCTGTCAATCCAATTCTGAGTACTCCTAATTTGCACGCTGACCCGTTGATAGGATTATGGCAGACCTCGTTGAGCTGGAACCTTGCGCTCTATCCGTACAACATGACGCAATTTAGGCAGGCCATTGCATACGCTGTAAACCAAGGCGCAATTCTCGATGAAGCGTATGGCGGATGGGGTGTAACATCTTACAATGCTGAAGGCCTAATCCCCGCAGCGGCTACTGAATTTTACGATCCTAATCAGATCACTTATAGTTATAATGATACAGCAGCGCTGAATCTATTGCATTCGATAGGGTTTACAGGAGGTACCAACGGAGCGGCTCTAAAATATCCGAATGGCACTGCTGTTACGTTGAGCCTCTGGGCGGCAACCAGCGGCGCAGGCCCTGAGCTTGCAGGTCAGATCGTACAGCAGGATTTGCAGGCAATCGGGATGACCATTAACGTAAACGATGTTGCGACTAGTACGTTGGTCGGAGACTTTTACGCGAACGTAGGAGGCATCAAGAGCGCGATGATTGTCCAAGACAGTTCGGGACAGACACCAGGCGATGCCTGGAAGGATGCGCAAACAGCTTCGGTTCAGGCTATTGTTTCAATCGGAGCCTATAGCACGTGGCTTCCGGTCGGAGCTCCTACGAATGATTATAACGGCAACTTGACTGCGCTGAAGGCAACCAACAGCCCGGGTCAGGTGAAACAAATCCTCGACAACATACAGCTGTTAAATTCGCAGTATCTGCCAATACTCATGTTATCGAATCCAAACAAAGTATGGGTGTACAGTACGGCCAGGTTCACCAACTGGCATCCTTTAGGCTATACTCCGCAACTGAGCGACATTACTTTGGCACTTCTGACTCAGGTAGGAGTAACGACTTCGACCTCTCCATCCTCTACTCTGACCTACTCATCCATAACATCAACAAGCTCACCAACAGCGACGACTACTTCCAGCTTAACCTTAGCAACTTCTACGGTCTCGGCGACTTCATCCAGTACTTCGTCCTCAATTTCGAGCTCAACGACTCTTATCGCTGCCATTGTTGTAGTAATCATTGTGGTAATAGCAGCTGTCTTGGTCTTCGGTAAGAGACGCGGTGCTCCAACCCAAGCGACAACTACGCAAACATGAGCTCAAGTCTCGAATTAGACGACTCGCGATAGAATTCTGACTTTCAGTGCGGGCGTATGTGCAATGATATTGGATCGGTTTCAGGAAGAGCGTCGCAAACTTCATTGCTCCGCAAAGAGGAGTATCTTCTCGTTTGCTTCTTCCAGCGATTTCACGCCGCAGATCACCATACTTCGCACGAGCTCATCCGAGAGTTTCTTTATCACCATCGAAACGCCTTCTGCGCCGCCGACCGTTACGCCCCAGAAAATCGGTCTTCCGATCAGGGTAGCCCTAGCTCCGAGAGCTAGGGCCTTGAGTACGTCGCTCCCTCGTCTGATGCCTCCGTCCATCAAGACGCCAGCTTTACTTCCGACTGCTTTGACTATCTCGGGAAGAACCTCAACCGTTGCCCTGCTGTAGTCAAGGATTCTACCGCCATGGTTTGAAACTACGACAGTGTCGGCTCCGGCTTCTACGGCAAGAAGAGCGTCTTCCTCGCACATTATTCCCTTTACAAAGAAAGGAAGCGATGTCTCTTTCCTCAGTTTCCGGACATCCTCAATCGTAGGCGATTTTAGATTCCATCCCGTACCATATGGAACGGTATCGCCGAATTTTGGGGTCACCACCGTGTCGACGGTCAGCCCGACAGCCGCGAACCCTAGATTCTCTGCCAGTTTGACCTTGGCCTTGAGCTCTTCAAAATCTTTGGTAAAGAGACTCTGGAGCACAAGAGGCGGATGCGGAGAAGCTACAACTTTTTCCAAGCTTGATTGCCAAGAATGAGCAATGAATACCATGCTTCCAGCCTCCAAGGCACCAGCGACTACATCAACCTCGGCCTCGTTGCTGATCCTCGAGAAATTTCCTATTGGATCTACTAGGATGGGAGTTTTTACCCTCTGCCCAAATAATTCGAGGGAAATGTCTGCACTTGAAATCCCTTGAAACAATCGCTGTTTTAGTAAGAAGCGGCCAAAACTCTCGATGTTCCGATGGTAAGTCGAACCGGTTTCGGCAGGCCCGATAAACCTCCAGAGGTCGTCCGAGATCTTGCTTCGGCACATCCGCTCTAATTCTGCAAGCGGCAAATCCTGAGAGATCGTTTTCGATACCGTCACGGAATAATCTACGATACTCACAGGAAGTTGTGAAACCATGATAAACTTTTTTTTGCTCCAGACCACAACTTCCTAGCGAACAGAGAATCCTTAACTACTTCCTGAATGTCATTCTACGACAATGATCGCGTCTCAGGTCACCGCGGCTTCCAAAGCCTGGAAGTTTAATTCTCTCTTCGAGGAGTATCCTTTGGAGGAAGCTGTCAAGAGAGCCTCGGAGATGGAGCGAGAGCGGGCCTACTGGTCTCAACTGCCTTTGATTCAGGAACTATACAAAGTGGGCTGGAGGGGCTGGCAGGATCTTCCCGGCGCTCAGTTGATACAGGATCTGTATGAATGGGAACAGGGAATCAACCGCCAGAATAAGAACGAACCCTCTTATCCGAAGGTTCACTCTAATCCCTACATATGGAAAGGGGAGCTCGCACCCGAACAGATGCGAGATGTGGACATCAGGTTGTATCTGCTAGTCGCGAATGGTATAGGTAGTACTGGATTTTCAACGGTGCAAGCTTTTCTCGAAGGTAATTTAGAAGCGAGACAGCTCATAAACTGGTGGCACTTTGACGAGGAAACTCACGAAGACATGAAGCTGTATGCGATTTCTCATCGCTGGGGCGTTCCCGAAGACCATCTTTTGATGGAGTCTGAAAAACTACGAATCGGTCTGCTCAAGGAACAAGAGCAAGCAATCGACATCAACAACATCAGAACTGTGACTCGATTTCAAGCTACTAGGTACGGGCCTGCGATCTTGGCCGGCGCCTTGATGCTGTTCGAGAGAGAAAACGTGTGGACAAGCCAGCGCCTACGTCCAGCTTTGCAAAGACACTACAGGTACACTAATGAGGATCTCGTCTTTGTGAATGTGCATACTTTCATAGATATTTTCCACGTGAAGCTAGGCGAATACCTAGTAGCGAAATATGCAAAGACTAAGGAAGAACAGGAACTGGTCAGGGCAATGTATCAAAACCAAAAACTTAGACAGGCTGAATTGAGCAAGGCTTTTTTCAACAAACTATTTGCAGGAAAAACTGTGAAACTCACTCAAGACGAAGTGGACGGCAACGTTGGCTGATGAATGGAAGAATCGGATCACAACTCACAATGCTCTCGTCTCGCTTCCTGTAGTAACGTTTACTCTAGTCATCATCTGGTTTTCTGAAAACAAGATCACCCCGACGCCAACGGTCGAAGCCTCTGCCGCAAACCCAATAGGTCTGCTAATTTCCAATTTCGTCTATGATGGTTCGATCAACTTTGAGAACATCGTAACTTCTTGTATGTTCCTCTTGATAGTATTTCTGTACCTTCCTAAAATGCTCCGTACTTTCTCAGCATTTCTCTTACCTTTCGTCGCGGTGGCCGCGGGTGGAATCGCAGAGCTTACCGTAATATATGCTGGGCCTTCGATCTGCTCGAAATACTGCTCATTTTACGGAATGTCTGGAGTTTCCAGCGCCATTATAGGATTTACAGTCGCGAACTTTGCCATTTCCCTCGCTTACATCATTTTACAACGGACTGAAAATATAACGGGAAAGCAAAAGGCTTCGGCGAATTCAACGCAATTTAGAAGCCAAATATTTCTCTCATTGGCTTTTGTGATCTATCTAGTGTTGCTATTGATCTTTGCAGGAGTAATCGCTCTTCCAGCTGCACACAATCCTTCATCATCTGGAACCACAGTTCCACCGCCCCCTGCTATTTTCACCCAAACTCCGCCGGTCGCACTAGTCCATGCCACCAGCCTCGCATATGGTTTCCTTCTCGCAATGTCCATTTTTGTTGTTGTAAATCGCCGCTACCATATTCTATTTTCACCCGCAACTGTTCGACAAATGACCTAAATTTTGACATTGCCAATTCCATTAATGATTTCGATATTTGTATTGAACTCACTTGACAACTCTTGCAGTCGTTCAAGAATGGAAATTCCCTTTGGAGTCGTATCAATGTGCGGACGGCCTCGCTGAACTAGACTCTTTTCGTCCGGATCCATAGTTATCGGATAGAGTTTCAGCGATTTTAGTCCCTCGCTCCCAAGCTCAAAGACGGGGATGGCGCTTTCGTTCCACCAATCAGAATAAGGCTTGGCGCCGGGAGGTATCATCCCGGCTCTGGCCTTGAAAAAATCGGACGGTTTTGCATTCCTTCCCAGTCCGAAAAATTCGTACTGATCGAAGGTTACTTTGTCCATGATCTCGTCCTGAATTAGAAAGTTGCCTAGACTGTAGAATATCGGTCTCTTTTCATGAATCTCGATTCCTTGGAGAAAATGCGCGCCGTGGCAGAGAAACGCGTCCGCTCCAGCATGTATGCATGCTCTAGCGTACTCCCGAACAAAAACAGAAGGATGTTCCGCCCCTTTCGGATCACAATCGTGTGTATGGAAAGAAACGAGAACCCAGTCAGCGGTCTTTCTAGCATCTTCGATCGTCTTTATCGAGTCCTCAAAATCCTGTCTCCTGATTGTTTTGATCGCTTCCACTTTGTCGCCGACCCTGAAGGGATGCCTGAAAAGCGATATTTCGTCCTCGGTGCGACGGAAAATCATTCCGCTCGGCGGATCTATGCCCAAGGTGACGATCAACTCTTTCAGAACCTTGAACTGCTCCTTTGTCACATAGTAAGTGGTTCTCACTTGAAAGAGGTTCGTGCCTGGACGCGGAGGAATTCCAGAGTTCATGTTTGAGGCTCTGTGCCATCCTTCTTCGTGGTCAGACCAGGTTCCCGCAATTAGGGCAACCCTACCATTAGGGGTTTCGAGATAACGTGGCTCGCGCGCTTCGTCCAAGTCTCTTCCGGTTCCCGCCGTTACAATATCAACGTCGTGCAAGGCCTTCATCGTGGACTGCATTCCAGAGGGTCCGTAGTCCATTGAATGATTATTGCAAAGCGCGACGAGGTTGAAACCCACCCACTTCAACTCCCTGGCAACAGATGGGTCAGCATACATTCTAGTAGCAAATGTTCCTGGCATGGCATAGCTCTCGCCGCGGTGAAACAAGGTCTCAACGTTGGTAAAACGGACATCAGCAATTCGAAATAAATCGAGAATTGATTCCATTCCCCTGTAAGGAGAGATCTGTCTAGTGATCATCGAATCCCCGGCTGCCGCAACCGTAATCTTGGAGTATTTTGTCGAACGCCCGCTTTCTTGGCTCATGATTTAGGAACTTCCAGCACTTTTACCAGCTAACCATCCAAACAAGGTTGCAGGGCCGATGGTAGCCCCGCCTGTTGCGTATCCGGCTCCGAACGGAGAGGCAGCGTTGTTCCCTGCCGCATACAATCCACGGATCGGTGCTCCATTCCTATCTAGCACTTGTCCATTTGAGTTGATTCTAGGCCCTCCACATGTTCCGATTGTTGCTGGATGTATCTGTATACCGAAAAATGGCGGTTTTGTGAGCGGTGCCACGCACCCATTCTTCAAGTCTTCGCGTGT
>JASHPO010000005.1 GCA_030038075.1 Nitrososphaerales archaeon | reverse complement strand
GTGTTCGCAGAAAGCCCAATGTGTGCTGGATTGATGTCGAAGGTGTATACGGCTTGTCCGCTGATCTTTCTGAAAATATCTCGTCTTGACAGATTCGGATTTCCTACTAGATTTAGAGTTCCCATATTTTTTCACCTTAAGATGAAGCTAGGCTCGCAGAAGCTGCCTGCACCGCGGCAATTACGTTGATGTAAGTCCCGCAACGACATAAAATTCCCTCCAGACCTGCCTGGATTTCAGGTATGGTTGGAGTTGGATTGCTCTTTAGCAACGCTGTCGCAGCCATTACTCTTCCTTCCTGGCAATAACCACATTGGCTGGAATCATTTTCAATCCATGCAGTCTGGATTGCCGCCAACACAGGATCTGCTTTTGGCAACTGTCCACTGTTGTTTGCTTCGACAGTCATTATTTGATACGTCGGGGCCTGAACTCTGGAGGCTAGAACCGTGCATGAATAGACAGGATACCACGTAGATCCGCCATCACTGCTAAGTATCACCGTGCATCCACCGCATTCCATCCTGTTACACGGTCTCTTTACGCCAACCAAACCAATAGTCTCGCGAAGAACGTTCACTAACATATCGCGCTGTTCAACGGTAATTGTGTACGATTGGCTGTTGACGTTTAGAGTAATCGAAACCGGTGCAAAAGTATCGGGATTGTCATTGAATATTGGAGGATTCGTCGTAGTTGTGGCAAGTTTTGTCGGCTTCATCGATAAACCGACACCAACAACCGCTGCGCCAGCGGCGGTTGCCTTCATAAACGATCTTCTACTAAGCTTGAAGCTCTCGTCCGAAGGAGTCTCAAGTTGTGGAGATTGTGAGCGCTTTTTAGACTTTGACTTCGAGGACATGATACGAAATCTTCAGCGGAATGGATGCCTATATACCTTTTTGCAAATCCACATCATGTCTGTAACGTATCAACTGTTAAATATCAGTTAATTTGAGCCCATTCGACGATCTATTCTTGAAGAAAATCGGTTCGAAGAAATCAATGTCTGCAATTCTCCCGGTGTTTGTTGTTGTCGCTTTGATACTGGTCATTCTGGCTGGATATTATGTGGCGACGGTGCTGCCTGGAAGCCTTCCAACGACTACCACTGAGATATACACCTCTTACGTTTCGAATCTTTCGACAGTATCGAATTTTACCTCAACTTTACCTCCCGGTGTTACTTACTCGCCTCAGCACTCTGTGGTATCCGCCCTCGTTATTGTTTACATCACTGACGGGGCGTCCCTTGATCGGTACCAAGCCTTCCTTCCGAATCCCATTACAATCTCCTTGAGTGCTAACGCGAGTGTAGACTGGAAGAATGACGATGGCGTCGCGAACCAGATAGCGGCAACCTCGTGCACTCCTACCCCTACATGCTCGCCCGACTTGTTCAAGTCCGGAACTCTCGCTGCAGCGGCTGGAGCTGCCACAGGAGGAACCTTCACTTTCACGTTCAACGAGACTGGAACCTACACCATCCAGAGCGTCATTTACCCATACGAAAATGGAACTGTAACTGTCGGTCCATAACTCTGTGAGAGAAGACTTTCTTCTCTCTAAATTCTTTAATTCCAGCTATTTGTTTTCCTTGGATCTATTGAGCCTTCAAGGCAGCGTGTTGATAGGTAAATGGCACAAACGAAGAAAACTCGTAAAAAAATAAGCAAGAGGACTCAAGCTAGTGAAGCCCGAGTTCTGGAAAAAGAAGCTGAGGACGTAGAAAGCGAAGAAGAGATCGGCAAAGAAGAATTCGGAAGGGAAAACCCCTAGCCATAGAAAGGCGTGTCAAGTACTCCAGTCTCTGCCTTCTTTTCTTTGTTGGCTTTTAGCGCGTTTATAGTTTCAAGCTCTATTTCGACGTACCCCTTCGAACTGTTAATCGCCTCATTCACGGCCCTTTCTACAGCAGAATTTGGTTTCTTCAAAACAATCTTGATCGTGAACTCGTCAAGCGGCAGAATCTCAATTCCTTTGATGTTTTTGAGCTTCGCAAGCCCTCTCTCATAACACATTTCGTTGTTGAACGTTCCGTAGATTTCGCCCTTCTTCGGCTTCGGCATGTTCGCAACCTAAGGTCGGGTCGTCTTTAATCTTATTGCAGTATTGATTTCTTATTGCTCACCGGCTAACTCTTTAATCCCGTTTATTTCGAATTTGATCTCACAGATAATTCATGCGGATTTTGATTACCGGAATCAACGGCTTTGTCGGCAAGCATCTTTGCGACCATTTGAGAAGCAGGGGGTTTGAAATTATTGGTCTCGACATTACAGAGGGATCCGATCTTCTAGGAGACATCACAGACAGCGAGTTTGTTTTTGGAAGGCTCGCGAAGGAAAATTTTGACGCGGTGATTCACCTCGCCGCGCTTGCGGACATCAAAAAAACCACGGAGGATCCTTACGCCACTTACAAAGTGAATTGCTTCGGGACTCTGAATCTGCTCGAGCTTTCTTCAAGGAAAAATGTGGAGAGGTTCCTGTATGCCTCCAGCGCTAACGTCTACGGAGTGCCTGCCGACAGACCCGCCACAGAGGCGACGCCGTTTAACCCAAGACTGCCCTACGACTACAGCAAAGTCGTTTCCGAAACTCTGGTGAGAAGTTATTCAATTCACAAGAAACTCAAAGTATCCATCACTAGGAGCTGGCTGTTATTCGGAGAGTGGGAGCCGCAGACGAGAGCTTTCCCGCGATTTGTCCGCGCGTGCCTGGCAAACCAGAAAATACCCTTGTACAACTCGGGTCAGGACGTCACAGATCCGACGTATGCCAGAAACTATGGACGAATCGCAGAGTTGATACTGACAAAAGATGAAGCCGTTGGCGAAGCTTTCAACGTAGGGTCGGGCAACAAGATGTCAGTCAGAGAAATGGCGGAGCGTATCAAGAAAGTTACCAATTCGAGTTCTGAGCTAGAACTGCTTCCGCCGAGGACGGAATTCGAAACAGATCCGATGATATCCTATCCGAGCATAGAGAAGCTGCGCAGGAAACTCGGCTACGAACCCATTGTGGGTTTTGACGAGGGAGTCACGAGAGTCGTCGAATGGATCAAGACTCTCAAGTAAGTTCCGTTTCGCTAGTTTTCTTGAATGATCCGACCTCGGGTTTTCTAGCCGCTCAGCCGAATTCTTATATACAGAAGAACATAACGTGTCTTTTTGCGATTTCAATGGAATACGTATACGCTGCGCTTTTGCTTCACAAGCTTAATCAGCCGGTCAATGAAGAGAATGTCATGAAGGTAATCTCGTCAGCGGGTGCCAAACCCGACGAAATCAGGGTGAAAGCTCTTGTTTCAGCTTTGGGTGAGGTTAACATTGACGAGGCGTTAAAGAACGCCTCCGCTGCTCCAGCAATGGTAGCGGCACCTGCGGCAGCTGCACCAGCGGCGCAAGCTGCAAAGCCGAAGGAAGAAAAGGCCGAAGAGAAGAAGGAAGAAGAGGCCCTCGAAGGGCTTTCCAGCCTTTTCGGCTAGTCGTAATTTCGTCAGACCGGAATGGCCTACCAGATACATCCTTACAGGATGAAGAAGTAAAGAAACATTCCCCATAGCGGTAGCGCTATCGCTAGAGCTATCGGGATATTATTCTTGAACACCTTGTATCCATCAAGCGGTGGAATTGGAAGCATGTTGAATGAACCAAGTACGACATTGAGCTCAAAACCGAAAGCCGCTACCAGTCCGAGAAAGAGGGCATTCGTCACTTCGTACACAATTAGGAAGCATATCGCGAACGCCAAGTTTATGCCTGGACCAGCCGCGGAGATTATCATGTTCTCCTGATCAGGATCTCTCATCCTCTGGTTGGCTGAATAATAGCCATAAGCGCCCATTGCGGCAGCAGGCGCAATGTAGACTGCGCCTGGCGCCCCGAAAAATAATCTTCCACCTGATAGTACGGCCGTAAACAAGGCGAGAGCAATTCCCCATATCCATATTTGAAAGTGAGCGACATAACCGTGCCTTATTGCGACAAATTTATGCCCCATTTCGTGAAGAACGAATCCCGTAACGGTAGCAACGCAGGCAGCTACGACGTACTGGATATCTTGGGTGTTTCCTCCCGCAGCTCCAAGGACATAAGTGTAGCTGACCCCAACCGAAATTACGGCCCACGCTAGTATGATCGAGGGAATTTCTCTAGGTGTGAATTGGGAAGACAAAGCACTCGCACTAAATTTCGGGAGAGCCAATCGTAGATCTTACGATTCTGACACGACTCGGCAGAAAAATTCTCGTCGTGCCTATATATATCCAACGCAGTTTTCAAAAATGCATTTCGTCTTGTGGCCTAAATCCATTTGATTTCGTCAACGCGTCGAGCTACTGAAAAACGTTCGATCATTCGAGAAGACTTATTATCGCAATTAGAAACGCAAATAACTCTACACTGAAAGTTAGCCTAGAAACTAGGAGTTTTTTGATAGAAATTTGTCAAGCATTGGAAACAGAAGATTTTCAGAAGAACTTGTTGCGATGGTTGGTAGGCGGGTAAGCGTTTCTACCGGCGACGGAAAGCAGTACAGCGGGGAGCTCATGGGTATCGACGAGAAACTGAATTTGGTACTTGGATCAGTCGTCGGAGGCGGCGAAAGTACCATGAGAGTTGTGCTCAACGGGTCGTTTGTCAGAGAAATTGATCTGCTCGAAAAGCCATTCGATTTGAGAGCCCTAAATGAAAGGCTGGCGAGGGCCTTCCCCGGAATGACCAAGCTCAGAGAGGATATCGGTGCAATCCTAGTAATGGATTCCATCAAGGTAACCGAGAAGGGAGTGGTCGAGGGGGCGGACAGGCTGTCAGCCACACGGGTCAAGCAGATCTACGAGGAATTTGCCAGAGAAACTTCAAAGAAAACGTGACGAAGCAAATATCGCGTCGTATTTAGGTCAACTGTAAGATTCGCGTGGTAACGTGCACTTTTGAACGTAGGCTCGTTCGAGCTCAAGGCAACAGATCTTGCCGGGCGGATCGGAGTACTCGAGACAAAAACGTCAAAGTTCGAAACGCCAGCCCTTTTGCCTGTAATACATCCCGCCCGCCAACTAGTCCCCTGCACAGAAATCAGGCGGATGGGATACGAAGCGGTGATGACAAACGCCTACACGACCTTCAAGAGGCTCAACGAAAGGGCAATCGAAGGAATTCACAGGATCATAGGCTTCGACGGAACGATAATGACAGATTCCGGTGGTTACCAAGTGTTGGAGTTCGGGTCGGTGGAAACTGACCCGCTCACTATGGCAGCTTTTCAGGAGAAAATTGGCAGCGACATAGCTATCATCTTGGACAAGCCGACCGGGCTTGAGGTCACCAAGAAATTTGCGATTGAAACGGTTCGCAAGACGTTGGATGCTGCGAAAGAAACCCTGCCTTCTCTGGTTAGGCAGGACATGATCTGGACATTGCCGATTCAAGGAGGCAGGTACACAGATCTTGTAGCCAAGAGCGCGAGGGAATCGTCAAAGCTCGATTTCGGATGCTATGCACTTGGATCTCCGGTAGAGGTAATGGAGGAATACGACTTTTCATTGCTGGTAGAAATGATCAAGGCGAGCAAAAGCAATTTGCCTCTGCAGCTGCCGTTTCATCTATTTGGAGCAGGTCACCCCCTGATCATACCTCTGGCCGTTGCTCTTGGATGTGATATGTTTGATTCGGCCTCATACATGTTGTACGCGAGAAACGACAGATACATCTCTCCTTCGGGCACGATTCGGCTTGAGCAGCTCGAGTATCTTCCATGTTCGTGCCCAATATGTTCGGGTACGAACGCCCGGGAATTGAAAACTTCAAAGCCCGATGAGCGCGTCCTAAAAATTGCGACGCACAACCTCTATGTCCTAAAAGAGCTCATAGAAGAGACAAAACAGTCCATCTGGGAGGGAAGGTTGTGGGAGTACGCTAGGTCAAAATGCAGCAATCATCCACTGGCTTTCAAAGCGTTCAAACTTGCCGTGTCTTCGGATATGTCATTGATTGAAATCGGTACTCCTGACCTGAAAGATAGAGGAATTTTCATAATTGACGAGACTGATACAGCAAGGCCCGAAATCAGGAGGCACTTCGCCAAGATTCGAAACGTGAACCTTTCGAAGAAAGATCATTTGATTGTAGTGCCCGAGCCCAAAGCAAAGCCATTTCTGACATCGGATATCTTCACGGAGCTCTTGAAGATGGTAGACGCAGAAACCACCATGATAGCCTACGCTTCACCTATTTTCGGAATCACGCCGTCCGAAATATCCGACGTTTTTCCAGCTTCGCAGATAACTTCGATAATCAATCACAATCGAGAAAGAGATTTCATTTTGAACGCGAAAAATTGGGAAAGGATAGATTTACTTGCGAAGAAGGGAGATCCCTATTCAGATTGGTTGGTTGAAGAAACCAAGCTCGTTTCCAGAAGAACAAAGTCGAAGCTGTTCGTCTCGAAGACGTACAAATCTCTGAAGAAGAAATTGGCTTAAGTGTAAATGGATTCGGACTTGCCGAACTTCCTTTCCTGCTTTGATAGTTCCGTCTCGGCTTCTTGAACTCCTTTCATCAACGGCTCGACATCCACTTTGAACCCGTAACACTTTGACAGTATCTCGATAGACGCAACAGCAGCTCTTGGATCAACTCTCTCCGTGCTAGAATAAGCTAAAATTGCATAGGCGGGGTAGTCGTGTGATTCAAAATAATTCATCATTATGGCGACCGGTCCGACAATGATTTGTTCTTCTTCGAGAATCTTTGCGCTCTTGAGGTGTTCGTTCGGCGAGTATGTGCTTGTGTGAACTATCCTAAAATCCGAGTTGTCTGTTCTGAGGTTCGCATCCAGCCCGCCGATCAAGACAACATCTTTGAACTTGGATTCGGTGACCCATTTTGAAAAATTCCTAAAGAACTCGATTTCCGCGCCCCTGTAAGGAGGAACCTCGACCTTGAAGAAGGTAATGTCGTCGGCTCGATAAAATTCATAAGGGGTGACCAGTCTTCCCTTGTATGTGGAAGCCACAGGCGAGACCGAATCTGAATCTACGAATGCAATTCTCTTCGCCTCCAGTTTTTGAATCAGGTATTTTACTGTCCAGTAACCGGCATAACCTATTCCGTGAAAGCCAGTTATCAAAACGGTGTTCTCAAACTTGGCACTCCTTGGAATCACCTGAAATTCCAACTAGTCAACTTCCCTGCAAATATTTGCCTAAAATGCGCGCAGAACCAAAAACTCGACAGTAACGGATTTAAGGTTATGTAGCGAAGCTAAATTGGAATTACGTTAAGGCACTGGTAGCTGGCCCTTTGGGTCTTGCATTATCGTTTGCTTTCTCGAACAAAAAGAGTGTCATAAAAAAATTGGAAATAACATTTCTAGGCGGAGCGCGGGAAGTTGGTAAGTCCGCCCTCTTCGTGAAGGGCAATAAGAACAACATTCTACTTGATTACGGGGCGCAGACATCTAGGGAACCTTCGTTCCCTATGCACGTGAAACCCAGAGAAGTGCACTCACTGTTACTCACTCACGCACATCTGGATCACTCGGGAGGTGTGCCGCTGTACTTTCTTCGCGAAGGCGTGAAGCTCCTCACCACAGGCTTGACCCTGGAACTTTCCACATTATTGATCGAAGATTTTATCAAACTCTCGGGATTCTACCTTCCATTCGAACGCGTCGATCTTCTTACTATGGCAAAAAACACCGAAAGAGTTGAGATTAGCGAATCAAGGCAAGTGGCGGACGAGTTTGTGGTAAAATTTCCAAATTCAGGACATCTGCCGGGCGGGACAGCAATAATCCTCGAGCACGGGGGAAGAAGACTGCTTTACACTGGTGACGTTAATTTGAGAGACAGTCAGCTCATTTCTGGCGCCGACACCGATTTCGGAGAACTGGACGCTGTTATAACAGAGAGCACTTACGCCCTCGTCGATCACGAACCGCGAGAAAAGATTGAGAGCGATTTCGTAGCATTTGCAAACGAGGTAGTGGAACGACGCGGCGTACTGCTCGTTCCCGCATTTTCCGTCGGAAGAGCTCAGGAGATCGCCTGTGTTTTGCGGAGTAGAAATTTCAAGCATAATGTCGCAATGGACGGGATGGCGCTGAAGGCGAATGATGTCCTGTTCAGATATCAAGACTTCATGCGCGACCCGGAGCTTTTCAGAAAGACAATCGAGAATATCGAAGTCGTGTCAGATTGGTCTCAACGGAAAAGGCTCGTCAAGACTCCTTCCGTGATAATCGCCCCGGCAGGTATGCTTATGGGAGGTGCTTCGGTCTTTTATCATCAAGAGCTTTCCCAGAATGAAAAAAATGGAATAACCATCGTCGCTTTTCAGGCGCAAGGAACTCCTGGCAGGACTCTGCTAGACCGTGGCTTGACCATCATCGACGGTAGACCGGTTCCGGTCAAGGCAGAGGTTAGGCGGTTTGACTTTTCCGGTCACTCGGGCAGGACTGAATTGTTTGAAATGCTGGCGAAGGTAAAGGGAAAGCCAAAGGTTTACACAACGCACGGAGACGGCGATTCGTGCAATGTCTTCGCTAAAGAGATAACTGAAAGATTCGGTTTTCAGGCATCCGCGCCCGAAATTGGCGACAAGATAACCGTATGATTATTCGGACTCTTTTTCTTTGCCTGTCTCTTCTTTAGCTTCTTTTTCCTTTTCGGGGTTGATTTCTACCACTTCGAGATCCTTTGCGCCTTTTATGAGCACATCAGCTTCGTCCTGCGTCGTCTTGAATGTGTAGAGATAATCGAGGGTGCGAATCTTTAGTTTTACAGAATCTCCGTTCCGAACCACACGAAGCTGGACTGCCTTGGGAATCAGATCTTGGAACTGTTCGGCATTGTGGATCTCTTTCGGCATTTGTTTCGCCCGTTTGCAAAAAGACTAATTTCCTGCCCTTTAAGCATAGCTCGGCGGGAGGACTAGTTTGCGTTTTAGGGCGATGACAGAACCCGTTTGTCCTGATGCTTAACCAGCTGCTTACTTTCTTCGAGGAACTGCTCTTCTTCAGTAGAGCCTTTCATAGCGCTCGTTGAAGACAATCCACTCGAAACGATCTCAGTGATCTTGTCAAAGTAGGCAGTTCCCACGAATCGCTGGTGTGTCACACCGCCGTATCCTTGTTCCACATTCGCAAACTCACGTCTCTGGATTTTTACATAGGCGGGCATACCCGACATTGCATACTCTTTTGCGAGTTCAAATGTGCCCAAGTTCAACGTGTGGAATCCCGCGAGCGTAACGAACTGGAACTTGTATCCCATCCTAGCAAGTTCCTTCTGGAACACTCTGATGTCTTCGGGAGAGAGGTTTTTCTCCCAGTTGAAAGATGGCGAGCAGTTGTAGGCCAGTATCTTGTCCGGGTACTCTCTGTGGATCGCATCGGCAAATCTTCTAGCTTCTTCAATATTTGCCGTCGCAGTTTCGCACCAGAGCATGTCGGCATAGGGAGCGTATGTTAAAGCCCTCGCTATCGCCGTGTCGAGCCCGGATTTGATTTTGTAAAATCCGTCCAAAGTCTTTTCGCCTGTGATGAACTTGTGATCTCTGGTATCTGCGTCGCTCGTAATGAGCGTAGCTCCATTTGCGTCAGTCCTCGCCATAATCAGCGTTGGAACGTCAAGTACATCAGCGGCGAGCCTAGCTGAAATCAAACTGCGAATGAATTGGCTGGTGGGAACCAAAACCTTCCCGCCCATGTGGCCGCACTTTTTCTCCGAAGAGAGCTGATCTTCGTAGTGGACTGCTGCGGCCCCCGACTCGATCATCTGCTTTGTCAGCTCGAAAACGTTTAGCGGTCCTCCGAATCCAGCCTCTCCGTCGGCGACTATCGGGGCATACCAATCAATCTCACTTTTTCCTTCGTGCTTGTGGACTTGATCCGCGCGTTCAAGAGCCCTGTTTATTCTCCTGACCAGTGCAGGTACGCTGTCCGATGGGTAGAGACTCTGGTCTGGGTAAGTGTTTCCCGAGAGATTCGCGTCGGCTGCGACTTGCCAACCGCTGCAATAAATGGCCCTTATTCCCGCTTGAACCATCTGAACCGCTTGGTTTCCGGTCAGGGCCCCGAGAGTCGCGATGTAAGAGTCTCCCTGAAGATCTCTCCATAACCTTTCAGCGCCATTCCTAGCAAGCGTGTACTCGATTTTCAACGAGGCGCGAAGAGCTTCAACATCCCTTGCACTGTAGGGCCTCACGATACCCTTCCAACGCTCGCCGTCCCACTTTCTTTCTATTGCTTCAATTTCTTGATTCTGTGAGAGCATCTATCCTAAACCATCCTAAAAATTATCCAAAGAAAGTTCGCTTACTCTGAGACACGAATGCCCAGATTAGTCAGACCCACGTAATTAGATATCCAAGTATAGCACTCGGAGCAAATCCTAGTATTCACCTGGGCCACTAACGTTTCGGCTTCATGTGCACAGAACTTGCATTCCGTATCAAATACATAGCTTTCGCGGTTGGATATCATACTTCAGCACTACAAGCCGTATGAATAAAAGCACTATGGAGAATAATTACGCGATGGTCACGCATAATAACGTAGTGCGTAACTTAAGTATAATACATATATTACCGTTATTGTGCACATTTTCTTAGGTCATCACCAAATTTGGAAATGAGAAAGCTTCAGACCAACGCCGCTGGCACTTTCATAGTGACAATTCCGAAGGAATGGGCAAAGGGCTTGACGCTCCACAAAGGAGAACTCGTACAAGTTGAATTAGAGGAAAACGACATCGTTATTTCTCCCACGAAAACAAATCAGATTTCCCAGAGCAAGCCTCTAAACATAGAAGACTTCAAAGATCAAAAAATATTGGAGCTATGCATCACTGCTTCATACATCCAGGGCAATGACATTACAGAAATAGTCTCTAAATCCAAAATCGATCCCGACCAGAAGCGATGGGTCAGAAAAGCTGTTGACGGTCTTATCGGTGTCGAGATTGCAGAAGATTTTGCAAACCGCCTCGTCCTGCAGAATCTAATAGATCCTTCAAAATTCCAGCTGAACGAATTACTGGAAAAGTTTGCCGAAACTTCAAAGGCTGTAGTCCAAGACGCGATAAGAGCTCTTGCCGTAGCCGATCTTTCACTTGCCCAAGACGCCTACGAGAGAGGCGAGCAGAGCATCAAGGTGTATCGGTTGCTGATGAGACTCGCATTGCAAGCTGCAAAAAGCAAGAACATCAGACAGCAAATGAAACTGCAGGACATCTCAAACGTCATAATCAAAATAATTGCGATAAGGGAGCTCGGACGGATGGCGTATTATGCAATGAGGATTGCCCAGCACGTCGGCGAGATCGAGAATAAACCCGACGACCAGATAGTCTCGATAATTCAAAAACTTACAAAGATTTCAGTTGAGATGCAAGCTTCGTCTCTTGCGGCCTTGATGAAGAAGGATCTCGCAACTGCAAGCTCTTTAGTCGACAGAATGGTCCAGGTTCGAAAGCTCTACGAATCGGTGTATCCATTGATCTCGAAACAGAATGAGCGCTCGGCGCTCTCGCTTTCCTTGATCATTAGGGATTTGAGGGCATTTGCAGGATATGCTGTCGCACTAGCCGACGACGCGGTTCTCGGAGTCTTCGAGATGTAGCTATGACGCGAGGTTCTCTGAAACATTAGCTTCCTGCGATACTTTCCTTTCTGAAGTAGTTGGCAGCAGCCGTTTCCTGGAATTTGCTTGTGCGCGGAGATCGTTTTCATTGACTTTTTTTGCAGATTGTCTCTCCTGTCGCTTTGCCTCTAACCTTTTTTTCTTTCGCAGTCTAGCACGTCGTTTCTTTCTCTTCAGCTCAATTTTTTCCATTCGCTCTTTCAATTTTTTCTTTCGTTCCCGTTCTTTCTTCTCCTTCGACTTCTGTCTTTCAAGTGCTTGCTCCTGTTTTACAGTGCGCATGAGATCCTTGTATTCCGGAAGAACAACTTGAGGAGCAAAGTCTCTGCAATATTCCCAGAGGAACTTTTTACCGTGTTCAATCACACACACGTCGCCAAGTGACTTGTATCTCTCACAATCTTTGCAATTTGTTCCATAATCGTGAGCTGATTCTACTTTCTGCATTCGTTCACCTTCTGAATAATGCAAGTCTCAGAAAATTATCATGGCGACTGTGCATGCGCATCCAGAAACTCTTCCAGTTATTAGGCCTTGCGCAGAAACTACCGGATGGGAATCAATACGAAGATCATGATGTCCCACACAAAGTGGCAGAGGATTGTAGATGAAAGATCCTTTGTCTTGTAGTAGTACAGCCCCCAAACGGAATCCGCGATGAAGGTCGTCGGCGGAAAAAGTGGATTCAGCGTAGAAATGTGGATCACAGCGTCAAGCGCCGCCGCGGCAAACACCGAGGCGATTCCCATTCTCTGAGACAATTTAGCCAAGACATTTCCACGGAAGTAGGATTCGAAGCCCACAGCGTCCAGAACAAATACAACTACGAGAAGTGGCAACGGCACTTTGTTAAACAGCCCGTAAATGCTCTGCTCACTAGCAGTGGATATTCCGAACAGAGGAAACGCCTTGACCCCGAGGTTCCCAATAAAGAAAATCAGGTACAGCAGAATCGCCGTTAACACTGCAATTACCAGAAATCGAGCCTTCGGCACAAACTTCGGCTTGTCAACTTTGAGCAGAAGGTAGGTGACGCAAACCATTGATGAGGTAGAGATAATGCTTCCTTCCACGAAGTACGCCTTGGGTATTGTGAACATCTCGATCATAGTGAGCGAGACTATCAAAAATCCCGCAATCTGTTCGTATTTCGTTGTTGAAGCTCGAACGGTCAGCATTGAAACACAGTTCTCATGCGGGTTCCGACAACTCTCCGTCTAACATGTCAAGGAACTTGTTCAATTGTTCCCGCTTTATCCTTGCACCGCTCGCGTGCTGATGCCCTCCGCCAGAGGCGTCCAGTTCAACCGCAATCTTACCCACGATTTTCCCGAGATCGTGCTTTGATTCGTCGACAGAGCGAAGGGATATCTCATAATACCCTAGTTCCTCCTCCCGAAACGCTGCCGCAACGGGCACATCAAAAGCACCAATAAGAAAATTAGCAACGTTTCCCGTCGCCGATTCTTTTGTCAGAAAATACGCAAAATTCTTCATTTTCTTTCCGTTTTTGCGCGCGAGTTGAATCAGTTTCGCAGATCTCTCAGCGTGAGTCTGTGCATACTCGGATGCCCCATCGATTTCGTGGGGTAGCTCGCCCTTTGCAAGCTCTTCCACCAGTTGAATCAATTTTGCGTTGCTGTCAGCAGAAGATCTTCCGATAATGGAAATTGCGAACGAAAGAACCGTTGCCTCATACATCAGAAACTGCCTGTCGAATGAAGCGATCAGCTTTTTTGCAAGCGGTCTTGCGTCCATGTAGTCGGTTATTGCGCCACAGCACGCGACAATCTTCATCTGAGGGGAATCTCTCAACTTTTGTTCATACTTCTCGTATACCAGCACAGAGGCACATTCGTTCACAGAGTGCGTTACATCAACGCCAGCATCTCGTAAAATTGAAGCAAAACTCGAGCTCAGTGGATGATGGTCGATATAGTGAATCTTGCCGTAGCCGGAAAGTCTTCTCAGCTGTTCCACGAACGCCTGGAAAGTGTTCTGATTCGAACCCAGATCAGAGATGTAATATTCGCTAGCCGGACCCACGGCAGAAAGCGTCTCGACCATGTCACCATAGTCGGTCAAAAAGACCTTTGCCCCTGTCATGTAACGGACGAGAGCGGCGCTTGATATTCCGTCAGCGTCCTTTCTGTGAGAGATCGCTACCGCTGCCAAATTCTAAAAATCCTCATTTAGCTCTTTCAAAACTTTTCAACTTGGAAGCTTCACGCTTCGTGTCGATATCAAAGAAAGCTTTTTCGTCGGATATTTCAATGAGTCGTACACTATCGTAATTCTTGATTGTCGCCCTTGCGCCGACGTCTCCTCTTAGTTTCAATAATTTGGGAAATAGTCTTCTGGGCAGCAGGACCGGGTTACGAGGTTCGCCGTAGTGTGATAGAACTACTGCCTCGGCATTCTTTCCCCTTCTAAAAGTTCGAATCATCCTGTCCAAGTAAATTGTCTTTAGGAACGGTTGGTCAGCAACCATCATGATAGCGCCAGAACAGTCGTCGGGCAGATTCGAAATGCCACACTTAACAGAGGTCGATTGCCCTTTTGCGAAATTCTTGTTAAGGACAACTTCGGCTCTACCAAGATTTATCTCCGAGAGAATCTCCGAGGCATGGGCTCCCACAATGAGAATGACGTAATCGGCGAGAGACTTGTTCGCCGTGTCCAGAGCCCGCTGGACCAGAGATTTTCTTTCAAATTTGACCAGCTGCTTTACACTCTTGAATCGGACAGCCATGCCCGCCGCAAGGATAATGCACGCTATCCTCTTTTTTTGACCGGACATGTCACGTCTCTCCTTGCGGAGAGTTTATCACATTATAGGCTTGAAGGGAAGCTCTTGGCTTCGGTTACTTCGTTTATCCGCCAGTGCGGAACATGGGGCGCACGTGCTTTAGGGGAACGTTGCCCTTTATGAGAGACTCTACTCCGGGCGCCTTGAGTTTGACAGTTTTCTTGAAAAAGTCGACAATCTCTTCATTCGAGCCCCCGCCCCTGATAAGAGAGGCTACATCATATTCGTTAGTGCTGAATAAGCACGGCACTACTTTGCCATCCGCGGTGATCCTCAATCTGTCGCAATCGCTGCAGAAAGGCTTCGAAATCGACGTTATGATTCCAAACTCTCCGCCGCCATCAATGAACCTGTAGTTATCAGCAGTGCTCCCAGGTTCTCTCTCCAGTGGCACAATTTCAAACTTTGATTTGATGACCGAGAGTATTTCTTCTCCTGTGACAACCTTGCTCGTCTCCCACAATTTCTTCCCGTCGAACGGCATGTATTCAATGAATCGAACGTTAAAACCTTCAGTGTAAGCCATCTCTGTAAAGCCAAGTATTTCATCGTCGTTGTAACCGCGTACGATGACCGCGTTCAGCTTGACGCTGTTGAAGCCAGCGTCCTTTGCCGCCCTAATTCCTTGTAAGACTCTGGCGTGCACACCGCGGCGAGTGACTGTCGAAAATCGCTTTGGGTTTAAACTATGAAGGCTAACAGTGACCGAACCTAGGCCGGCACTCTTCAGAGCCCGCGCCTTGTCGACGAGGTAAAAGCCATTCGTGGTTATTCCGGTGCTGTGAATTCTTGGTATTTTGCAAATTCTGCCGATTAAATCTTCAACACCTTTCCGTACCAGCGGCTCGCCCCCAGTCACCCTAACTCGGTCGATACCCTGCTCAGAAAGTACCGTTACCAACCTGACTATTTCATCGTCAGTTAGAATCTTGTCATTCTGCAACCATTGGGGCTCATCGGGCATGCAGAAATTGCAACGAAAGTTGCACTTGTCGACGACCGAAAGCCTAAGCTTTCGGAAGACCCGACCAAACGAGTCCTCCAAACTAGCGTCGCGGTTTTTCAGCATAGATGTTTCGCTGGATGGAGCCAATAATAAAGGATCTCGGTTCACAGTATTTCTATTTTTTCGCAAATTGAGCGTGGAAATCGTATTTGTTTACCGAAATACGTTGCACGCTGCCAATGTCCCGGAAGATTCGGGTTGCGGTAATCAGGCCTTTATTCTTTGCCCGAGCTCTCTATCTACGGATACTAGATACTCTGAAATGCGGCCCGCAATACTGTGTGGGGACACCATCTGTGCTCCCTTAAACTCTACAGTACCGTTTACTTCGTGAACCACAAACTCGGAGCTTGATTTCTCCATCAAGTCAATACCGAGTACTCCTGACCCCATGATCTTGACAGTCTTCAGCACAGTTTCTTCAAGTTCGCGCGTTATCTTACATATCTCGGTATGTCCTCCGAGAGCGATGTTAGTCTTCCAATTATCTGGCGAGGAATAGCGGTAAACACAAGCAACCACCTCATCCCCAACGACAACGCAACGGATGTCCCTTGGCGGTCTCTTAATCATTTCCTGAACGTAGAATATCGTCTGCATCGAGTCGCTTTGTTGTTCTCTCATTTCTATGATCGTTTCAGCAGTTTCTTTATCTCTAATCGGAACGACCTGTCTGCCCCAACTTCCGATGATCGGCTTCAACACGCATGGGAATCCAATTGTTTCGATCGCCTGCATGGCTGACTCTGAGGAAAATGCTACGACAGTCTTTGGTGTGGGAACTCCGTGGGTTGAGAGAATCTGACTTGTGCGAAGCTTGTTGCCGCAGAGATCAAGGACTCTGGCAGAGTTGACAGTCTCGATATCGTGCGCTTCATACACCGTTGCGACATTGAGACCTCTGTAGAAGCTAACGCACCTGACGAGAACTCTCTCGGGAAGGGTAGAGAACCGGGAAGCGTCCAACGGCAGTATCTGGGATTTCGCATCGATCATATCATACGATGCCCCTCTGTGCTCAAGCTGGCGCCCGAGTTCTTTTTCTTCCCACCTTACTCTATCGAATAGAATTCCTACTGATTTTTTCGTCAAACTTTCATTCTCCCCAATCTTCCTTTACGCTTTCTGCGACCTTGATCGTAACAGTGCCGTCATTGAGAGAAGCTACTTCGTAGTCGGCGCCGCAGTCCGGGCAGGTAACGATTTCTCCCACAACGGCGTCTTCTTCAATGTGAACAGTGCCGTCGCACTCCAAGCATTTTGCCCCCATTATCTAGTTTTTCACCTCCGTAGAAGATCCTTCCGATAACCTAACTCCATGAGCAGCGCCGACTTTCTTTATTCGATCGGCCGTTGACCAGAGCAGTTTTTTGGACTCGCTGATGCCCCTTTGAAAAGAGTACAACGTTCTTTCGTGCTTTGCTATCTCCAGCAGTCTTTTCTTCGCCGAAGCCGAGACAAGCTTCGGGTTGGGTGAGCCCGTGGTGCTTCGCCGTTGCAAAGTCTTTCCAGGGTCCGTGATTGAACCTAGCTCCTTCTGTGAAATTTCTACCTCAAGTATTTGCAAGATCTCTTCTGTGCTCAGATCTTTGAACTGTTTTGACTTTGAAATGCAGTACTTTACTAGTTTGCCGACTCTGCCGTGAGCCTCTCTGAAAGGAAGCTTGAATTTTCGAACCAAGTATTCTGCAAGTTCGGTTGCATAGAGAAAATCATCCGATGTTGCTGCAAGCAGCGTCTCAGTGTTAAATTTCATTGCGTCTATTACTTCGGCTAGCACGCTCACTGAGCTGGATGTCTTGTCCAGAGCACTCCACATGTTTCTCGTCAGCTCTTGCAGGTCAAGGTTGTAGCTCAGCGGGAGCGCCTTCAGGAGACCCATGGCACCCACGAGATCTCCAATAACTTGGCTCGTCCGCGCTCTAAATATTTCCGGAACAATCGCGTTTTTCTTCTGCGGCATCATGCTGGATGTTGATGCGTGTTTGTCTGAGATCTCCGAGAAGGAGAACTCTTTCGTTGTCCAGAGAATGATTTCTTCTGCAAGGCGACTCAGATCGGTCATGATCTGGGCGCAAAGGTACATCACCTCTGTAGCGAAATCTCTGGATGATACCGCGTCAAGGGAGTTCTCTAGGACAGAATCAAAACCAAGGAGCTCTGCAACTCTCTCACGATCAAGGTTGAAACCCGAGGAGGCGAGCGCACCCGCACCCATAGGACACTCGTTGACGCGAAGGTAACAGTCCACCAGCCTCGAAAAGTCGCGATTAACTGAATCAAAGTGCGCGAGCAGGTGATGGCCAACAGTCACCGGCTGGCCTCTCTGGAGATGAGTGTACCCAGGCATTGGGGAGCCCGCGTTCCTAGCCGCCTGTGACAGGAGAGCCTTCTCTATCATCACGATCGAGTTTCCCAGTAGAATCAGTTGTTCCCTCACGGCAATTCTCAGGGCGGTTGCGACCTGGTCATTTCTGCTCTTACCGAGATTAAGCATGCCGCCGGTGTCTTTCCCCAGCTCAGAAATCAGATAATCCTCAACATTCATGTGGACATCCTCGAGCTCCGTCTTCATATCAAGATCAGGCGGAATTCCCTTTAGCGCCCTAAGAAGCCGTCCAGCTATAGGTTGATCGATTATGCCTTGCTCGAAAAGCATTATCACGTGAGCCGCATTGACCGAAACAACGGCCGAAAGCAACCTGCCGTCGATGTCTATAGATGAAGTGTACTTGGCGGCGCTCGTAGAAAAGGCTCCCAGACGGCCGGTGTGCAGAATGTCTTTTGCATAATTTTTCTGTTTCAATTTTGTCACGAGTTTCGTCAATTTTCGATATTCCTTGGAAGAGTTAGCTTGTTTTCTCCACTGAAAAGTAAGTCTATTCGGACGGCTTTTTCTTCTGGTTGCTTGCAGCGACAGTCAAGACTTTTTTCTTTTTTCCGTGCAGCTTGTCGTTGGCAACTCTCGAAGGCAGTCCCCAAAGTTCAATAAAGCCCACTGCAGAGTTTTGATCGAAAGTCGACGCCCGCCCGAACGTGGAGAGCGCATGTTGATACAACGAATCCTCGGATTTTCGTCCCACCACACGCATCGCTCCCTTGTAGAGTTTTACCCTGACTTTGCCGTTGACTCTTTGCTGAGTTTTGTCAATGAATGCGTTCAGTGCGTACCTCAATGGCTCAACCCACAGGCCGGAGTATACAAGCCAGGACCACTCCTCTTCCACTCTTGATTTGAATGTCAGCTCGTGCCTTGTGAGCACGAGTTTTTCTAGGTCTTTGTGGGCTGCGATCAGCGTCAGCGCTGCCGGACACTCGTAAGTTTCCCGCGACTTTATCCCCACGAGACGGTCTTCTATGTGGTCGATTATGCCAAATCCGTTCAATCCCGCCTTCTGGTTAACGTATTGAATCAGATCAACGGAGGAAGGTCTCTTGCCGTCAACCGCGACAGGCACTCCTTTTTCAAACTCGATCTCAAGATAATCAGCCTTGTCCGGAGCATCCTTTGCTGGAACGCACCACTCGAATGCTTCGTCGGGTGGTTCAAAGTACGGATCTTCCAGAGGCCCCGCCTCGATCGATCTGCCCCAAAGATTCTGATCGGTTGAAAAGATCGATTTCTTTGGCTTTACAGGAATTCCGTTCTTTTGAGCATATTTTATTTCATCTTCCCTGTTGAGATTCCACTCTCTGACAGGAGCTATTATCTTGAGATTTGGATTCATGGCCTTGATCGTAACGTCAAAGCGAACCTGATCATTCCCTTTCCCGGTGCAACCGTGCGCCACGGCAACTGCTTCCTCCTTCTCCGCTACGAGGACCAGCTTCTCTGCAAGGAGAGGCCTCGCAAGAGCAGTGCTCAAAGGGTACGAACCCTCGTACAGGCTGTTAGCCTTTATGCTAGGAAAAACAAAGTCAGTGGCGAATTCATTTTTCGCATCAATCTGGTAGTGAGCTACAGCGCCGATTTTCTTTCCTCTTTCGCCGATTCCGGTCAGATCCTCGTGCTGGCCAACGTCAACGGTGCAAGTAACAACATCCAGTCCGTACTTTTCCTTGATCCATTTGATGGCAACAGATGTATCCAGTCCCCCGGAATAAGCGAGGACGACTTTGTCCGCCAATTTTATTTTTGTGACCGCGAAAAATTATTTCTAGCAATAGGCTTTTATAACTTCCGGTCAAGAGTAACGGTAATAGTCAGGATTGACCCGTATTGGTCAGAGCGGTTTCCATTACAAAAGCGGTGAAAGAAGTGATAGATAACGATCTTTCACTCCAGGACGCCTTAGGCCGAAGATATGGAAACTATACTGCAATTGCTAGATTGATCAAACCTAAAGTCGAGCGAGACATTGGAAAGAGAGTAAACTTTGATTCGCTCGTCACTTCGGTAAAGAGAATGAAGCCGCGGCTGCAGATGGCGCAGGGCGGTATCGAAGATGTAATGGGCAGAAGCGTCGTCAACGTCAGAACCGATGTTGCAAAGCTAAATTTGGAAAAGAGCAAGAGATCTCTAGAGGCTGCGAGAACGGTCATGGCAACTTATCAGGAAGAGTTTCTTCAGGTTTCTGAGAGCAACTCTGCAATCACGATGATATTTGACCAGAAGCTCCTGGAAGAAATTCACAAAAAGTTTAACGATGATGATGTTTTAGATGAGCAATCAGATCTTGCCGCGATCATTGTGCACAGCCCGACCGAAATCGTCCGGACTCCAGGCGTGGTTCTTGCAATTTACGCAAAGATAGCCGAAAATCACGTGAACATCGAAGACACCGTCAGTTGCTTTACCGACACCATTGTGGTTATTAGAATGGACGAAGTAGCGAGAACTTTCTCGACGCTGACCGATCTGATCTCGGAGTGTCGAGCAAAGATAAAGAAAAGACAGAGAGGAATAATAACGAAATGACGACGTACCAATCGGAGTCGCCCTCTGGTTTCACGAAGGACCTGTTGACTCTAGGCGAGTTGACCTCGTCGGAGTTCAAGGCCCTTTTGGACTTGGCGGACACTTTCAAGACGGAGCGAGAGCAGCGTAAATTCAACCACCAGGTGCCGGGAACGTGCCTTGCAGTGCTCTTTGAGAGACCCAGCACCAGAACCAGAGTCTCCTTCGAGGTTGGCATGTTCGAGCTTGGAGGCCACGCCGTAATATTGGATATGAATGAAATGCAGAGCTCGCGCGGAGAGACGCCGGAGGACACGGCTCGCGCCCTGTCCAAGTTCTGCCAAGCGATAGCCGCCCGCGTTTCCTCGCACCAGACTCTGGAGATCTATGCAAAAGCTTCCTCGGTCCCTGTTATCAGCGCTCTCTCCGACAAGTACCATCCGTGCCAATCTATCGCGGACGCGCTTACCATAAGACAGTACAAACGGAAGCTAAAGGGTGTCAAGATAGCGTGGATAGGCGACGGCAACAACGTCTGCAATTCTCTTTTGATTGCGGCCTCGCTATCTGGAGCGTATATGAGCGTAGCATGCCCTAAAAAATACGAACCGCTTGCGGAGGCGCTCTCTATAGCGAGACACCAGTCCGAGTTCAGCGGCTCGATCATCGAAGTCATGGAGTCTCCGTCCGAAGCCCTTAAAGGCGCGGATGTGGTTGTCACCGACACATTCGTCTCGATGGGCAAGGATCAGGAAAAAGTAGAACGCCTAAAGAAATTCCTTCCAGAGTACCAGGTCAACGACGATCTCATGGCGCTAGCAAAGCCTGACGCAATCTTCATGCACTGCCTTCCCGCACATCGAGGAGAGGAAGTGACCGCCTCTGTCATCGATGGGCCGCAATCGGTCGTTTGGCAGGAAGCCGAGAACAGACTGCATGCGCAGAAATCTGTTCTCTACTCGATTATGAAGAGATACGCCAAAAATCCGAGAGAGAAAATGTTCGTCAACAGCCGCGTCTCGGACATTAGATGAAGCTTTTAGGTGGACCTGGCTATTAGCTCTTTGACTTTAGCTGAAGCTCCAGAAGTTATCGCAGGCCTGTGACCCGGAAGCATGACCTCGAAATCCAAGTCCTTAAGTCTTGTTTCGAACGATTTCTTTGTCAGCTCTAAATCGTAAGACATCGACTTGCTAGAGTAGTTCGCGTTTCCGTTTGATTCCGTGATGATCGTATCACCTAAAAAGAGCACTCTTTTTTGTTGTAGAAGCAGACATTTCCCTGCGTGTGACCTGGCGTGTAAATCGTTAGAAGGCCTGAACTTTTTCACCGTCTTCAAGTATCACGTCAGGCATTACCGGATGAAATTTTATGACTCTCGTGTGGCTCCTTTTGTCTCTTTGAGTTTCTCTTCTCCAGATAACCGCTTCGCGTCATCATTGTGGATCGCGATTTTCATGCAGGGAGAGAACTTGACTCTTAGTTCCCACGCGCTTCCTGAATGATCCAAGTCCGAATGAGTAAGCAGAAGTGCGAGCGATTTCTGTTCAAGACCTTTTGACGTTATGAAATTCTGAAATTTTCTTTGCGCTGTCAGGCAAGCCCGAGTCGATGAGTATAAGTTCTCCAGTCTCCGGCCTGAAAAGGTAAGCGTTTGACGCTCTGAGTCCGGAATCATATCGGTTGTGGGGGTCAGAGCCAAGTCGATTAGTTCTCGAAATGGATACTAAATTGATACGCGACCGACAACTTGAATTCAGTGCTGACATAGAGCGATAACAGCTTGCTTTGACGGAAAGCCCAGCTGCTCAAAAAGAGGGCTCACCCTTTGAAGTCTTTCGCGCTACTCTGAAGCTTGGTCTCACCTGTTTTGGTGGCCCGATTGCTCATTTGGGATATTTCAGGGAAGAGTACGTCGTACGGCGAAAGTGGATCGACGAACAAGGCTACGCTGACACTATCGCTTACGCAAACAGTCTTCCGGGCGCCGCAAGCAGCAAGGTGGGAATAATAGTCGGAACACACAGGGCAGGAGTCGTTGGTGGTCTGGCCGCGTGGTTTGGTTTCACTACACCATCCGCACTGATACTCATTGCCTTTGGACTGTCGGTCAATTATTTGCAGAGCAACATAACGAACGCGAGCTGGTTGCACGGACTCCAGATAGCAGCGGTCGCTATCGTGTTTCAGGCCGTGCTGGGAATGGGACGTCGCCTCGTCCCTGACCTGAAGAGAGCATTCATCGTCGCGGGCGCGACAGTAGTTTCGATTGTGTTCGTTGGCTTTTCAGGGACACAGGTCTCTATAATTGTAGTCTCAGGACTTATTGGATGGATCTTCCTCAAGAAGATACCGATTCCGCAGGGAAGGAGTATTGTTGCAGCGCGAATACCTCGTTGGCTTTCAATATCCTCGATAATTGCCTTCTTTCTTCTCTTGGGATTGATCCCATTACTGAAATTGATCTTTCCCTCTAACCAACCTCTCGAAGTTTTCTACGCGTTTTACAGCTCGGGCGCGCTCGTCTTCGGTGGTGGTCACGTCGTTCTTCCACTGCTTAGAACTCAGGTCGTTATTCCCGGCTGGGTCACGAGCTCACAATTCTTGGCGGGGTACGGATTGACTCAGGCAATGCCTGGTCCCATATTTACTTTCAGCGCTTACCTCGGAACAATACTAAACATATTTCCAAACGGTATCCTCGGCGGCTTGTTCGCTCTATTTGCAATTTTCCTTCCATCGTTTTTGCTCGTCTTCGGCCCACTCCCTTTCTGGAATAATTTCAGGACTCGGCGTTCATTCCAATCGGCGCTCGCCGGCATAAATGCGGGTGTAGTGGGGATACTTCTCGCCGCGTTGTACAACCCAATATTCGTAACTGCGATAACATCAGTTGGCGACTTCGTTCTTGCTGTCGGTCTGATCGTGGTTTTGATCGTTCTGAAAAGACCACCATGGAACATTGTTCTTTTAGCCGCTCTGGGCGGGTTGGCTCTCGGATTCTTTAGATTGATTTGATTTCGCATCGTATCTGCCCGTATTCATTTTCGTCCCTCCATTTGAATTAGTAAAATCGGAAAGTATTTGCTAGAAACGATCGTATGCACCACCAAAGTTGCAAGGCTAAGTAACAATACCTAAATGGGTTAGGAAAGGCAATTGCAAGTATTTCAAAGGTCGCGAATCGAGCTCCTGTTTAGGAAACCTTCGGTTCCACAATAATGCAACATTATTCCGTTGCGTCCTCCTTAAATGTCTCTATATATTTCAGGAACCCTCGTAAGAGGTTCTTGAGAAATATGAATTATAGGGTTAAACTTCTCAGTAGATCTGGAAGGACGTTTTCCATGTCGAAAGGTATCGCAACTATAGTGGCCGTGCTCGTTGTCATCGTAATAATCTTGGCTGCTGGTTTGGGTTATTTTGCACTGACAAAGTCCACTTCAACTACAACCGTTACAACACTTCCTACTACAGTTACAAGCGTCAAGACGGCAACAACTAGCTGTACTGCCACTCCGCTATTGCTGTACACTTCCGACGCGTATCCATTAGAGGAGACAGCTCTTGCAGGAAACTTTACTGCCGCGACTTGCATTCCAGCTGTAGTTGCCGAGGAGCAGGGAACGGGAGCTGACGCTGCTCTGATTGCTGCTGGAGATCCGGTTAGCGTGTTTCTCTCGATCTCCAAAGGCGGAGTTCAATCGGCTGATCTCGGTTCTGAATATCCGGGATGGGCAGTTTCGTTTGCCTCAGATGAAATGGCCATTGCGTACACCTCAGCATCGACTACCAGTTCGGCCGCCCAAGCGGTCCTCACTGCCTACAACACGGCGACTTCGTCAAACACAACCGCTGCGTGGTACACATTCTTCAATGATTTGACCTCCGGTTCTGTCAAGGTCGGAATCTCCAATCCCAATCTTGATCCAGCAGGCTACAGGGCCTGGATGGTACTGCAGCTAGCCGGGATAGCTTATGGTAACAGCGGGAGCGGTGGAACTGCCTACCAGCAATCTTTCGTGAACAGTGTTTTGACAAACAATGCTAATGTCACAGGCGCCAGTGCTGCAGCCCTAATTCCAGCGCTTGCTACTGGACAGATCAACTTCCTCTTCATATACAAATCCGACATAGCATCTAATGGGCTGACATTGATGCAGCTTCCTAACGAAGTAAACCTCGGTGTAGTAGCTAACAACAACTTCTACAAGCAGGCCACCTACCCAAGCGCTGGCGTCACGGAAACTGGAGCCGCGATTTCTCTCTGGCTGTCCGTTCCATTGGACGCCACCAACCCAACTGGCTCAGTAGAATTCGTCGTCTACACAATCCAAAACTATCAAACAGTGCTGAAGAGCTTTGGACTGACCCCAATCACTCCTGCACAGCTCTACGCGGACTCGAACGCCACAGTGCCATCATCGATAACAGCGCTGGTGACAAGCGGGACTTTGGTGAATGAAGGAGCACTGGCGTAGCAACTAGAGAGGAGAGTCACGGCCTCTCCGCGCTCATCTTTTTTCAACAATACAAAATAAAATTTCCAAAGTGGTAAACTTTGTCGGCACGCTGTCCTAGGTGTGGAGATAGCTACTTCGTATGCGGCTTTTGCAATAGCGAACTATTGAGCATCGAAGCAGTACTGCTCGAAGAAAATTCCTGCAAAATCCACTACTGTTCCGAAGATTGCCTTGACGACGAGGTCCTCCTATTGGAGGAAAGAAATTCGGAGAAGAGCTTCGGGCTAGAGTTCCCATCCATAGTTATCGTAAAGTAACGTGATCAGGGCTTGCTGATCATGACCTCTGTGGATTTTATTATTGCGGAAACGTGATCGCCTACTTTGAGCTTCAAGTCATCTACTGCGTCCAGCGTAATGACCGAGGTGACCATGTCACCAGAACCGTCGAGCTTGACTTCCACTCCGGCCACGACGCCACCTTTCTTTATCTTGACTACCTTTCCCTTCAGGCTATTTCTCGCGCTTAGTTTTACGGGCATTTAGACCACTGCCTTAATTGGAGTACAGCTGAGGCGTTTAAAGCAATCGAATCATGGTCGTTAGCCTTTAGGGAAACGACTTCACGATTAAGACGATATAGGCGGTCTGGCACCGAGAGTCAACATTACTGACATCCAGTGGCCGGACCTGATTATCTCGATCTGCACTTTCTGTCCCGCGACGGTGTGCTCCTCCAGATAGCTTGCCAACGAGTTCTCGTCGACTATCTTCGTCCCGTTAATTCCAACTATGATGTCACCGCCGATAAGGTACTGACTTCCTTCGATTGTGACAGTCCTCGTTCCGCCCAAGAGTCCTGCATCAGCTGCCGGTCCGCCCGAAACCACAGACTCGATCATTGCACCGTATGTTACGTTGGCGCCAGCGGCCTGAGCAAGCTGGTAGTTCATGTCGACTTCCTCTATGCCGAGGTAAGAGTGTTCCGTGTAAGTTCCGTTTGCGATCAGTGACGGCAATTCTCTAATTATAGTATCAGATGGGATCGCAAAGCCGATTCCCTGCGAGCCGCTAACCGTCGCGGTCGTGATCCCAATAACTGATCCGTTCGCGTCCAGAAGAGCTCCGCCCGAGTTGCCGGGATTTATGGGAGCGCTGAATTGTATTACGTCTGCTATGCTAAAGTTTCCGGCCGTCTCGTCTTGTATCGTTTCCCCAAGCTGGCTGATGATCCCGAAAGTTTCTGTTCCCGAAAGGCCGTACGGATTTCCGATCGCCAAGACGTACTGCCCCACCTCGAGTGATGAGGAGGAGACCAAGTTCAGCGGATGAAACTCTGAAACAGGAGCTGAAGAAGCTGTGACGATTGCAAGGTCGCTATATGGATCTGAACCAATTACCTTCGCTGGATAGGAATTATCATCCGAAAACGTTACAGTCAAATTCGCGGTTGCGCCTGCAACGTGGTAATTTGTTACAATGTAGTATTGTCCCGAATACTCGATCACAAAGCCGGAGCCAAGAACAGTTTCCTCTTCCGTCTGCGGTAGTCCGATTATTGATTCCACAGTCGTCGTCTGAACGCCCTGTAGAGTGACTATGCTTTGGTTGGCGTAGGAGTAGATCGCCTCAGGGTTCAACCCTTGGTCAGTCGTATTTCCACCATCGATGAGAGAAGTCAAAACCTGCGTATCCGTCACGGTTTGCGTACTGGTAGAATTTCCGCCTCCAAGCGAGGGCGATAGTGCTATCAGAGAAGCTGCAACGAGAAGTGCGATTACAGCCCCAATACCAATAATAGCTTTCGTAGTCAAAAAAATGCCGGTAGAAGAGCGGGGCGTGAGACTGTCGCCTGATTGAAGTGAGTTACTAATTCCCAATCTTACCAAAACTTCCCAGTTTTTCTTTTCAGCAGAACAGGAATTAATTTAGCCCTTTTCCTAGAAGATTCCCGAATCTATGCTAGATTTCGTATTCTGGAACTAGATTACATATCATCGCTGCGCATCGAGGCGCCAACTTCGAATGATCTTTGGCTACCGATAGAACTCTTTAGAATTGCGATTTTTGCAGCACATGGACCAGTGCAATTTGTTTTCGTGCATGAACGAGGTGAACGACGATCTAATTCTGGAGTTTGCTTTTGGATTTGTCCCCCTAAAGTCGTGCTCTAGCGTCATAGACATGAACTGATTAAATCTGACGATGTCCGAGACAACGTACACCATACCGGTGACCGAGCGGCCTAGGAGGTCGTAGATTGAGTAGTGCCTTCCCCCGTGAAGACCTGCACTCTCGACTTTGATTATTGACGATTCCCTAAAATTCTCGCGTATGTACCCAATTTCGGCCGTGGTGAGTTTTGATTTTAAGCAATAGCCCGCCTTCATCTTTTCGCTCGCCGAACTTATGGTATCAACCTTTCTCTTTTTTGTCTCGAGCATTTCGCTCAACAAAAGACCCGCCAAATTCAACTCCACCAGTCTAGAAAAAAGAGCTGCCTTTAAACATGAAGCAACGTAAACTCGTTGCCTTACAGCTTTAACTGCAGTTTTTGGAGGGTTTTGCGATAGACGGTCAAAGGGCAAAGCGGTAGCCGTCTGCCTGGATCTAGTTTCTCTGCGACATTCACCCTTTTGGATGCGCGGTACGGTCATTGTCGGACATCGAGCATCATCGAACTTCATAACAACATTACAAGCAGGACCGCAATTATACCGGTCAAGAAGACACCGTCAAAAGTGCCGGCTCCTCCAATACTCACTACAGGGGCTCCCAGTTTTGTAATCCCGCCCAAGTTTGAAAGATCAGCTCCTATCAGGGCACCCAGTGTTCCTGATACGTAAGCTACCACCGCAGCGTCAGTCCCCTGCAAAATTAGGATGGAAATCACAGCTGCCGCTATCGGCGGAATGAATGCTGGGGTAACGATTCCCACACCTCTGACTTTCTTCGCCACAAGGTGAATAATTATAGAGGTGAATATTGTCGCAGCAATCGCGTCTGTTAGGATCGAAGCGTGTATCGCGAGAAGGTAAAGCGAGACTAATACCGGAACGATAGCGCCGCCCATGTTAACTGTAACCAGAGTCGAGACCTCTTTTCTGATCAATCGAGGTATCCTGAATGATCTCCAGTAAAAGCGGACTTCCTGAACATCGACCATGTCTTGGATGTTCCTGGACCTGTAGAGTGGTATGTTAATCATACTGCCCAGGAGCGTTATAATGAGAATCGCGAGGAACGCTCTGCTGCTGAATCCGATTTTCGCAAACGCTATTTCCGTTACTCCCAGAAATAGCAGAACACCAACTAATATCAAAAGGATAAGAAGCCCCAAAAAAAGTGGCGTGCTGTGATTCCTGTATACAGGAAAATTTGACGACATGCGACTGTGTCTTTTTAGATCAACCCTCTAATAAGCCGAATAGCTCAACGCGAAGCTACGGTAACATTTCGCCATTCATCTTCAAGAGTCTCTGAATTCTCGCCGCAAGCCTACCTCAAATCATGCAGATAGGTTGCTCCCGACCCAGCCGAGCCGTGGTTAAGTTGCAACAGAAAAAAGATTTGGCTGAGTTTTTTCTAATGCTCGTTGCGCAGCATGAGACCTTCTCGGACTGACTCGAATTGCTTCAGGAGTGTAAATCCCTTCTCCGAAAGGCGATAGATTCGTCTCCCCTGATCCTCGCTAGGAATGACGAGTCCTTGAGACTCGAGTAATTTCATGTTCTGTTGCATAATGGTCCATGAGAGGTTTGCCTTGTACATTACATGAGTGGGCTTTTCTACCCCCGTTCCTATTATTGTAAGAATGTCCAGCAAAGTCTCCATTCTCGATCGCCTATTTTGGTGGTGTTCTACATTGAGATATTCTTGCACTTGATGCTCCCTTCCAATACCATATAGGAATCGCTCAGTCGATAATTATTATATTAAAGTGCTTGATCGCTCTTCTCACACGACCATCCGGAGCAAGACAAGTTAGGCGACATGCTATGATATCCAGTAATGACGATAAGCGGGCAAACCAATTCTCATCCGGCCTCTCAAGTAAGATACAAGTGGTAATAGCCGAAGACGAAGCCGATATAGCGAATTTGTATACGCAGCTTCTTTCGGAGGCAGGGCTTTCAGTAGCAAGAACATTTGAAAACGGAAAGGAACTTGCAGAATTTGTTGCAAGGAACGTTGACCAAGAATACGAGCCGGACCTCGTTATCACGGACCTGCGTATGCCTGTGATGGACGGCGTGGAAGCTGCCAGAACAATTAGGTCATTTAAACCAAAGATTAAAATAATTCTTACTACAGCTCACGAAATCCCGGAAGACGCCAAGAACTTGTTCGACGGGTTTTTGAACAAGCCCTTCACCACGAAAGAGCTGATTGAAACAGTATTGTGTTGCCTTGATATTGATTCAGGTTCATACAACCAGCTCTATAGCAAATGACTTGTAACATTGATAACTGAAAAGCTGCCTGAATCTCTCGATGATACTCTTGAAATATAAAAGAAAATCATCCTTTTGCAACTTTTACGCTGGTGTTTTCCAAACAAATGAGAACTATTTTCGTAGTACCGCTCATGTTCACGAAAGACGATATGGCCGAAATTAACCCTAGTCTCCCCGGCGATTTTGAACAAGTTTCGGCAGACTTCTGGAATTACGTCAAAGGAAAATTTGGCCCGCAACTGAACATCCAGAAGATGTACTTTGACTCGTTGACAAAAGAACGGATGCCGGAAGCGAACGATTTTGTTAGGAAAACGAATGAGAAGGCTTATGATTTCATTGTTGGAATCGAAGCGCAGCTTCAAGCGACGGAAGACGCCATTCTCATCGAAGAGACTGCTTCTTGGCAGCGGATGCTCGAAAACGGCGATGAGTCTAGCACTACACACGATCTCCTTGCGCAGAGCATGATAGAAAGAGAAAAGTTCGTCGCGAAAACCATTTCGGAATCACTCAAGGATGGCGAGGCCGCGATTCTGTTCTTGAGTCCGGGCAGAAGAACGAGCGAGTACTTGTCCTCAGACAGCAGGGTGATCAAAGTTCAACCATTCGACCCCAGCGATTACCTGAACTCTTGGCTCGTTTCTATGAAATTAAGGGCGAATGCCCAATGATCACAATCAGCTCTCTTCAGGGATCGCAAACAGCCTCACAAAACCTTCAGACAATTCCTGAAATCATTCCAGAGAATGAGCTGGTATGGGTAGATGCGGAGAGCCCGACCGAGCAGGAGCTGAATCAATTGCAGAAGAGATTTCAGCTTGACTCGTACGCAATCGAGGATATCATCCATGGAAACCAGCGCTCCAAAGTGGAAGAATATGCTGGGAGCGTGTTCAGCGTGATCCACGTGCCGGTCGGGTCTTCCCAAAATGTTGACAGGCGGGAAACTTTCGGCATCATCGAGCTTTTCGTCTTTTTCGGCGATCGCTGGCTCATTACCGTGCATCGCAGCGACTCGGATATCATAAAACAGGCCGAAAGCAGGATAAGAACACGGAGTCTCTCGCCCCTTTCCGCTAATCCAACTCCCGATCTTCTGTACTACGTGTTCCTAGACTCCGCCGTTGACGCATTTTATCCCATGCTAGATTCCATCGAAGATGAAATCGAGAGGCTCGAGAAAGAAGCGGTTACGATCTTCAAGACTAGGAAGAGGAGAACCGAGAACGTTAGCGACATCATGTCCCTCATGGGCGGGCTTCGAGCCGAACTCATGTTCATGAGGAAATCTCTGTCTCCCACACGAGACATGCTCAGCATGATAATGAGAGGCGTAGTTCCTTATGTGTCTGACTCAAGCTTGCGAAATTTCAGGGACATCTACGACCACACTTTTCAATTGATTGAGACTATTGACGCAAACCGCGACAGGACGAGTGACGTCAGAGATTTTTACGTCAGCATGCTCGCGACATCGACCGACAACATAATCAAGGTCCTGACTATCGTGGCGACAATACTCTTGCCGCTCACACTCTTGGCTGGCATCTACGGGATGAACTTTACCGCGGGATTTTTCGAGCCGGGAAGCGGTGTCTGGTACGGATTCTACACTTTGATAGCCGGCATGATTGTAATCTCCCTCGTGTTGACCTCTTTATTCAAAAGGGCAGGCTGGTTCTAGAAGCAGATTTGAACTATCAGTGAGTACTTAAATGCCAGCTGCCCTTTGCGAATTTAGCCCTCCACGTTGGATTTTCTGAGTGGGCCCCACTCTTCGTATTCAGGTGGAAAAGAAATCCTGATGCCGACTTGTTATGTGGACCGTCCCAGATTTTTTGTCCGCAGAAAGGACACTTCCGCCACACGCCCGATTCGTCATTTTGAACTATGTACTCCTGAAAATCCGTTGATTGCTGGGGTTGAGAAGACATCCGTTTTCGAAGCAAAGAGAATGTATGGCTGTATTATAAGTGGGCTGGGACCGCCATACGAATTCCTAATAGGGATTTAAAATTCTGAAGCAAATGGAGGTCCTTTCGGAGAAGCTTGCGTTTCGACATTGAACACTGTTCGCGAGATCTTTGGGAAAGGAAGATGCAGCGACTATTTGGAAGGTTACATCTCGACGCGGCGAACACCTTCGTGTTCGACCAGTGTCGCTTTGTGGGACTCAAATTACGCGCTTGTGCAGGATGCACTTCAAGACTCCGTAAGCACGAGCATTGGAAAATGCCTGAGCAGCATCCAATTCTACTATGCTTCAAAGGAAGATATCCTGATTCGTTGGAAACCTTTGATAGATGTTTTACGAACGAAGAGATCAAGGTGAGTGGAATCGAACAGAGGCAGCAATGCAGCTCTTGAGCTAGAGAAACATGGCCTTAAACTCCAACTGGTCAATCCATCTCATACATAATCACTAGGTACAAGAGCAAAGGTCAGAATCGGTCGACGCCCGAAGAATTATCCGCTGAAACGACTGAATATGACTCTGACAGGTATATTGAATTGTTAGCTGACAGTTGTGCCACGATATTATCCCATACAGGATTTCAAAAGACGATCTTCTGAAGAGAAGCGAGTCGCTTTTGTAGCGGAGATAACAACCATAACTGCGAGCGAATAGTAAGCGTATTCGACAAATAGATGGTGTTAGTGTTAATCAGTTTCTACTGAACAACACCATCTGCGCCGACAATTTTCTTCAGATCTTTGATGATTTTTTCTATCGTCGACAGTCTTTCGCCCTGCTTTTTCTGCAGGCGATTGTCCACTTCAGGGAGAACCTCGCCGATTATGCTCAACACGGTATCGATTTGGAGTTCTTCAAGCGGCCTTCGGGTGATGACCTTGCCTTTAGTGTCGAGAAGACAAACCACGCCTTCCGATGTAAGGATCTGTTCGGATGAAGGCGAAAAATTCCCGGAACCAATTCCGTTGTTTACGTGGAATGACGCGTCTACTGACTTCATGATTTCCTTGAATTGTCCTATAACCTCCGCCGAATAATTCCTTTCAAGCTCAAGGAGATCCGAAGTCTGATGGCCCTCTTCCGCCAGCGATCTTATTACCGTTGTGACGGACTCTAGCTCGATTGGCGGGTTCTCAGTGACAGTGTCAACCTCTGGGAAAGATTCAGTTGATACATTCGCATTTTTTCCCGTAGCCCTCTGCTTCCTGACAGTTCTCGCTTCTTGAGTTAATGCTTGCTTGGGCAATCTGATGCAGTCCTTTCTTCTTTTTTCGAGTGCGCCCAAGATAACCTTAGTCGTTGTGGAGTCCAAATACGAATTAACGATTAGATTCTACAGAAACTAGACAATTTTCTCTGGCCCGCGAGTTTCGATGCATCTCAATTGGATATAACGCATTTTAAGAAACCGAAGAGAGGGGTTATTTCATCCTAACAAGAACGTTCTGTTTGAATGCATGTGGAAACGCTACAGTAAGTTTAGAGCGCTATTACAGAACGCTGTGAAGAAATTCTTTTCCGAGGTTTCCTCAGGCATAAAAGAGATTGTTCATTCAATGATTAATTAAATCATTCAGCTAAAACGCTAGCTGCCGATAATTCCCTTAAGTAGGTTCCTTCAGAACAATTTGCGGAAAATCAACGGCCCTAGTACCTTTTGGATGAAGACTCGCCGCTTTCGGCCTCTTTCCGGATTCATACGCTTATAAGATTCCTGACTCGTCCAAAATCTGGAGCGTCATGGCAATTCCTGTTCTTGATACGAAAAAATTCGACAGAAATTTTTGCGCACTTGTGACTCCTTACAAGTCTGATGGCCTTGAAATCGATGAAGATGCTTTCCGCGAGCTCGTCAGATACTTTACACGATCTGCTGACTTTTTGAAGACCGGCGGCGCACTGATCGCAGTACCGGAAGCAGGCGAGGTGTTTTACCTGACGCAGGAGGAGCGAAACCGCCTTATCAAAATCGCCCTTCAGGAAAGGCCTGGCGACATGCCCATTTTCTCGGGCTACTACGGTGTCAGGCGAGAAGAATGCATAGAGTCCGCAATGAGCGCCAAAAAAGTTGGCGTGGATGGACTGCTTGTTCTTCCTCCAGCGGGAACCATGGAGGTTTCGACAGCAATAGACGGCGTTGGAAATCCGGAAATCTGGACAAACCACGTAAAGGCTCTTGCCGAACCGCTCCAGCTGCCGCTCATAATTCACGCCGCTGCCCCGTGGAATTCAGAATGGGGCGGAGGTCTCCCGATTCCGACCGTGAAGATGATGCTCGAAGCGATTCCGAGCATCGTGGGCTGGAAGATGATTTCAGGAAACTACGGGGCCCACTTTAGAGTTGCAAACTTTCTAAGATCATTCCCGAGGCACGTGGGGATTCTTAACGCGCCTCACTATGCCGAACACACGGCGAGACTCCTAAATCTCGTGGATGGTGCAGTGTCGGGCGGTTACAACTATCTGAAAGAGCCCACGATCGAACACGACCTCGCCTGGAAGGCAGGAGACCTAGAAAAAGTGAAAACGATATTTGCGGAGCAGATAGTTCCGATTCAAAATTACATCGTCACGTACTCGGGCAGACTACACATCCGATACAAACTTGCAACTTGGATTAGAGGGTTGATTCCGCATCCGTTCATGAGACCGCCGATGCCTCCTCCGAGGAAGGACGAAGCTGAAAATATCTACAGATTGATCAGCGATGCAGGATTGACTCACATTACACGATCCGAATTCGAGCGGGTTTTGGCTCAAAGAGAAGCCATTTTGGGTCAAGCTCTCGTAGTCAACCAGTCAGAGTACTCGCGACACTAGTGGAAAAAGTGTTAGAACATCTCCAGGAGCTTCTAGAGAACGCCATTTACTCGGGTTCGATACGTCTGCGAGAGAACAAGTAGCCGAGTGACAGCGCGATCAGGATTATTACGACTGTTCCGACGACTAGCAAGTACGATGAGCCAATCGATATACTGCTGCTGGTGCTACTTGAAGCGGAAGTGCTAGTCGTGATGCTACTGGCGCTCGCAACGGACGAAGTTGTGCTGGCCGAAACTGAGGTAGTTGTCGACGTACTCGTTGAAGTTGAAACTCCTACTGGTGTGATTTCGGCATAGGCCACGCTGTTCTCTTCGGCCTGCTGAATTGATAGTGCGCCAAAGTTCGTGAATCTCGTGGTGCTCACTGCGAAGACGAAGTTAGGGAAAGACAGGAAAAAGACTGGAAGGTATTCCGCGTTCAATGCCTGGATGTTGTCTATGGCCGCCTTCACCTGCGTTGGATTGGTCGTGCTCTGGAGTATACTCAGGTTACCGTTGTAATCGTTCTCTGGGGCGCCGAGAGGTAGCCACGTCGGCTCGGCAAGGAAGTTGATGTATCCTTCTGTCCAGCCCGGAAGACCATCGTCGTAAGCAACACCGGGAGCCTGGGCTTCATTTGTCTCGATCATCATCTCGTGATCGATGTTGTCCACGTTTGAATAAGAATCTCCGATCATAGTGCTCTTGGCAGCTACAATCAAATTGATTGTAATGCCAATGTTCGATAGTTCCTGTTCTACGATTTGCGCAGCGAGAACTCCACCGGTCTGGTCGTTCGCGGCCCAGAGCGTCAGCGTGACCGATGTACCGTTCGGGAACTTTAGAGCGGCACCATTGGCACCGCCGGTGAATCCAATCTGGTGCAATAGGGTCAGAGCTTCTGACTGATTGTAGCTGTAAGTCGTCTGACTAGGATTGTACCAGACGGATTGTGTGGGAACGGTTCCTTCCGCATTGAAAGCGGTATATCCCAGTCCGCCAAACGCCTCACTGAGAATATCATTCTGATTAACTGCGTAAGCGATTGCCTGCCTGAACGCGGTCATGTTGTAGGGATAAACTTCCAAATCCCAGCTCAAGGTCAGTTCTTCGATGGCAGGATATTGCAGGAACTTGAGATACGATACAGATGATAGGGATGAGGCTGCGCTTTGGTCAATCTGGGCCAAATCGACGCTGTTAGCTTCCAAAAGTGGGGGAATGTCGGAATCCGCCGGAACGAAATCGTAAACAAATTCGCAAATCTGCGGAGCCGGCGAGAAGTATGGATTCCTGTACATTACCAGTTGATTCGAGCCGGCAGTGTAATTGGAAGCATAGAAAGGTCCATCAGTAATGTCTGTCATACCAAATCCTGTGACGCTAGGACCCTGCTGAATCCACTGCGAGGACACGGGAGGTGACTCGTTGTTGCCGTTTAGCTCAACCGGGAAGGCAGCGTCTGATTTGTTAAGGTTGAAGACAACCGTACTGCTATTCACAGCGACGACGCTAGTAATTTCCGCTCTGAGATCTTCCGTATCGTATGTTGGATTCAATGCATATGTTGGGCTATAGGTCGCAACAAAGTCTGCCGATGTAACGGGCTGTCCGTTTGACCACATTCTGTCTGGATTAATCACGTACGTCCACTGGGTGTAATTTGCATTTGAAGTGACGCTTTCTGCAACGCTGTCAAAGTAATATTGCGTACCGTTGAGCGCCGTAAGATAGCTTGGCCTGAGCCACATGTTTCCCGCAGTGTCCGCTGAGGCCGCGCTATGAACTGCCATGTAATTCATCGAGTTTGGTGGACCTCCGAGAACGCCTTCGGTGAAAATCTCGTTTGACGGGCAGCTAGTCCCAGACGCGGCGACGGCTTCCCGCGGAGAAAAGACCAAAGGCAGACATCCTGATAAAACTAGGATGGCTAGGACAGACAAAACAACGGGCGTTTTACTATTAAATACGCCCAACTGGAGTTTCACGACGTTTCTGGCAACGAACTGCGTTATTTAAGCATTCAGCGCAAGTGACCGTTGCAAAGATTCCTTTTTCGAATATTTGATTATCTACAGCTCCACTTTCACATCTTCCGTCAATTACGACCTCGTATGAAGTCAGTTGCATTCTGAAATCGTCGGTGCATACTCCAGTTTCTAGGTCGTATTGGATGCCGTGCCAAAAGGCAGATGATGTCGTACTTTTCGGCGGAGAAATATTCCTTCAGTCTCTTGCCCGTGACGGGATCGAATTCGCAGGTATTGTGCCGACAAACACTCCCTCTACAACCGGCCGCCTTCATGAGCGCAGACGTTTTCATAGAAGTAGTACTTGCCGTTGAACATGTAAATACCGATCTTTCGCCCATCGTCAGTCTTTATCACAAATGGCTTTAGCTATTCGATCTGGCTTGTCTTTGCTACTGGGACTGCTGTCATTTTGAGCTTACCGTTTCCCTCAAATGCTAATTATTTAACTTGAACACTTTCCGAGCATTCTCCCCGAGTATTTTCTTCTTTGCCGATTCCGAGAGAAATGGAAGATCATAAATCACGCTCGGAACGTCGAAATCCCAATGCGGATAGTCGCTCGCGTATAGTAGATGATTTTCAAAGTCCATCATATTAAAGATTGGTTCGAGCATCTCGGGATGACACTGTTCGAGCGGCTGGCTGGTGTAATAGAATTCTTTCATGTACTCGCTGGGCAGCTTTTCTAAAAGTGGGGCTTCGATCCTTCTTTTCACATACTCATCGTCCAGCCGGTTGTAAAGCCATGGAATCCAAGTCACGCCGCCTTCCATGAAGACAAACCTCAACCTAGGGAATCTGACAGGCACACCGGAAAGAACAATCGACGTGAGATGCCTAATGACCGACAGCGGGAAACTGAGAGCGTGAGCCCCGACAAATTCCATTCCCTTGTACGTGTCGTGAAATCCCGATCTGCCGCCGTGGAAGCAGACAGGCAAACCTTTGTTCTGCGCGAGCTCGTAAATTGAATCCAAGCGATCGCTCCCTCCAAGCGTCTGGGCTTGTCCTGGTATCATGAGCCCTGCAATTCCTTTCTCGGAGGCTACTCTGTCAAGAAGTTCAACTGCCTTGGACGGGTCGTTAGTTGGGACATAGGCAAGAGTCAGGAACTCTGGATACTTGCCCAAGAAATTGCCGAGCATGTAGTCAATGTAGGCGTTCGCCACGGTCACTTCGATATCCGGAAGTGAGCTCACTCCCAGCATCTGCGTCGGAAGCACTATCGAAGATTTGATCCCGATTCGATGCATCAGCTCGGTATAAATCCCGATCAATTCCTCAGCCTCCTGGAAGGGAGCACGAGACTCTGAAGTTTCGGGCCTCTTTACAGTCTCTACTCCTCTCATGTGGCGAGTGACCTCCTGTCCCCACTTTCCGGATAATCTATCATAGAGGGCCTTCTGGAAATAGTCAACTTCCGGATCAGGCTGCAGAAGCACATTCTTCAGTGGATCTTTGACATACTTTGCCATTGTCCTAAAAGATTCCATCTGATGGCAGTCTGAATCGAAGATGAACATCTCCTGAAAGCCTCTTTCCTCTGCCTGCTGGACTGCGTTCTCAAGTCCAGAGGGCACCGAAACACCCCAACTTCGTTTTAGCTCTGTTTGCACGGCTAGCGTCAACCTTTGTCCGCGTTAAATACTTAGCTGGCTCTCGATTGGAACGACCTCCCGCGATACGGGAAAGGCAAACCCCGTTTTGCCTTCAGGAGTCAACTCAGCACCGCCGTAACGGCCAAAATGAGATAAATCACAACTTGACCCAAGAGAGCCCAGCGAAGTATCCTGATTCCGTCGAAACCCATTTCTCCGCGAGAGTGGCTTTTTGCAGCACTCACGTACAGGGCGCTGAATATCGACAATAGTACAGCGGCGAAAACTCCCACCGCAATCAGCGCGTCGACGTTCAAAGCTTTTCTTTCCTCGAACCTAGTAAATCGCAAGATGCGCCATTATCAGAATTATCAGGAGCTGGAATATGGCTTGGCTACCTGAAAGACGAATATTCCTCAGGTTCAGCTTCGCTATTTTGGCGGTGTCGGGCTTTACCTTCGCGAGCTCGATGAATATTCTGAGGCCGTTGGGCATGAAGATACCAAAACCCTGCGCAGCAAGAATTACAACGATTATTCCGGCTGCGATAATCCAAGGAGAGCTCAGATCGAATTTGCCCGTTGTCTGCGCCAAGTAAATGCCCGCAGTTATTGCCGTTGCAGCAAGTGATGGCACGATAAAGAACGTAGTCGGAGTAAGTCTCTTGGCAATCTCGACCCTCGCCGGAATATCTAGCGTCCTCATAATTCTAGTCAGGACTACTCCGCTAAAGACGTCAAACCCGGTCCACGTTGCTCCGGAAATAACGTGGACATAGTCCAGAAGATACAGGCTCTTCGCGGCGACAGCTGCGACCAAGACAATGGGAGGGATTACCCCGACGAAGAAGCTCCACGTCAGCAACTTCCTAGTATACGGCGGCAGCTGCCCACCGGATGATACCGATCGTGCCGACGAATCTACTTGCATCGAATTCAGCGTCCGTCTCAAATATCTTCGTAGTAAAAAAGGATGTTCCCAAACTCCGTCTCAGTTTAGCAGAATACTTACTCTTGCCGATTTTTCTCTAAACTAGATTTTCCGGCCTCTAAAAAATAAATCGAACGTCTGGAAAAACAAGTTAACTCTAATAATAACTAGCTTTGTCCTTTGAGCGAGCAAGATTGATCGAAAGTGAATTGGACGGCGGCGAGGCAATCGTTGAAGCTTTCAGACAATTGGGAATTGAGTATGTAATCTCATCTTCGGGATCAGAGTGGCCTCCGATATGGGAAGCGCTTTCTAGACAAAGAATTCAAGGAAAGAAGGGACCGAATTATATCGACTGCTGGCACGAAAGCCTCGCAGTGTCGATGGCGATGGGATACACGAAGGCCAGCGGACGCATGCAGGCGGTCGTACTTCACACGGTGGTTGGACTCCTTCAGGGCTCGATGGCGATCAGAGCAGCGTTTTCTGAACAAATCCCGATGGTAATTTGCGTAGGAGAGTCCGCCAGCTTCGGCGAAGACAGTACACGTGACAAGGGAAGCTGGTGGCTCACCGATCTCGGCGTTGTCGATGGACCCACACGATTTGCAGAGCCTTTCGTAAAGTGGAGCTCTTCCGTGAAAGATTACCGCACGCTATACAATATGGTAGAAAGAGCTGGGGAAATAGCCTCGCAATCGCCCCGCGGCCCCGTTCTAATTTCCGTACCTTTCGAACTGCTCCTGAAACCTTTCTTTCAGCCTAGGAGACGCGCGCCTGTCTCGGTTGATTACAAGCAGTTCGTCGATCCCCAACAGGTGAACCTGATTGCCCAGTGGCTTTCTCAAAGTTCCAGTCCAGTTGTAATTACAGAAAGCTTGGGAGAGTCCGCTGATGGGTTCAAAAATTTACATAAGCTCTGTGAACTGCTAGCGGTTCCGGTGATTGAGAAACCCGCACGATATTCGAACTTTCCAACCGAGCATCCGCTTCATCTGGGATCAGATCTAAAGTCTCGCATGAATGATTTTGATTTCTTCCTAGTTATTTCTGACCGGGCGCCATGGTATCCGCAGTCTTCTGTTCCTTCTGAAAACGCAAGGGTTGCCGTAGTTGATTCCTGTCCGTTTCGGCCTAACATGCCGTACCAGCCACTCTACGCGGACACTTACGTCAGGGCTGACCCAGTTCTTTTCCTGGAAAAGTTGGTCGAAAGAATCCAAAGCGGCGAATACAACATTGATCAAAACAAGAGAAATGAGAGGTTGGCTCGATGGCAGTCAGAATACAAGAAAAAAACCGAAACGAGGCAGCTCGCGATTGAGCAAGCCAAAAACAAAAGGCCGATCGACCCTGTCTGGCTATGCCACGTATTGAGCGAAGTCATGCCAAAGGATGCGGTTTACGTCGAAGAAACCGTAACTCACGGCGACTTGACGAGAAATTTCATATTGAGAGACAACCCGCAGAGTTTCTTTCACCCGGGAGGAGGTGGACTGGGCTTGGGACTGGGAACGGCGCTCGGAGTGAAGATGGCGCTGCCTGAAAGGTTCGTAGCTTGCCTTGAAGGGGACGGCGCGTTGCTCTACAACCCTATAATTCAGGCGCTGGGTGCCGCGAAGGGGTATGACTTGCCGATTCTGATAGTGGTGTTTAACAACCACTCGTACGGTTCGATGAAGATGTCCCACACGATGGAGTATCCAAAGGGCGCGGCTGTCACGTCTGGAAAGTTCCTAGGGGTAGACATCTCCGTGCCAAACTTTTCTGACTTTGTCACTTCATTTGGTGGCTACGCGGCCAAAGTCGACGATCCCGCCAAACTCCATGATGAACTGGGCAATGCTATCAGCGCGCTAAACTCTGGTCGCCTCGGGCTCGTTGATGTCGTGCTGAGCAAATAGTCTCAAGGAACCTTTGGCAGTAACTTCGATCCGGTTCCGATTCGCGAAGCGTGACTGGGAAATCCACTTTCTGCTTCGTAAATTGGAACGTCCGAGATGAGCTCTCGCAATTTTTGTCATCGCCGGGACCGCAGTATACGCTGTGAGTGCGTGTTACAGCGGCTTCGATTCTTTTCCGAATTAGTAACCCCAAACGGAGAAATTTACCGGAAAGGGAGAAATTCCATATTGAATGCCCGAACAGTCTACTTCTCAACATGCAAGCTGCGTCCACGACAAAATCAAGAACGAACGAGAATCAGGTAATTCCGGACGGAACCCACAAGCTTCGAGAGAAGGAGTTCATAATCGCAATTCTCTCCGCGCTCGCAAACAGAGATTCGCTTGAGATTTTCGAGCTGGCTTCGCATGGCCTTGATGCGACGACGAGCGTTCTTGAAGAGCACGGATTTACCAGAAAGCGTTACTACGTCCATCTGAAGGAGCTGGTTGACCTTGGATTGATATGCAAAGATTCCCGAAAGTACATTCACACGGCCTTGGGAAGAAAGGTCTACACGAGTCTTATCCAAAGTCTTGAAGACAGCATACACACTTCCGGAAAAGGAACTCGCGCGGACACTATGCAATAATGCGTTTCCACACGCTAGTCGGCAATTAATCTCATTTCCCGCGCTACACCGGTTTCCACGCCAACCTTAATGAGACTAGTCTTTTGTGCGACAGCGTAACGAAGCCGAACGTTCCTCGAAGATAAAAGGCGCCCGTGGTTCGAGCTTACTTTGTTGCGTGCATGGATATGCCGGGCTGCGCTAGGCGTACTTTATCTAGGGCCCAGATCTACACTTAGTACTGGGCATCTGATTCTTGGCATCAGGGACTGGAGGACCGTTCCTTTCGCGAATTCGCACGTCTTTTCTCCAAAAGCTGCGATTTCAACTCCCGAGCATTCGGAAAGAATCCCTAACAGCCGATCAAATGCAATTGAATTCAGGCAGTCCTTTGAAATTTCGCGTCTCCTCGTTTTGGCTATTGGTGTCCGGAATTTACCTAATTGCGTCGTTAGCACTTTTTCCGGTCTCTCTGCCGGTCTCGTCGATCCTAAGAGTTCCTGTCGGTCTATTCTTGCTCTGCGCGATCTGGAACCCTTTGGACTCGCATCTTGCCTAGTCGTGGACATTCTGCGTGGACACTGAAATCTTCACGTCGCGTCCGCCCACGTAGTGAATGTATAGAATCTTGTCCGAGCTGTCCCAGAACCATCCAGTTTGTAAATACTGTTTAAACTCGGCGCAGCTTCCCGACTGGTCAACTGAAACACAGTAGATTCCAATCTTGGTCTGGTTCAGTGCGGCGAGGTTTGTATATTCCGGAACGGCGCCGGTGTTGTTCGTAGAGACCGAGAGAGGAGAAGAGATGCTTTGGACGATGAGCCATTCGCTTGAATTTGGCGCGCTGTTAGTAACGTATGTCGCGGCTGACGCTGCGAAGGAAGCCGAGAGAGACGTACTTTTGGTGGTGGTCGTCGAAACGTGCTCCCCATGGGTTGTTTGAGATAGAACTAGAGCGCTCGCTAGAGCCAAGGAGACTGCCGCCGCTACTATTGCTAAAAGTCGCCTCTTCCTCCTCCAAGCAATCGCCTTTTTCATTCCAAGGATTGGATACAAAAGTTCGCTTTATCGTTTTATGAGGGCGATGTGAATTTCAAATTCACGTGCGTGAGTTTCAGCTTCACGAAGTTTATAGTGTGAAGCTCTTGACCCCGACTTGCTGAGCGGATTGGTGGACCCTACTCTTGCCTCGCTATTTCTATGGCTCTTTGTGAATGCGGCCTGGACCTTTCCCCTCCAGCTCTGGATCATTTTGAAGCTTTCTTCGAAGAAGTAATGTTTGGCTAGGGGCCTGTGCGCGCCAGAATTTGCCATTTTGAGGTCTTTGAAAGAACCGTTACGCCGGTATTCAGAAACCTTGCGACCCTTTTCTGAAAGTGCGTTTCGCAGTCGCTGTACCTTGTCCTCGCAACTTTAGGATGAGCACATCCGATCTTCTGGCAGGTAATACAAAGCCCAGGATCATAGTTTCTCCGTGAAGTTGATATCGAGAGACGAGTTGTCAAGATTCAAACCTCAAATATAGATTCGGGCTCTGGGTCTTAAGAACATTCAGTTAGGCTTAAAGAAATCTCGGATCTCGAGATATATCGGAATTCATTACTCTTCTTGGAAAAGTCGCCGATCAGTGCGAGAGCTCGATGGGTCTCTTCAGAATCTCATCAACCGAAGGAAAATTGCCGTCGGCCAGGTAGTGAAGCGCTGCGCCTCCGCTGACTAGGATATTGCCGCCCGCGCTCTCTATGTGATCTTCCAGTTTTCCCTCGATGACTTCCTGAGAAGTGTCGCCGCCCAGGAAGTAAAGCCCGTCGCCGACGATTCTCTTTGTGAGCTCGATCCCGTTGTCGTATCCCTTCTCGTATATTCCCAGAGGCCCCGCGCGGATCCTGATTTCGTGAGCCTGAAGGTCTCTCGCGTAAGAGTCAACGGTAGCGTCCCCGATGTCCACTATCTGCCCCTTGGATTTCGGGAGATCCTTCAATTCAACGGACTCTTTGGTGCCGTTAGAAACAACCGTAAAGTCGATCGGGTGCTTCACCTTCATCTTCAGGACCATCTTTGCGTCCTCAAATTCCTCTGGCGAAAATCTCCTCGCGAGATAGTTATTGTTGGTCTCGCCGAGGTCGTAACCGTTTGCTCGCGCGACGAGCTGTCCGACGAGTCCGCCGGTAAAACCATCGACGCCGGCGTCGAAGATTTTCTTGAGATCTGAAATCTTCTGGAGCTTCGCTCCGCCAGTGATCAGAGCCTTGCTCATCGTGCTGTTTTTCACCTCTTCGAGCTTTCTAAGCTCGAACGAGGATCTTATGCCGATATACGTCGGTGCAATGCTCGGAAGGCACATCAGGCTGGAATTATCCCTGTGCCAGGCAGGGATCGCGTCGTTGACGCAAGTTTGGATGACCCCCTTGAACCACTTTATGTATGGCGAGGTCAGCGGGTCAAACTTCATTTCATGATCGAAATACCGCACGTTATCGAGCAGTAGGATGTTTCCTGGCCTTAGCTCCTTGATGTTCTTTTGAGTTGCCGCCGTGAAGATGTCTTGGTACTCCACGAAATCGATTTCGACCTTGTCTGTGAGCTTCAGCAATAATTTGTAATGAGGCTTCATCGAGCAGAAATCTTCGTCGCCCTTCCTCCCTTGATGACCGAACATGACCAGAGGAACGTATGATGCGTAGAGCTCGGCGATGTTCGCATACACCTTCATGCGCATCGCGTCTGAGGCGATGACTCCGTTTTGAAAGGGCAGGTTGATGTCGACGCGGACTAGTGTTGGTCCTTTAAGCTGGGAGGCCAGGTTTACGAGTTTTCGGTCTCTAAGCTTCTCGGTGTAATTCAAAATATAGCCGGGCCTATTCCAAGAATCCTTTGCGAACAAGAGAAATAAGGCATTCCGTGGATATCGGCCTTCGTGCAAAATCTTCTATACCCCAGCGACTATCACTGTAACTATGCTTTTCACGTCAGGAGCTGCCAACACTCAACGAATTGCGTTTCTCCGCTTTTGGAAACAAGCTCGCGCTTTTATAGCCCAGTCGCTTGAGCTCGGCCGTGTCGGCTCCCTTTCAAATAGAACTCGGATTGAAGGCGGAGCAAGCTGAAATGTTCGAAGAGAGCGACGCGGATATCATGATCCGGATGCTTTACTACTGTTCGGACGAGCCCCGCTACGCGGCGCAGATCCAGTCTTACTGCAACATCAACAGGATACAGCTCGCGAGATTTTCAAAGCACTGCATCGAGAGGAAACTGCTCAAGATAGCTCCCACCAGCGACGGCTCGCTCTGTCTTGAGGTCACGGAGCGCGGTAGGCAGGTGCTGTACACTGCCCAGAATATCATGGAAGGCCTCGGAATAAAGCTCGACACCTCTCGCAGTGATCACATCCGGCGATGAAGTCTTTTCCACGTTGACCCTAACTGGGAATTCAAATCAATTATAAGCAAATGACGCGCTAGCCTACGGGGAGCAATTTCTTGGAAGGCGACGGAAATGGCCAGCTGCCTCCCGCGGTGGAAAAGCGCATTCTGCGGGCGGTCGATAGCGGCCTGGATTCTTTCGGAAAAAACGTGAAGGAAGTTTACTATTCGGAACTGGAGTCATCGCACGGCGTGAAAATTTCTGATATTCTTCGCGACCCTGACGAATTTCAGAACGCGTTGGCCATGTTTTTCATGGCGGGAAGCCCTCTAGTTGAGAGGTCGATCGGAAAGGAGATTTTGCGTGAGTTTGACCTGCCACAGTACAATGGAGTGAATTTCAGAACCGCGATAGAGATCGTGAAGCGCCATCCGCGCACGGAATCTTTCCTAGATCCAGCAAGCAAGCACTCTTTAGCTGATAGACCTCCAAAGCTCGAGAGTTCCGGCTTTGTGAAGGGCGATTTTGAGAAAAATCCCGACTGGTAGCGTATTAGATTTATCTAGCGTCGGCCACTAACTTCTCAAAACTGTGAAGATCTGCTATGCGGCCGTGGACGTTGCGCTTCCACACTATCGGGGTTCTTCGACTCACGTCTTTGAAGTCGCAAAGCACCTCGCGCTCTCGGGTTGCGGCGTATATGTTGTTGCGAGGCGCGCCGATTCTACGGAGCCGAGGACTGCTAAACTCGCCGGCTTTGACATCTTGAGACTGCACCGAGGGATTTTCTTTTCGTCGAAGAGATCCAGCTTTGCCGCGGGCTCTGACTCCAAAGGCTCTTACCGCGGCAATACTTCCAGAATATTATGGAAACTGTACTCGATCTACCTGCGGACGATATTCGCGCTCTACGCTGGGTTTACAATCGCATCGCTCGTGAGGCGGGAGAAGATCGATGTCATCCTTGAAAGGGAGACTTCTTTTGGCGCCGGGGCGATCGGGAGCATCTTCTCCGGAAAACCTTTGGTCCTCGAGGTGATCGGAAACCGCGTCACCTGGCTTCAACTACATCGCGCGAAGAAAATAATCGCGTATTCAAAGTCCATGTTTTCGG
>JASHPO010000037.1 GCA_030038075.1 Nitrososphaerales archaeon | reverse complement strand
ACTTTTGAGATAATTTCCAGAATAACCGTTTCGGCGAGGTCGAAGGAGGAGGCGGAGCGTTTGCTCGATAGTAAACTGATTCGCTTGGAGAGCGATGTTATCTTGAAGACCGAACGAATAGAAACAAAGCAGCTCTAGGTCTTCTTCCAAGCCAAAAGAAACTGTCCACCGCCCCCTGGACCGCTAAAGAGTGGCATTGCTTCCTCTAGAACCTAGCTTTTTTGGCATACTCTTCCAAGCTTGGTCGCTCAACCTTCGCTTTTGAGAAGCCAGCTTTGAGAGGCAAGTTCAACTAGTTGCTCGTCTTCGTAAAAATGAAGCTTTGAGGCAATCGGCTCCGGAGCAGCAGGTGTACCCTTGAGCTCCTTTGAACCGATAAAAATTACAACCCGGCCGCCACTTTGAAGAACCCTGTATAACTCACATTACGAGCTCTGGACGTTCGATGAACGAAAATACTCCGGTTGACACCGCGCATGTAAACATGTTATCTAAAAAAGGTAAGAACTCTGCCTCTCCTTTTTGGATTCCTAGCCGCTTTTCTTTGATTGCCCCGGAATTTACTTCACTCGCAACTTTTACCATGTCTGGACTGTGATCTATAGCGGCTGCTCTGCAACCGCTTTCCAAGGCATCAAAGAGAAAAGCTCCACCGCCGCAGCCTACCTCCAAGAGATAATCTTTCCTTTCAAGCTCGAGGTAATCTAGTATCGCAAGAAAGTTTGGCCTGTGATAAACGGGATCACGGTAGGTCTGCCTTGATTCCAATCCGCTTGGCTTTCTAGCTCTCTTATCGGTCAACCAGTCCACAAACCTCTCGGGAGAAGTTGCTTTGAAAAGGTTTGAAGCTATTTCGTCGGTAAACCACTCAAGAGAAGCAGTGCATGGTCCCCGACAGCGCCACCCCAGCCTTCGTTTTCGACGATGACTCTTGTTTTGCCAATCTCGATCTTATTGAACTCTATCTTTAGTTTGGTTACCCCTTTAGGATCCCCATGACGCGGCGGTGCGCCACTCCATTTCAACAATTGTTGGCGCTTGCCATCGAACGAACTTACCGACAACCGTGTCACCTTCTTTTACCCAGCCGTCTGCACCCGGAACAAATTCTATTCCCTTTGTCTCTAGACTCTCCTTGAGCCGCGCCATTATTTGACCAAAGGCTTCTGTCTGGCTAAGATCGAGGTCAATACTTACAGCTACTGTCAAGAGTATTATTTCCCTCTTTTTGCAAGGTTACCCTAGTGTCTCAGGTCTGCTTGTAATCGCCCTTTTTCAGGTATCTTGCGAGTTCCACAAAGATCGGGTTCTTGTCGTTTTTCTGTAGGCGAACCACATGTGCCACTCCGCCGACCGTAACGCGTACCTCGTCCCTGTGGTCAGGAACGAGAGCGTACTGAACCAATCCATAGTGGACGATTCCCTTTAGCTTGTCCTTGACCAAATCGTCGTTGTCGGGCATTGGTCCAACAGCAAAAGCAACTCCGTCCGCCCAGTTTATTGATGGTATGATTCCGGCGCCGCCCATGGCCATGGTCTGCCTGACAACAAACGAGTAAAGCTCTTCTGGAGTGTTCTCGATTATCTCGTGGATTACGAGCTCGTTCCAAGGACGGTACGTGATCGTTACCACGAATGAAAAACGACTGCGCTTCAAATTTAAAGATTGGTTTGAAGGTAGGAAAACTATCCCTTGCGCTGGATTTCGAAATCATCCTTTTAAGCTGCCCCGCGCCGGACGAAAGAATACTTAGGGTCAGTTTAGAAAATGTTAATGAACAAACAATCGAGTGACAAAGAAGAGACTGTCGTTTACGGATCGGATATCATAGTCGACATCCTGAAAGAATACGGGATAGAGTTCGTGGCTGCGAACATCGGCTCGACATTCAGGGGTCTGTGGGATTCTATTGTCAACTACGGTGGCGATGAGTGGCCACAGACGATTTCTTGCTGCCATGAGGAGATTGCAGTGGCGATAGCCCACGGTTACGCCAAAGCTACTGAAAAACCGATGGGGGTTCTTGTACATGACACAGTGGGTCTTTTGCACGCGACGATGGCAATTTTCAACGCGTGGGTCGATCGTGTTCCTATAATTATCATGGGTGCATGCGGAACCATGGATTCTTCCAAGCGAAGACCGTGGATTGATTGGATACATACTTCTCTCATACCTAACGATGTTGTCAGAAATTACGTAAAGTGGGACGATTTTCCCTTCGCAATCACGAGTGTGCCCCAATCATTCGTGCGGGCGTACAATTTAGCCGTGACAGAACCGGCCGCGCCCGTTTTCATAAACTTCGACATGGAGTACCTCGAAGAAAAACTGGCAGCTCCAAAACTAGCCGCGATGTCAAAATCCTCCTACAGAGAAGACAATCCGCCCCCTTCGTATCCTTCCGTGGACTCCCGGACGCTGGAGAAGCTCGCCAAATTTTTGCTCGAAGCGCAAAATCCGTTGATTATTGCCGGAACCACTGGAGGCCACAAGTCATCGGTTCAACCTCTGATTCAGCTCGCCGAGGTGACGGGTAGCGGAGTCTGGGATTCGATGGACAGATTTAGTTTTCCGAACACTCACCCGCTCGATTCAGAAAAAAGCGCCTTGCGAGAAGCAGATACGATATTGGCTCTTGACTCGAGACGACTCGAATTTCTCTTTACGAATATGGACATGGCCACAAGGTCGATCAAATCGGCAACTAGATCCGATACCAGAATTGCGACCGTCGGGGTGGACGACCTCTTGGTGAAATCTTGGTCGAACGACTATCAAGGACTCGTTCCAATCGAGTTCTCGATTCTCGCAGAAACGTCAAAACTTCTCCCTGAGTTGGCGGAAACTTGCAGGAGGATTGTTTCGAGCGATTCCGCGCTCGCACGGAAGGTTTCGGAACGGACTGCGAAGGTTATGGAGCGCCATCAAAGAGAGAGGGCAAGTTACTTGGAGCAAGCAAAAGCACAGTGGGACGACTCTCCAATATCAGTCCCCAGACTTGCGGCTGAAGTTTGGAACTTAATAAAAGGTAAATCATTTGTCATCGCGAACGGCTCGCTGGCAGGATGGACCCGCAAGCTCTGGGACTGGGAGGAGCCGGGCTGTTATCTTGGTATGAATGGCGGCGCGGGCTTGGGTTCGGGACTCCCTGCTTCGGTCGGGGTGGCACTGGGGTTGAGAAATTCCAAGAAATTGGTGATAGACTTCCAGCCAGACGGCGATTTACTGATGACACCAGGTACTTTTTGGACGGCAGCGCATTACCGAGCGCCTCTGCTCATAGTCATGTTCAACAACAGACTGTACTACAATGACGCAGAACACAATAAGCGAGTGGCAGAGATGAGGGGGCGAGACGCTGACCGCGTTTACCACAATGGCGGAGACATCGACGACCCGGCAGTCGATTTCGGACTGTTGGCCAGATCTCAAGGAGTCTGGGGAGAAGGACCGATAACCAAGCCCGAGGATATTGCACCCGCAGTTACGAGGGCGCTTCGCGTCGTCGAAGTCGACAGAAAACCGGCGCTGGTCGACGTTGTGACGAAAGCGCGCTAGACCAACCAAAGTTAAATTACTGGTTCGAACTAGGCTGTAAAGTGCAAGCCCTCCGGAAAAACAAGTTGCTTACAATCATCGCGATTGCGCTGGCGGCGCTGATTGTAGTGTCTTTGACTCTAACTGTCTTATACGATGCAAAGTTGACCAGCCCTAATGACGTTAAATTGACGGGGTTTGCTCCTTACGCTAACTCTGGCGCGCAAACGGCGTATCAAATGGGAATTCTCGAAAGCGGCGTTAACGTCGGAGAAATTGCCGTTGCGGCAGGCACGATAAACGATTCGGCGACTCCGGTAGTGATAAGTCTGTACTTCATGTCGAACACCTCATTCGGCTTTGAAATCGACTGCGTGGCCTTTTCGATTTCCCAGTCTAACGCGAAGCCTGTCCTCGGCTCGGTGCAAGCAGAAACCCCGCCCGCCGAAATCAATCTGCGCGCCGTTGAGAACAGTACTGCTTCCGCCAGAGTTGTAAGCTACTGCAATGCGCAATATGTCAACAAAGAAGGCTGGGCGGAGTTCAACTCTTATTTCACCCCTAACGGTAACAGCTCCTTCATAGTATCGGTCACTCTGGAGATGACAAGAGGGGCAAACCAATTTAACGAGTCTAACTCAGTCACGTTGGATGGATTGACTTTCAGCGCTTAGGGAATACCGAGATCAGTACCTGATCGCCGTAGTAACCGTTTACCTTCTCGAATTCCTTCCTTGAAAATACCCTGCGACCTTTGTTTGAGGCAGATGCGGGGTCGTTGATATAGACATTATTTTCGTCGGCGCCAGTGACAACAACCCAGTGAGCCCAATCCTGATCTTCAAAAAATCTAGCGCTTGTGAGCATTATCGAGAGACCCTTTCTTTGGAGCGCGTCTTTGATCTGTTCTGTGGATATTTTCTTAGGGTATTTTTCCACCAGACCAAGTTCAAAAGCCCTTGCTTTTCTCTCGTCGAATTGCGCCTGCATCATTTCCATGAATCCTTCAAAAAAGTCTCGCATTCCTCTTCCAGTCAACCTCCTCGGCGTTTTTCGAACGTACTCGATACCCTTCACGTTCGTAAGGTTCTCAACTCGATAGCCACGCTTTAGGGCGGAAAAGGCGAGTCCGTACCTGCTTGTCGGTGGTATCGGCGCGAGCGAACTTTCTCTCCAGATATCGGTCTCGTTTTTTTTGCTCATGACGAAACCTCTGTCGAAGTGTTTGAGGATCATCATCAGCGAAGCGGGCCCGCATGTAAATTCGTATTGCTGCTCATGATGCGGCACGGTGGTTTTTCCGTTGCGACGCTTTAGGAGTGTGACGTTTCGTTGCATGGTTGCAAAATCAGCCTGTCGGGGTTATGAGGTTATCCAATGTAACTTGAGTGAGAACCGACATTATTTCTTGGCTTGTGTTTGCGTAGCAAGCCCGACGGCGAAAAGTAGAATCGCGCCTCCAGCTACGGTGAAAATGGTTATTTTTTCGCCGAGAATAAGAGCTCCGCCTATAACGCTAACTATTGGAATCAGATAGAGCTGGATCGAAAGTCTAGAGACTGTACCTTTACTCACGAGTGTATAGAATATGGAATATCCCAGCACTGTGCTGAGTATGCTCAGGTACAATACGGAAAGCCAGCCTAAGGCAGAGAGTTTTGAAACCTGCGAAACGAAACTGTGGGAGAGAACGGGAAGTAGCATGACCGTACCGATAGTGCCCGCTCGTATCGCAACTGGCAGAGCTCCATATTTTACGACTAGAGGCTTAGAAAGTACCGCAAAAAGTGCGTAGGCAAGAGCGGTAATTATCACCGCAATGATCCCCAAGTAAGCTGAGGGCCCGCTAACATTTGAGATCGAAAGAATGACTGTGCCTACAGTTGCGATAACAAGGGCGATTGCGAGTTTCCTTCCGATAGGTTCATTGAGAGACAGCCTCGAAAGGAGCACGATGAATACAGGACCAACTGAAAGAAGTAGGCCTGCGACAGCCGCGGAGACGGTGGTTTGCCCGTAATACAGCGATAGGTGATATAGGGGAACGTTCGCAAAGGAGATCACCAGCAACCTGGGCAGATCTTTCGAATCGAACTTCACTTTGGTCTTCCCGAGGAAAGGAAGGATCATGAGATACCCTGCTGAAGCGATGAACCACCGTAGCAATGCTAGGTTTATCGGGGAGATCAGGGTGACTGCTACGCTGATCGCGACAAAAGCCAGGCCCCATATTACGCTCAGAATTATTAGGAGAGAGTAGGTCCGCGCATGCATCAGTATCTTTGAAGAAATTGATGCGTGCGCGATTGAGTCGCGCGCGGCTTTCTCCTCTCTCATACGCGAGTTTTTCGTCTCATTTTTTCCAGCGCTGCAAGGTCAACGCCTTCTTTTTCGAGCAGAACCTTCTTTCGATTTACTCCCAATCCGTAGTTCCCAACTCCTCCGCTTTTCGGAACGACCCTGTGACATGGCACAACCAATGGAACAGGATTCGAGGCGCATGCGTTCGCAACAGCCCTGATTGCCTTTGGAAGTCCGATACTCTTAGCGACATCGCTGTATGACCTCACTTTCCCGTACGGAATTGCGCGCAGTTCCTTCCAGACTCGCTGCTGGAATGCCGTGGCCCGAAGATCGAGAGGTAGATTCGAGTTTTCAAGATCCGTACCATTCGCAAGATATTCGGAAATTCTGTCAACGGCAAATGAAAGATTCCTGTCGCCTTGCACTTCCGAATGAGCCAAAAGCTTAGCCTTCGGATATTCCGACCGGAGGTAAGCTAGGAGTTTTTCAGTCGAATCAGCAAGACTAACCAGACAAACACCGCGCTCGGTCGCGGCGACGAGCAGTTTCCCCAAAGGGGAATCCGAAATTACATGCCTGATCTCCAGTCCCTCTCCGCCTTTTTTGTATTTCAACGGGCTCATCCCCAATTTGTTAGGGCGAAAGTACAACCATCCCGAAGTGTTGTATCCTGCACCGTACGTCGACTCTCTGATCGAGTTTCCGGACTTTAGCGATAATTTTAGTTTGGCAATCCTTACCGCCTCGACGTACTCTCTTGGAGTAACGCCCGTCACCTTCTTGAACAATCTTTGCAGATGGAAAGGGCTGAAACCAGATTCCTTGCTGAGCCTTTCAAGTGTTAACTTCTCCTTCGAGTTCTCGTTTATGAATTCGCACAACTTTTGAATCGTGTCAGTTTGAGATGAAGATTCATCCGGTTTGCAACGCTCGCAAGGTCTAAAGCCAGCTCGCTTTGCCGAGGCTGAATCAGAAAAGAAGGCCACTGAGCTCAGTGTTTTGGGCTTTTTTGAAGCGCATGTAGGTCGGCAATATATCCATGTTGATTTTACTCCGTATAAGAATCGCGAATAATATCTTGGATCTCTAGCCCTAAGAGCAGTCCAATATTCCTCACGTTTGTTATCCATTTTGATTTGAATCAGGTCTCGGTTAAGAGTTTGCATATAGTCTTCTCAACTTTTTACGTAGCTACTATTCGAGAGCTGTTAATAACGGATAGCTTTCAATCTTGCTCTTAAAGTGAAAAGTGGTCGCTTAGCACCTCGAAAAGCTGTTGGATTCTGCATGCGATTTTTGGCTTGATATTCTTCAAAGCGACTGACGTTATCTATCAGGCTGACCAATCATGGATTTTTGTAGTAATTGCTGAACACTCTCCAAATCTATGCCCACATTCCAACGCCATAGCGAGAAAACAGCTTGACAGGCTCCCGGAGTTTAACGAAATGGCGAGAAAGCTGGGGATTGACCGAGTCTTCGAGGGAATTCTGGTGCCCGAGCACAAGGTCTTCATGGTCAAGTCGCCGAGTTTCGAAGCTGTCAGAAAATTAATGGTGGATACTGGGTTGGTTCAGAGAAACACCATAACCATTCATCAGACGGAATCCCTTGAGGAATTTGCGAAAGAAATCCATTCTACTGCTCCGATCTTCTAGACTTCAAACCGCCAGCCTTTTCCGATTCGGGAAAAGGGCAGATATTCATCGAGAGTGTAACGACGGGATCAACATCGCTTCTTATCCTTTTGAGATGATTCCGATGCCGTTTGTTATGGTGTAGATGAGAGTTTGTGTAGCACATGCCAGGGGATGAATCAACCAGAATCGTTCCGGCCATCGTTTGTAGAAGATGCCGATGTCACGAGCAGGCTGAACAAAAAGCAAACTGTACATTAACCATTCGACAAAACGCAATTTTCGGCCCGTCAATCGCGTATTGGTAATCTGCTTTCGGTAAATGTTGCGAAACCTCGCTCGCGTTGTATACTTTCGGCAGAATGAAGTAAAATCGGTGAGATGGTGATGGTGGAGAAAAGTGTCGTAAACACAAGCGAACTCTTTCCCATCCTTAACAAGCAGCATCAAGGGGTACATGTCATCATCCCATCGAAAAGACGAAATGAGATTTTTCCTCACTATGGTCCCGTTGGCTAGCGCTAGATCGAGCGGGTAGCTGTATTCGTCGAATTTGAAGATGCGATAACCATTCGTCTGGGTATGTCGAATGCCGCCAATGTACCAGGAAATGGGGTCGTTTCCTAGCAGGCTGTAGTATTTGTTCATGTAGTGAGAGTCGAATTTTGAAAAACGCGATGGATGGTAAAGGCAAAATGAGCCAGCGAGTCTCGGATTGTCGATCAGTGGTTTCATCATCAAAGATAGCCAAGTGGCGGATGCTGGTTCATTATCCCCGTCTATGAAAGCTATGTATTCGCCGCTGCTCTTGCCTACGCCTAAAAGTTTTCCGATCTCGGCATATCGAGCTGGATTATCAACAATAGAGCACCCATTTTCCCGAGCTATCGCGACAGTTTGGTCGGCGGATCTGCCATCGGAGATGATTATTTCAAAATCGAGGTAGTCTTGGGATTTTAAACAAGCCAAGAGTTTGGGAAGATTCTTGGCTTCGTTGAAAGTGGGAATTACGACAGAGACTTTGGGCTTGCTCATGAATATGACATGATGCCAAAAGAACTGATGATAAATGGATTAAGCTACGGGGCTCTTTCTCAGTATTGTATACCTGCTGGGCCCTTATTGCTACCAATTAATTTGCAAATATTAGAGCGCGAATTTCAAATCACTTAATTATGCCTACGTTGTTCCAAAGAGTTGGTAAGCGTGAGTCAAAAAAATCATGAGCCATTGTGAGTTGCGATAGTCGGGATGAGCTCGATCAAAGACGAATGATAATGGACGATTCCAAATCAACGAGTCCGGAGGTCCGGCTTCAAGAGTTAAGCATTCAACTACCGCCTCCACCGACTCCGTTCGGCGCTTACGTTCCCGCCGTGCAAACAGGAAATCTCCTGTCTCTTAGCGGAATGCTTCCCTCGGTGGGTCATGAGCCAAAGTTTCTGGGACGACTCGGCAAAGAGCTAAATGTTGAAGAGGGGCGTCGCGCTGCTTATACAGCAACTCTGAATACCCTCGCTGTTGCGAGGCAACATCTTGGTTCTCTGGACAAAGTGATCCGTGTAGTGAGATTGGGAGTTTCGGTTGCGACATTCGGGGATTTTTTCGATCAGACCAAGGTCGCCGAGGTTGCTTCGGAGCTATTCAGAAACGTGTTTGGGGTTCAGAAGACTTCTGCCCGTCGAGCTGGAAGTCATTTTCGAGGTAAAAACCTAATCTAGCATAGATGATTGAAATTGATGATCAAAAGGAGCAGACTCTAAAAATGAAAAGCGCGAATCCGGTGGGACGAGTTCTTTATCGCAACTTACAGGTTGATGGACTATCTATCTTTTACAGGGAGGCCGGCCCTAGGAGTGCACAAAACATCCTGCTGCTCCACGGACTTCCCTCTTCGTCTAGAATGTATGAGCCTCTGCTAACCCGATTGGCTGATCAATATCATATGATCGCGTCAGACTATCCGGGCTTCGGCCACAGTGATGCGCCGGACGCAAAGACCTTCGCATATACTTTCGATCACTTCGCATCAATAATCAATCATTTCACGGAAGCTCTTGGACTATCGCGTTACACGCTTTATGTGCAGGACTACGGCGGCCCCGTGGGCTTTCGTATGGCACTTGCTCACTCGGAAAGGGTCGAAGCCATGATCATTCAGGATGCCGTTTCCCACAATGAGGGTCTGGGAGCAAACTGGAAGACAAGGCGAGCTTTTTGGGAAGATAGAGCAACAAACGAAACTGCGCTTCGTTCAAACCTGTTATCGCTGTCCACTACCCGAACGCGTCACGTTGGAAGCGACCCCAATGTCGAATCATATGATCCGGATCTTTGGACGGATGAGTACGCGTTCCTGAACCTTCCGGGACAAGCAGATATTCAAAGCGATCTCTTCTACGACTATCGCACAAACATTGAGGCATATCCGAAATGGCAGGCCTGGTTACGCGTGAAACAGCCGCGGCTTCTTGTCATCTGGGGCAAATACGACTTGTCATTTGAGCTTTCGGAACCAGAAGCTTACCGGCACGATGTGCCTAGTGCCGAGATTCATGTTCTTGACGCCGGACATTTCGCGCTTGACACCGCGGCAGATGAAATCGCTAGACTTGTCAGAGAATTTCTAAAGTCTTGAGGCCACGAATATGCATTTCGATGTACGCTTCAGGAAAACCTGCGCCTGAGCGCCAACAACAACGGCAATCCCATTAGAATAATTAAGAACATTCCCAGAACAGTCGGAAACTCTGGAACGCTCGAAGATGGCGTAAGGGTTCCGATGGCTATTGGTGTGCCGGTGAGTAAAGAGACGGGAATGTTGCCGCAGATTGTGCTACCTTCAACCGAAATGCCAGCCGCGCTGACCCACGAGCCATCCGTGAAATAATGCATGGCTGTGCTCAGAGGGTTTGTAATGCAGACAGCCGCGTCCCCGTCGGTCGCGCCATTCACACTGACATCATAATAGTTCGCTCCGGTTAACGTACCATCAGGGCCACTTGCTGGAGGAATGGGCCCGTAGTTTACAATCGTTATTGTGACCGAGCCTGTGGCAGACGTACCCTCGATTGTGACTACGACATTTGTGTCGAGCGAAGTTGCAGTCAAAGTACCGTCCTTTGGTATCCCGCTGCAATCGTCGGATGACGAGGTGAGAGATGAACATGGAGCAGTTCCCGCGGGAGGTCCCGTGGCTATCGATGTTCCAACCAGGGCAGATACCGGAATGTCTCCACAGATTACGTTTCCTATCATTTCAATGTTGGTTGCTGGAACCCACGACTCGCCATTCCAGTATTGCATTGTGAACACGATAACTGCGCCCACGATTGTTGGAGTGGTTATGCAAACTAGGGCGATCCCGTCGTATGCACCGTTCACCTCCACGTCGTAGTAGCCGGCCGCGCCAAGACTGATATCCGCGCCAGTTGCTGGAGGAGAGTCTCCGTAGTTCGAAGTTGTTATAGTAACGGTACCGGTTGCAGAAGTCCCGGTGATGTACACGCTGACGCCGGTAGCAGTTGAAATTGCCGTGAGAGAGCCGTCTTGGCTGGGGGTTCCGGTACAGATATCAGTGGGTGATGTCCCGGCGCAGGTTGCAACGGCAGTTGCCTGCGAGAGATAATTCCCTGTAACTGACCCGGTTCCGGTAACAGTAAAGGGAGATGCCGCTCCACTGATGCTTTGCAGTGCAAACTGGGTTTCAGGGTTGCTGGTTGGAACAGGGCTGGAGTAAACGTAGTTGACAACAGATCCCGCGTCGATCCAGTCGGAAACCGGAAACTCGGAGTAAGTGAACTGGCTCGAAATGATGCTGCCTGATAGCTGAATCGTAAGAATGGCGTTTGTTCCGGCAGTGCTGTCCAGACCTGTTTCTCCGAATGTAACGAGGAACTGATGGTCGTATTCAGCATACACATTGAAGGGCATGAGCGGTTCAAACAAAATGCTACTCAATAGCACGGTCGAGCCGATCCACTGTTCTGTGGAAGTCGAACCGGTCAACGGATTTGGCGTGATGTTGTACGAAGCGTCTGCGTCTAGCCAGACAGTTACCGGCGTCGTCATTGAAAGAGTAATTGAGTAAGGATCTCCGAACTGCGTGCTGGCAAACGTCGGACTGGAGGGCGGAATGCTTCCGTCGGAGGTACTGAATGATAATTTCTCTTCGTACTGCTGATAGTATGTGAAGCTGCTCGGTAATTGGTCTGCCTTGCTGATCGTGTACGATGTCTGCGTACCCGGCAGAATATTCCAGGTGTCACTATCACACTCAATGATTGGAGCGCCACTTATCACAGGCACCTCCGAGAAGGGGGTGCACGCGTAAACGCTTGCCACGGTTCCTCTCAAAATTTCCAGAGTCTGGGTCGTGCTCGTAAGCGAGGTCTGCGTACTCAACGGGACGTCTGATACGTACAGAAGCGGGGGCGCCGTTACGTAGAACAATGGTATCGTCCCTGAGCCTCCGATGACATTCGCCGAGACACGCTGAGTCAGGAGGTCAAAGTAGTAGTATGTTACAGAGATGGCACTTGAATCTACATGAAGCGTAATGTCACCGCAAGAGTTTGTGAAGCACCACTCTTCACTGCCATCGGAGCCGGAAGATTCGCCGCTTATCGTTACATCGGTGCCGCCATCAGCGTGGAGCGTGAGTGTCGAGCTTCCCGTGAAATATGCCGTGTAATGCGTTCCGCCAGAAACGTAATCCGCGGTAAAGTAGTTCGCTCCTGAGATCGGGTTGCTCGTGAAATCATTCAGGAGCGTGATCGAAATTGGGACGGTAACGACAATAGTAGCCACATAGACCCATTCTCCCTGCTGGTCCTGCACGTTGGTTCCACTGGAGTCCGGTGACCATTCAAACGGGTAATCGGCGTAGCCGGAGGTCGCGACGGTCTTGTAGTACAGAGAGTACGTGCCCGCGGCAGTTGGAGTGAACGCGATCGTGATGGAGTGGGTTACTCCCGAATTCCAGTTGTCCGACCGTCCCTCGACCAGAGGATAACTGAGCGTGACAATGCAAGCCGTGTAGCAGCCAGGGAATTCTGAACCGGCCGAAATTATGTTAGTGCTGTCAAGGTCGCTCGATACAATGGAGAGCTCGCTTGCTGAAGCTCCCGGAAATGACATCGTCATAGTTTCTGTAACTGCCTGAGCTCCGACATTTGTCGCTGTGAATGAAATGTCCGCGGTCTGACCGATGTCAATAGTGGAAGGCGCGTTAAATGAAGTTATGAGCCCGTCTGGCAGCGAGCCGGTCTGAGATATTGTCCAGTACCAGTTTCCGCCAGAATTAGAACCATCATACTGGATGGCGTTTGTGGTTATTCCCGACGGCTCGCCGGAACCTTCGAAAGCTTCGGAAGCGGGCGGCGCGCCGTTCTCAGCTACGTTGAACTGGAAAAAGTTCACCTGCGAGAAAGACGAATCTGATGACGAGGTATACCCTTCTACCCCGCTTACAGGAGAGAAGCATGCCCCGTTGGTCACTTCGTTAAATGAAGATACTGAAAATTCAACCCACCAGAAATTGCCGTTCGAAACGTCTGTAATTAGAAAGACCGCGTTGCCGTACGAGTCGTAGAGCGACCAGTCATATACGTCGCCCACGTTGTAGGAAAGTCCGCTGCCGCCTGAGCTTGCAACGACGCCGTTGCCCGGGCCCGGCGGTGAACTAGCAATGTCATAATCGTTGAAGATCGACTCCGATGGCGTGCAAGATGAGAGCCCGTTGGGCGAGACGATGTTCCAGATGTACCAGTCAACGCCGTTTGAGCAGCCGAAAGCGTTTGAACTGCAGTAAAATTCGATGTCGAACTGGAACCAGTTCAGGTAAGTTGTCGAGCCAAGGGCGATGTTCATCGGCAGGATTAACACCTCGTCTCCGCCGCTATACCCATCGATAGTGTTCGAAGCAGCTGAAAAAGAGCCGTTGAAAGGCTCGCTTGCGGAGGAATAAGACCATAGATCCCACCAGTGGTTGGTCGGATCACCCGGCGCTGGTGAGGTGTTCGTGGGCGTCGAGAGCGGCGTTGCGGGGGAAGTACCCGTAATCACGGACGAAGTGGTGTTCGTTTCTGGAGGAGGCGGAGTCGCTGCCCTGCTCTCTAAGGATTCAAAACGAGATGGAGCTTCCTTCCTTTCTGTCTTCTGACTGGCTTTAGGCGAAGTTTGTGAAGAGGGAGCTTGTAATTTCTGAGCTGTAGTGGAATGATTTGCCTCTGCCGTACTCCTGCCGATCTGCACACTTCCGAACTGAGATGTGCTAATGATGGGAAGGAGCATTAGGGCTATAGCTATGAAAGATAGTACGATTCTGCCGGAAATCCGTGTTTTTCTATAGATTTTCAGAGCTTTCGCTACCTTCACGGACACGCGATTTTTCGAGAGGTGCACCGATATTTATTGCATGTGAAGGCGAAACTCAGCGAAGTGAATTTGAAATTCACATCGAAAAGGATTGAAAATATTGGACTCGAACACTGCTAGGGAGAGGCCTCCTCAACCTTTAGACCAATGTCGCAAGAACAGGATTCATCGACCACAGAACAAACCCCGGAACGCGAAGAGCAGCTAAGTAAGATCAGAGCTTGGCTCAAACGGAGACACTACAACGATCTCACGAATGGCTCTGACTCCAAGGAAGCCAGCCCACATCCTACCAGCTCCAAAAATGAGCTGAGGTTTCCTAGGCCTAAAACTAGTGGACTGGAACAATCCAATGAATTAAGCCATGGCAGTTCCTTGGGGGTTTCCGCAAGACCCACAAAATCTTGCTTCAAGAGCCAGTCTCTGTCCGCAGTTGGTACAGAACTTAGAATTTGAACTGGACTGGTTTGCGCGTGGACTGGGTGCTTGAAGAAATATTCCTCGGTTACGCCAAGATCGCGATAGAGCTGCTTTAGTCTGCGCTTAATGTCAGCGTTGAACTTGTGATAAGCTTCGTCCATGAACAGGGTTACTTTGCCCTCGGTTCTGCGCTGTTCGTATCTTGCTTTGACGTGATTGATTGTTTTCTTGACGCTGACATATTTCTCCCAGTCGGAGATGCCATGACCCTCGGTTTTGCTTTCGTGCCGTCGAGAATTCTATTAGCACGCTGAGTACAAGCGTTTATCCAACTGGATATTACTAAGATGAACGGTTTTTGCAGACATTGGCTTCCCGGATCACGATTGGGAAATTACAGGGAGAGCAAGGTGCGAAGGATACTTTCTGGAATGGTAGACTCTCTGCTGAGCCACGGCCAGTTCGGAATCGACGCCAAAATCGTGACCGGTATTTGGATTGCGATCGTATTTGGGAAACGAGCTACTAGATATGTCCAACCGAACTCTGTGTCCTCTTTGGAACAGATTACTCGTTATCCAAAGATCTATTCTAAATTCGTAGATCTTTCCGGGCTCCAAAAGCTCCGGCTTTTCCAGTGAATTCCTGTACCTTCCTCGTATGATTCCCTCAGTCAAGTGCATGGAATATCCATTTGGAAAAACATCGGTCAGTTGGGCCCAAAAATCAGTATCCGGGGCGGAGGAAGATGCATAGAGGTTTACTTGTACAGGACCAGTGATTTCAAGCTCAGATGTCAGCGGAGGGGATGAATAGACTAGAACGTCTTCTCTACGCTCGATGGGTCGTTGGTCGTAGGGATTCTCTGCTGCAACGGCAGAAGTGTCGTAGATGTTCGGGCAGGGCGCAGAAGGATCGTAAGAATACTCATCAGCGATTTCTTCTAGCGTTGGTTCTGAAGCGGTTAACGTCCCGTCGCCCACCGAAGTGTTCGCTCTTCCAGTACTATGTATGAAATATTTGACGTGCCGAGTCTCTCTGAGAGGCCATGAATCCGATTTGCGCCAGACATTGCTTCCCATGGTGAAAATTTCGACCTTGGGCTCCGACACGATGCCATTGTCTACTCCCTTGAGCCAGTGATCGAACCAACCCAGCTCGATGCTTCTAAGGTCAATAAGGGCAGACTCTCCAAAATCAATGTCGCCGAGCTTTCTGCTAACGTTGACGTGATGTTGCCAAGGGCCGATTATGAGCTTCTGATTGTTCCGCGCATGTTCTGACTTGCCGTTTTTGCTCATTCCGATATAATTCAGATGCGTTCCAATAATATCATCATCATACCAACCAGAGACGTGAAGTACCGGTACATCGATGCGATCAAATTTGTCTTGATAGAATGACTTTTTCCAGTATGCATCGGCTGAAGGATGATCAATCCAGTTCTGCCAGAAAGTCGATTTTCGTCCGAAGGCTTTGTCGGTGGTTTTAAGCGGGATGTGTTCGAAAAGTTTCAGCGTGTCGTAAATTGAAAGATCCGTGTTTTTCCTTCCTTCCACCAGCGCCATCCATTCAGACATCCAGAGAACAAGCGCGCCGTTTTGGAAGGGAACGTTGACCACCGGATCAGGTAATGCGACGATGCATATCATCGCTTTCAAATTCGGCGGAGATAACGTGGCTGCCGCCCACTGATTCCAAGCTTGATAAGATGCTCCAATAGTACCTAAGATTCCATTTGACCACTCTTGGCGGGCGCACCAGCTTAACGTGTCAAACCCGTCGGTTGGATCGTCAAAGAAAGGGTGAAAGGTTCCTTCCGAATCGTTTTTCCCCCTGCAATCCTGTATAACATAGACGTAACCACACTGCGCAAAGAATTTCGCTTCGTCGGACAGCTGTTTTTGAAAACCTGGAACGCTTGTATATGGCGAGCGTGTCAAAACCACTGGAAATTTACCATTTTCGTTTGGCCTGTAAATATCCGACGACAGTTTCATTCCATCCCGCATCGCCTGCTTTTGTCCCAGTTCGAATGTTACATCGTGGATCTTTCTCTTTGGTGATTTCCCATTGCTTTGTTTGAGAGAAGTCAAACCAAGAACGTGCAGAAAAGGCAATGTCTGTTATATAAAAACCGAGAAGGTTGCATGAACAGCATGCAGTTCTAGCATTTTGTTGCAGAATATGTGGCCCCTTTACTAACTCTGAAATAAGGAGCAATCAACCGCAAAACGCGCGAAATATGTCTGATACAGTGAGTCAAGATCAGAAAATCTTCGTAAGAGAATCGACGGGTCTGGTACGACAAATCTCAGGACTTGGCGCTTTGGGATTTGTCGTCTCGCAGATGGGACTGCTGTACGTCTTCAACGTGGTTGCTTTTACTCCGTCGTTCTATCCGACTGCAAATCCGTTGGCCGCACCCGCTGTAGGGTTGTTACTAGTCCTACCGATTGCGGGGATGTACGCATTGCTTTCAATCGGTATACCCAGATCGGGAGGAGACTACGTGTGGGTAAGCAGAGTTTTTAATCCATCGATCGGCTTTCTTAGTAACTTCGCCTTTACTCTTCTAAGCATTTCTGTAGTGGGTGCGGTTGCGCCGTGGATCGGCGAATGGTCTATCGGCGAGATGTTCTATGATCTTGGGATCATCCAACACAACGCAAACTATCTGAATATTGCAAACTACTTACAGGGTCAAGATCCCGCTTTTTGGATTGCTTCAGCGTTCATAATCATAGCCGGACTAGTAGTTATTGCCAGCACCAGATTAACCAGCAACATTGTAAAATACTGGACTCTGATCTCGCTCGCAATTGGACTCATTTTCGTCATAGTTGTACTCACTGCGGGTGTTTCAAAATTTGAAAGCAATTTTAATGCCCTTTCAGGATCAAATATGACTTACGACCAAGTCATCGCCGCCGGCCAGAGCTCATTTGGGGCGTACAATGGCGTTCCCCCGCTTATCTCGGCGGCTACTCTCTATGCGGGTGCCCTCGGTCTTCTCGGATATCTTGGCTTCAATTCATCAGCCTACTTTTCGGGTGAAGTGAGGCATAATCAACGTAACCAGATTCTCGCCCAGATCGGTGGCACCGCCCTCTTTGCTGTCTTTACTACCATCATAATAGCGACCGAGTACTTTGGAGAAGGGCCGAAGTTTGTGAATGCTATCGCCGCACTCTGGTATAACGGAAATGGAACTACACCTTATCCGTTTCTTTCCGGGGCGCCTCCGCTTGCATCGGGTCTTTCGATTTACTGGACCCAGAACCCGGCTCTCGTTTCCCTGTTTAATCTCGCGTTTGGACTGACAGCTGAGATCATGAACATATCTGTCTTCTTTACACTCAGTAGAAACCTCTTTGCATGGTCGTTTGACAGAGTCGTTCCTTCGACCTTTGCAAAGATAAGCAGCAGAACGCGGACGCCCATATACGCGGTCACATTGATGGTCATAGCAGGCCTTGTTTATGCCTACATTTCCATCTTCAACTTTGGTCTTCTTTCCTCCCTGTTCGATTATGGCACTGCAGGTACTTTCGTGGTCTTCCTGATTGTTTCAGTAGCGGCAATTTTCTATCCATACCGAAGAAGGGACATTTTCGACTCTAGCGACTCTCTGAGCAGAAAGAAGATCGGCAGGATTCCCTTGATTACGATATTTGGAGTTCTAAGCTTCATAGTGTCCTTGGTGACAATCTACGCGATACTATTGCCCGAAATCGGGACTAGCTCCTTTGCGAGCGTACTGGCATACGGAATAATTCCCACGTTCGTGCTCGGAGCTGTTATTTACGCGATATCATGGACGATCAGGAGAAGGCAGGGCTTCAACCTGAGCTTGCTCCAAAGGGAAATACCTCCAGAATGAAGCGGCGCGATGTCGAACAGAAAAATTACATTCGGAATCGTTCTACCGACTAGGGGGATCCTTTTCTCGGGTTCAGATCCTAGGAAGGATGTCATCGAGCTTTCAAGACTGACCGAAGAGTATGGCTACGACGGAGTGTGGGCGGGAGATAGCATACTTGCAAAGCCCCGACTCGATTCTATCTCCGTCTTATCTGCGGTCGCTGGTGCTACTGAAAAACTGAAGCTTGGAACCTCGTGCTTTGCAAGTTTTCCACTTCGGCATCCGATACTGTTGGGATATCAATGGGCGACGCTAGACCAGCTTTCGGGAGGGAGAACAATACTCGTGGTCTGTCAAGGCACACCAACACAACACGGGCCGATATATCGGAACGAATACGATGCCTTCGGCATATCGCCCAAGGAAAAAGTTGCAAGAATCGAAGAGGGAATCGAGATTCTGAGAAAGATATGGGCCGAAGATAATGTGACGTATAACGGAAATATATTCAGATTCAAGAACGTTACCGTTCAACCAAAGCCCATTCAGAAACATTGTCCGGTATGGATTGCCTCAAATCCCAGGTCAACTGGTGAGTTAGAAGGCCCGCCGGGCAACATAGAAGCAAATTTCGATCGTGTAGGCAAGTACGGCGACGGCTGGATGACAACCATGGTCACGCCCGAAGAGTTCAGAGAGGATTTGGACAAGGTGCTCTACTATGTAGCGAAATATGACAAGCCAAAGTCGGACTTCAAAGCTTCCTTGTATTACAACGTGAATATGGACGACGACAAGACGAAAGCCGGAGATCAATCGGCAGACTTTTTGTTGAAATACTACAGGGAGGACCCAAGAGGCATCTTGGACAAATGGGTCGCCTTCGGGAATCGAGGCGAAGTCTCAATAAAGCTGGAAAACTTTGTGAACGCTGGAGTCCAAGACTTTAACATCAGGTTTGTCGCTTGGGATCAGATCGGCCAACTTAAGAGGTTCAGCAGAGAAGTTCTGCCCTCTTTTATCTAATCTCAACGTAAACTCAATAGAAGCTCTTTCTGCACTTCGAAACAACCTCCGATTTGCCGTTTTCTCCGATCAGGACTTCATCTTCGAAATGAATAGACTGATGTGTCTTTAGCTCGATTCCAGGCTCAATGCATAGAAAAGATCCCGGCTTTATCTTCACGACTGATTGAGGGAATAGCAGCGGATTCTCCACTATTTCAAGACCAATACCGTGTCCGAAAGGGGACACAGCATCTAGTTCGAGTTCCAGCTGCCTTGCAACCTCCATGGTCATTTTACAAACATCATCACCATTCATTCCAGCTCTCGTTCTTTTCGCCGTTTCCTCAGTAAGAGTAGCTGCCTGCCTTAGAGACTCTTTCTGAGCCGAAGTTGGATTGCCAACAGTCCAAACTCTCAAGACATCGAAACCGTAGGATTTGTAGAACCCTACCAAGTCAATCCCGGTAATCTCGCCTCTTTGCAATTTCCTGTTGGTCATTATCGGCCACCTTACGCCAGATATACCTCGTCCGTAGATTCTAGTTCGCGCGACATAGTCTGCTCCCCGTTCATAACACGAATTAGCGGCGGCAAGACCAACTTCTGACTCTCGAACGCCTGAGGCGCAGGCGTTGAACGCTGCCTCAATCGCCGCATCTGCGAGTTCCGCGCCTTTCCGCAACACCCTAAGTTCGGATGTGCTCTTGATCTGTCGCTGTTCCGCCAAAATCTTGTCTGCTGAAATGAATTTGATGCGCTCATCTCCTGTGTGCCCTTTCTTCTCTATCTCCCCTAGATACAACGCTGGAAGTACGTCGGAACCGGCTATCCCCACTGTGCGCCTGTTTTCGTCATTCTTTTCTGTGAATTCTTTTAGGATAAAATTGGAAACAGCCAGAGGTAGGTTCGGCGAGGAGTCGATCCTTTCGACGCCTACAAGTCTTCCGGCTGCAAACAACATCCCGGTAAACAGAACAGGCCCTTTCGACTGCGAAAGAGCGAGTGCCGAGTAGCCTAGCCCGCGGTACGTCACATCATGTTGGCTGGGTGGGAAAGCGCCGTGGTAGTTTGTCAAATATTCAATATGACCCTCCCTCTCGGGATACGAGGAGAAGACCAAAAGGCAGCCTATTCCTTCCGATTTCATTTTCTTCCTTGTTTTGTCGATCCTCTGCTTGAACTCTTTGTCACTTATCGATGGTTCCATAACAAGAGTGTCCTGCGGGCGGAACTATACAATAAGATGTTTTGGATG
>JASHPO010000036.1 GCA_030038075.1 Nitrososphaerales archaeon | reverse complement strand
CAAAGTTCGAATCTCTTTCCTGAAAATGCGATTTTCACATTTCAAAAGAAAAGACAGTTGGTCGCGCTAAGCCGACCAAGGAAGTATATGGACGCCTTCTTGAGTAAAGGCGACGGAGTGATACTTTCTGCTGTGGTCGCATCCCCTCATCTTCCTAACTAGGAAACGTGTCTTCAACTCCATCGACTCGCTGACGTAGCTTTCAAGCTGGAATATACCGTCGGCAACGAATTCTTCAACGCCAATTCCCGCCTCAGCGTTCGGCAGATCCATCTTGCTGATCGTCATCAGCGTCATGACACCCTCTCTCTTCAGTGTCTTGTAGACCAAGTGCATCAAGAACCTGTAGTCGAACTTGTCCTTCGCGCCGGTCAAAAACGCCGTTAGCGAATCGACGACAAGCCTTTTTCCCTGTATCTTGTCTAGGGCGCCGAGCAAGACTTCCATATTCGAGCCCAAACCCTGTCCCTCGAGTATCTCGAGATCGAGAACTCGAATCTTGCCCTCCTTTTCCAGGGCGTCGAGATCCATACCAAACCTCATCATGTTCCTTTTGAGGCTCTCGGTGTCCTCTTCGAACGTCGCAAACACCGCAGGCTCGTTTAGAAACATCGCTCCGTTGTAAGCAAACTGGCAGGAAAAAGTGGTCTTACCCGCACCCACACCGCCCGACAACAGAACGAAATCTCCCCGCTGCAAGCCTCCCTGCAACAGAGGATCGAGTCCCGGAATCGCCGTCGGCACCCTCGGCACGGCGGTTGCTTTTACTTGCCTTTGAAAAGTAGGAAATAGTTCCTTTGTTGTCTCCAAATTCTCAGACCTTTGCATTAAGAGTGTATTTCGATACGAGCCTAATTATCCAATTTGTCGGTTTTGAATAACTGCAGTCTCCAAAACCAGCCAAAACGGCAACACAGGCTCGAATCGTATCTTTGCGCGATATATCAGTAGTCGAGTGAAGATCTGAATTCAAAATTCATCTGGATTTTATAGACGCTTTTTAATAGGAACATGTCCTCTGGTTTGTCCGAGTCGCCGGTGTTTTCGCGCAACACAGAGTACTTACTTATCGAAACGATAAGACAGGTTGGAGTTTCGAATTATTCTCTGATCGCGCGACTCACCGGTCTTTCTGCTGAGACTGTCCGTTATAAGGTCAACAAACAGCTTGGAAAGATGGGGCTCGGAATTCTTGTAAACATCGATTATTCCCAGTTGGGATTTTCCATGGGCATTCTGGTCGTGAAGACAAACCCGACCTCGACGAAGTCTTGGCTCGACAGCGCGTCGTACATAATGCTCGTCAGCAAGGCGATGGGCGTGGAAAAGTACATTTGCCTTTACGCGATTCCTTACCGGTTCAAGAAGAAGTACATCGATTCAATTACCGAGTTGCAGAAACTGGGACTGATCGAAAGTTTCGAGTTCAAGGAAATTTCTTGGGTCAGGTATCCACCGATGCGGTCGGAATTCTTCGATCTCGACACTGGAAGATGGAACGTTGACTGGAAAAGGGTTGACCTTACCGCATCCGAGATGGGGCCAACGTCGCACCTCGTCAATCAGGATGCAAAGGTTGACTACATCGACACGAAGATTTTGAGGTTCATGCAGGAAGATCCGACGATCAGCCCTGCCAAAATTGCACAAAAGCTCGGCGCGAACGCCCGAACCATAAGGTACCATTACGCGGAACATGTTCAGAAGGGCCGGTTAATTCTGGGGAACAACGTTCGCTGGATCAAGGGACTGACCCCAGGCAAGACTCCTGAGATCATGCAGATCGAGGCGATATTCCAGAACCTCGAACCCGAAGAGTTGAACGCCGTGCGAAAGCTCTGCAACAAGATTCCGTTCACGCTGATCGAGGCTGCTTTTGAAAACAGGGGCTACTATGCGTTCTTGGACATTCCATTGGAATACTTCCACGAAACAATGTCATATCTCGATCGCAATACTTCGATATACGGCAACAAGAAGGAGATCACAATACTTGACCCGACAAAAACGCAGTTCCTCAACCTCTCCGACGAGCTCTACGACAAGGAAAGAGGCTGGAGACTAATGCCTGTTGCGCTTACCGCGTCTACGCGTGAAGACGAACCAGAAATCTAAGTGTCGCGACAAACAGATATTAAGCGAGCTCGCCACGTTAGCGCGGCATGGAAAAGGAATCATCTGCGAGCCAAGACCTTGCGGTCAAGTGCCAGCGGTGCGGTGCCGAAATATCCAGAGACAGGGCGGCGACTATCTCCACGAAGAAAAAAACGATGTACTTTTGTGACAACTGCTTCAAGTCTGTTTTCAAGTACGACGAGAACATGAAAACGATAAACATGCTCTGGGAGGAAAACGGCAAGAAATTTCCAATGATCGTAAGAAGCAACAACTGGCACCGCTCTTCCTACATGAAGATCAAGGACTACCGCGCGCTCGACTCTCCGAGCGGCAAGAAAAAGCAGAGCTTTATCGGAGACATGTATCTCCGCGGCGAACTGAAAGAGCAGGATCGACCCGTCGGAAAATCCAACCAGTTTCTGTGGTTTGCTTGGAGCGAGGAATTGGCCCAGAAGTACAAGGAAGAACCCAGGCCTGAAGCGGAAGCTCAGGCATAGGGCTGCTGGGCCTGCCCGCACTGGCTGCAAAATATTGCGCCTGGCGGCAGAACTGTACCGCAATAAGGGCACGTCTTCGTAGTCTGCGGAAAAGTTTGCACCGTCTGCTCGAAAGGTTTTCCCTTTCTCATTGCCAGAACCGCTGCCACAACGACGACCATCACAAGTGCGACCGCGGCTGCCGCATACAAGAGGTCATTGTTCGAGGCCGGTACGGGAAGCGAAACCGCGGTAGTGCTCGATTGCGTTGTCTGGGTCGTGGTTGAACTTGCGCCGCTCGTGCTAGGCGCGGAGAAGATCGAGGACGGCAGTTTGTAATCAGAAGGCAGTGTGAGAGTCGAGCCTCCGAGGTACACGTAGTTTGGATTTCCGACCGTAACGTAGGCAATGCCGTTGGAGTAATTGACAGCCAGATTGGTTACGGATTCGCCGGTATCAGCACCGAAGCTATAGTAAGTCGGAAACGAACTGAGTGAGCCAGTCGACTCGTTGTAGTAAAATAGACCCAGGCTCGCGCTCATGTCGAGAAACTGCGTAGATTCAAAATTTCCCTCGCCCGCAAACACGAATTCAGAATCAAAGAAACTGCCTATAGGAGTCGTGGCGTTCCCCGCGACTTCGTAATATGCGCTCTCCACGTTCGGTACGTGAATTGTCACGTTGTCGTACCAAAATGTCGGCGAGGTCGTCAGCGTGCCGTTCTGAAGATCGCGGAATCCCAGCTGAACAAGAACGCCCGTTCCTTTCTCGACCGTCTCATTCTCGACAAGAGCAAAGCTAAACGGAAGCTTGTAGGTGACGTTGTTCTCACTGAAGAGGTAAGCATACGAGGTCACTCCCTCCGAAGTAGTGGTGTACACTGCGCCGCCGTTCGCAAAGTTTGTCGAGGTTATCGACTGGTTTGTGAGCATTCCCACAAGATCCGTGTTGTTCCAAATGTTGTCGGTAAGCGAGACGACATTATTGCTCGTGACGAAATCGGGCGTGTTCTGAACCCAGTAAATGTCCTGCAAGCCGTTTGTCTCGTTGACCACTAGGTTCGTGTTCAACTGCAAAGTCATCCCCGCAACATTGTCCCCGTAAGATGGAGCCTGTGGATTGTTTGCAAGAACAGAAGAGATATTTGCCACCCCCACTATTTGGCTCGTCTCGACTTCGTAGGGTACCGCGACGCCCGAGTCATTGGTTATCCCGTACGAGGCAATGCCGGAAGCTTCCGGGGCGGGAACCGGACCGTAGCTGTAAGGAGTGTTAGGGTACACATCATAGCCGTAGTCCACTAATGCCCGCGAACCGTAGGCGTAAAATACCAAAAAGTACTCGCCGCTTGGTACCTGGAGATTCTCGACGACGCTGGTCGTGTTTTGATAAGTGATCGAGTTTGAAATATCATCACTCGAGGTGTTTGAGAATGCATCGAGTTGAGACAATGTCATGAACGCCACGCTAATAGGACTGCTGCTTGTAACGTTGTACGCAACCCAGGTGTTGTTCGAGAAAGATTGGACTTCAAGGTACTCGTAGTAGTTGGAGCGCAAAATAAGCTGCTCCTGCTGGGGGACCAGCGATGTGGCGTATGTTGTCCGAAGTGGAGCCAGTGCAAAGAACATCCCCGCGAAAAGGAGAGTCGCCAGCAAGAGGCCGTACAACTTCCTTTCAAATCGCAAAAAACTGACCCTCCACAATCATGTCAATGCGTTCTTGGTTATTATCGTATTGGTAGATCCTTCCTAAATTACAAGAAAAAAGACGGGAACCGAGCCATTCCCAATCCTACGCGGTGCCCTGCAGGATTATGGCGTACTCGGTTGTTCCATTAGATAGGTCGATAGTTACGTCCGCCGATGAACCCACGAAGCTGCCGTGAGCCTGGGCCTGGATAGCGAACGCCCCTGATGATGAAGTTGTGCCCTGTCCAGAGATCGAGTCAGCCGAGAGTGTCATCTGCGCTGTTCCCGAAGAGACTGTGTATGTTTGTCCGTCGACAGTAACGCTGCCGGATATTGAGAGAATGTACCCTGTCGAAAGTTTTCCTGTCACGGTGAATGTGAATGCACCTGAAGCTGTTCCGTTAGTAGTGGGGCTTCCCACCACGAAGTACTCTCCCGATGTACTTGTGACTGTGATCGTTTGCCCGGTTGTCAGATTGACCTCGTTCTGCATGAAGCCTGGAGGTCCTTGTCGTCCCCCAAATCCACCTGGTCCGCCGAAAGCAACGAGCTCTCCCGGTCCGCCGTACTGAAATGGAATTGCTGTCGATGTGTTCGATGTCGATGTTGTTGTCGTAGGCGATCCCGAGCTCGCGGATGCTGTTAACGCAACGTATCCTCCCAGCGCCCCGACGATTGCAAGAGCCGTCACGACCGTCGTTATGATTGCCGTTCTTGGTTTGACGTTCATTTACGGTCAACCCTACTCATTGGTCTTGCCGTATTTGTCGAATTTCCGAGAAGCTTCCCTAATTGATATAGAATCTTATGCAGATGCTTGTACAATTGAGAGCTATTCGAGGCTCAGGTACAGAAACACCGAGTAGGCTACGATCGTAAATACATCTGAGACTGGCGAGTAAAAGCTTCCAGTCACGGCGCCGTTTAGGAAAAGATGCAAAAGTGGATACTCAAGTATGCCCTGAAGCAAAAGAGCGAATAAGACCACGAGTATTCCAAGAACGAAATTGCCTCTGGTTTTGACATAGGTGTTGGAATAGACCACTATCAAAGTGAAAAGCAGCGCGAGCCCGATCGTGGAAAGTACTACGTGATACTGCAGATATTCGTACGGCCCGAACATCTGCCCCGGAATCGGGAAGCCAATGTTGTTTGTCGGAAACTCTATCTGGAGATTCAAAGCTGCGAGGAGGCCAACGAAGCCTCCAGCCAAAATGACTATCGGTACAATGAGCTTGATCGAGCGTCTTGGTTGCTTTGAATCACTCAATTGGCTGTCTTCCTAAATGCTTCCGGTGACAGGTTTCTCCAGTATGACTATTATCCTCTTTCCTAGAATTATCCTAGATTGCCAGCACATAGCATTCGAATAAATCGAGATGTTTATTAGACGCGAGGGTGTTGCTCTTGAGTCGAGAATGCGAATAAGCGAAAATCCCAAACTGGTTCTCGCCGCGCTAACCGCGGTTTTCGTCGCCCTGTTCGCGCTGTCACTACTTACTTTGGGTTACAGCGGCGCCCATCCCGCTGTCCTTCAGGAAAACCAGCCGCCCTCGGGCTATCACGTCATCTACTTTCATTTCGTATACTCGGGGACAAATGTTACCGGCTCTAGCTACAGTTCGCAGCCCTTCGTGTATCACGAATAATATTTAGTTAAAGTACAATTCGCTAGAGAACTTCAGGCTCTTGGCGTATCTCTTTGAAGGCGGCATCGCTAACCGCGCGTTAATCCTTCGCCTCGCAGCCCTTCGCTGGCATGTTCTCGAGCAGAACTTTCCTCTTTTCCTTCGGGGAGTAGAGAGATCGAGACTCGAGAATTCTACGCCGCAGAACTCACAACGCTCCTGCTCTTTTTCAGGGGCGTCTTGATCCTTTATGGCGAGCAACTCTAAATCCGGCTTTCTTTGCCGCATACGAGGCAAAATCCTCCGCGATGAAGCGTTATCGGCAGCGTCTCTGGAAACCAAGGGTGCTTCTGGCAGTTCGGGCACGGTAAATATTCGGCTTCTGATATTAGCACTAAGCTTTGTAGCGTTTGCGACATGAATGAACAGAAGAATAGACCTGAAGATAAGTATCCTCGTAAGATATGTCTAAAATTCTATTGGCGTTTCTTGAAATTACCAAAAAACGGAGAATTATTTTTCGAGCCGTCAAACAGACGAATGAAACAATTATTATCTGTCCGAAATTCTAATCCGGAGTAAAGACTTTCGCTTTAGACGACGTTGCTCGCCTTAAGGAAATAGCTTCGTCCAGGGAGTACGCCGAATCATTGGCTAGAAGCATTCTGAATCTCGATCCTGAGGTGTGATGGGCTGCTACATAATGAGAGATCCGACGGCTCGCACGTGCATCTCTTCGCTCATCCTAACTCTGAGTCGTTGTTGTGGTGGTCGTGGTCTGGCCGCCGTCGTTCGTGGTCGTTCTGGTTGTCTGCGTCGTTTTGACCTGCTTCGGTCTTCGCGATTCGTCCATCAACTGCACCACAGCACCCAGAACAGCAGCGGCGATGGCAACAAGCGCGGAGATTGCAAAGCCCAGGCCCGCCGCGCTGAGGACATTGAAGAGGAGAAAGCCTCCGAGCACGGCCGTTCCCACTGAAAGAAACTCGTTGGCCAATACTATTCCTACAATGAACAGGACGACTCCCGCGATGATGCCTATCAACTCGCCTGAGGAAAGAGAAAGGGCAATAGAGTAGCCGAAATAGCCCAGGGCGATTCCGACGCCCAGAATTACAAGCAAGACCCCCAGGAAGCCGCCAGCTATGAATCCGACGGCACCGCCGAGTATCAGGCCGAGCGTACCAAAGTACGCGGCTCCAATTTCAGCGCCGATGATTCCGAGAACTATACCCGTGACTACAAAGGCGACGCCTTTTATCAGCATCCTGCCCGCGAAGCAGAGTATGAGCCCCAAAGCCACGAGAACCAATAGCGCGACGGAGTAAGGCAATCCATGAATGTAGTTCTGGAGATAACCCATTGCATGGCTGAAATCCGGAAACGTCAAAGTGATCATTTATCTCGGTTGTAAACATCGCGCTTGTCCCTTATAGGCGGTTTCCGATTGACTTCTCGGGGAATGTTATAGATCTCTGTTTGGAAGGAGAATTCTTTGGTCTGCGGCTTAACTTTGGGAATCTTTCGAATACTACCTTGGTTATAATTCGACATTGTAAAAATATCCAGGCTATCTTGCCCGTTGCCCCGCGGATTCTATTCCTTTGGCGACAAGCATCGAGATCAGGTTCTCCATCGACATGCCTTTGCTTTCAATTCCCAATTTTTTCCCCAGCGCTTGGCAGATCTTCGCTTCGACCGCAAACGAGGCCCCACCAAACATTTGGTAAAGCGCCGCCTTCAAAGGAGCGGGATCGCGTGCGATCGAGTAAATGTCCACCGAATGCTCGAGCTCCAATAGGTAGACGATGGATTCAACCACCGTTTCCGAGCCAAAGTGGCTCAATCCGATCAGAATGGCATTCGCGACCTCTTCGTCAACTTTGGATTTGGTTGACTCTCTGCGATTTTTGGTACGTTCGCGGGGAGTCTCCAAACCAAGCAGCTCGGGAGGAATCAATTCTTCAAAGTCTCTGTTTTGGCTCTCTCGGGCGGAGTCCTGTAGTAGTATAGCGCAGTGTAGATTGCCATCACCCCGGAAAAGCCTGTCAGAATAATCAGGACGAGCTGGATTTCCGAAATATACGCTATCGGGTAGAATTGCGAAACTAGACCGAACAGCGGCGACAGCAGCAAGAAGGCGAACGCCGCTGCCAAAAGCCGAAAGACGGTCTTTGGTTTGCCCAGGGCGATTATCTTGGCGTCCTTTGTGAGCTGCAGGAGCTTTGTCGAGTAAAGCATCGCCGCGAGAAAGAAGACCACCGAAACAGCTTCGAGCGAAGCGTCAATTGCATTCAAGAGAACCAAGACAGAATGACGTGATCGGAAAATAAGAGGTTGTGGATTTCAGGTCTGGTTTGGAGCAACTTTTAGGACAGCCTCAAATCAATTCCCCTTCGTAAATGCGGCAAAATCACAAAAACGTCCCGGAGATCAGGTGTTCAAAGACCTGATCAAAAGACCTGTACCTGAGACCTGCCCTGACTCGAAAGACAATAGCTAGCTCCTCCCCTCCCCCTAGGGGGGCTTTGTCGCCTTATCGGTTGTCAAGTCCAATTTTTCCTCTTGTCAACTTTCGGTTGCAATGTAGCCAGTGATTGTACGCTTAAACAATAGAAAGAATTTGGGTCGATTAAATTGAACGGCAGACAGAGATTATCCGTATTCATCGTAGGCTTTGTTCTGTTCTTTCTAGGAATTGCTTTCTTTCTCTTTGGCGGATATATTTCAACGCTCGGTATTCCGTACGAGAAACAGACCGTCTCTATGGCAAATCTGTTATTCGTTTTACCGCTAATCGTGATCGGGTTGGGTTCGATGCTTTGGGCGATATTTTCTAAAGACAATTCCAATTCACCGAAATACTAGGAAAAAAGCGAGAACCCAACAAAGAGAGGCTAGAGTACCGCCTAACAGCATGCCTTTCATAATTAAGAGAGAATCCTGATCAGACAAAGCTTTCTAGTGTATCTCCCTTTGCTTTGGTCTCTTTGCTGGCGGCCTTTGCATTCTGAATCAGCGTTAGCCACTTGTTCTGTCCAGTGATCGTAATCCCGCAAGCCTCAGCTGGCGTTTTGCCTTTCAGTCCAGTGTGCGGTCTGATGAAATTATGATAGACTTGGTATCCAGTGATTACTGGAGAGTTAGCGGTCTTTACGTTGCGGGTTACTTTCTCCCGCGATCTAAATTCGTTATTGAACCTCTCCATCTTGTTGTTGTGAATGTCTCCAGCGAGAGCGATTTCGCGGATATGTTCGCTTTGTCTAGCGGGATTCTTGAACTCTGATTCAAAGGCGTTTGCATAAGAACCTAGACCATCAGTGATTAGGCGAATCGGAGCTTTGCCCATTAGTTCTTTCGCGTTGCGGAATAG
>JASHPO010000035.1 GCA_030038075.1 Nitrososphaerales archaeon | reverse complement strand
TAAAGATGCTTTGAAATTCGCCTATCGAACTTCTTCACGAACTCCTTTAGCGTATTTGTTTTTCCGGATCTCGCAACGCCGGCCAGAGCAAGGATAGTTCCTTTTGGCATGAAGACCTCGAAGAGAATCTTCTATTTCAGATTGGCGCTAGAGGCGTTCTCAATCAAGGTTTTCCACTTGTCTTCCCCTTCGACTTTGATTCCACAAGCCTCGGAAGGAGTGTGGCCGCCTAGCGATTCGTGTCCTCGAATGTAGTTGTGAAATATCTGCATTCCAGCGAGTATAGGAGTCTCGGATTTCAGCCCTCGCATCGTGTGTTCACGATCACGAATTTCCTCTGCCGCCAATGCAAGTTCAAGACAAGTTCATTGAGAATATACATGAACAATCAAAGATTAGGGGGAGCAACTGAAAAACCTAAGCAGAATAATTCAATCGACAATAGACCTGAGCTTCTATGGAAATTCGAGCAAAACAAAAAGGCGATCAGGCGAAATGATAGAAAGATGCATGATTACTTTACTCAATGAACCTAGCTAACCGATTTGACCTATGACCCAACTTTTACACAAACAAAAAATAACTTATGACCCTAAGACCCGAAAGAACCCAGCGAGATTATACTTATTTACATTCCACAAAAGAATCAAGTCGAGCCTGACACATGAGAACCGTTTTGGTAATTGTCGGCGTGGTGATTCTCATTCTTGGAATCGTTCTCTTTGCAGCTGGCGCACTTGGCGCTCTCGGTTCAACGACGATCATTACCACGTTCAGTCAGCCGCAAGCCGGGGAATATGTTTCTGCTGAGCTAGTCATGAATTCTACTTCGGTGGTCGTGGTCACGTCGCCAGCAAGCAACGGAGGATTGATCCCCGAGCAAGATCTTGCAGTGGTAAATTCAAGCAGCGTCAGCTCTTACGTAATAACTCCTAGATCGACCGCAGGTGGCACAGAAACCTACAGGAACCTGACGGGAGACTATTATTACGTGGTCTTTTCTTCAACGCAACCCAGCTCGCGAATAGTGATTACTGGCGGGCACCTCTCAAAAACAATTGGATTAGGTTTGCTAGTGCTTGGAGGCATAGTATTGTTCATTGCGGGAATTATTGTCGCTATATTAGGGGCGGTGCTCAAGAAACGCCCCCCAGCAACGCCGCCTACGGATCCATATTACCAAACCACTCAGAAACAGTAAAGATATACCCCTTCTGTACTACTAGCGTAAATCTCACTTACAACTTCATTGTTGATAGATGGTCTATCTGTAAAGAACACCCCATCCCACGATCTGTAACACTGGACAGTTATTGTCAAAATTCAGCGCATCCCCAAAGTTTTCACAGAAACCGACTCTTGGGTCGTTACCTCTTCAGTTGAAGCATAAGTTTCTTATCACTGTTGCCGATTGGTTGAGAATAGATGTTTCCTGAGTAAATGGGAACAGCTTACATTTTCCTAAATGTGGAAGGTGGACATGCTGACGAAGTAACTAGAGAGCTGAGAGAACTTGGAATCACCATTGAGGTTCAGAGGGTCTTATGAAGATTTGATGTTCTTGTGGAGATCGATGTCAATCGATCAAAGTTCAAGATGGATTTGATGAAGCATATGAGATCAATGACTACGTACATGATTTCTCCACGCTTATGGTCTTGGAATAGGAATTGAGAAGGAGCTAGTTAATTTGTTCCTTCGATGCCTTCTGAATCAAAGTGGGCCCTTGTTTTCCCCATCAATCACTATTCCGCCAGCCTCAGATGGAGTATGACCGCTAGTGATTCGCATGCTCAGATGTAACGGTGAAGATTGGCATAATAGCGAGGATAAGGTAACTGCTTAGAATCTGCTCAAAATGGGAACTAGATAGGTAGCGAATGACCGCAATGGCAAAAAACCTCAAGTAGCGAGGAATACGATATTTTGTGCTCAACCTTGTCACGCGCATTGATGCAAGAATACCAAACAATGGTAGTCAGGTCTTTGGATTACTATTCGGGTAAATTAGCGAAAGTACGGGCTGATGACGAAAACAGACTCGTTTCTGCAACCCTTAATCACGACGTAAACGATTTGACTGCCCAGTGTAATGAAGCTATTAAGCTCGTCAAATACGAAGAAGATGATACGTTTCATGACTTGCTCCGAAAACACAGCAAGTTAGTGCTGGATGCTCTGAATGTGTACGCAAAAGACCTGCAGTTCGCAAAGGCGAAATTCTACTATAAACTGGGCGCTAGCCCCGATATGATTCACATCGACTCTGATGTTAAATTTGCGATGGAAATGAGAGAGGAATTTACCAAACTTACCAAAGCTCTTTGACGAGTGCTGCAAAGTACGAACTCATTTCGAGGATGACTCTCGGCTTCAAGTATCCAGCATAATTAAAAGCGAAGCTCTGCGCTTGGTGACAACTCTCCTTCCCTCAGGACTAGTTGCAAATGACGAGCAAATTCTCGCAAAGATATCGGCTCACGATTCTCGCTACGGTTGCAATCGGGAGAGTAGTATATTCTCTGAACTGGTACACACTCTCACCCGGCCTCACTCAAGTCGAAACAACGTTCCACGCAAGTATCCAGAACCTTGGTATACTAGAAAGCGCCTTTCTTGTTGGAGCGGGTTTGTTCCAAGTTCCCGCGGCTTACGCGGCGGCTCGATGGAACGCGAAGCTGCTGATCCTTTCGGGGCTCGTCGTAATCGGCCTGGCGAACGGCCTGGGTTCATTTGCACCAAGCTTGTTTGTCTTGATCATTTTTCGATTTCTGCTAGGCATAGGAGCGGCCATGTTCTTCTCTCCGGCAATAATAGTGGTTGCACCTCTATTCCGTAATGAGCGACAGGGTCTCGCGCTCGGAGTTTACAACTCTGCATTCAACGTGGGCGGCGTGATCGCTCTACTCGGCTGGGTTTACGTTGTCCAAATTGTTGGGTGGAGGACTGCCTTGCTAATCGGCGCGGTACTCGTCGCGCCTGTGACCGTGGCACTCTATCTGGTGGTCAGGCATTCTGAAAAAGAATTTGGGCATACTTCCGCCGATCCAGGAAAGGCGGTCGTGGGAGTCCTCAAGAACAGGCAGATCTGGTACATGGGCGTTGGGATTATCGGAATGTGGTCAGCTTCCTACGCGATTTCCCAGTTTCTTCCATTCTTTGAAACCAATGTCAAGTTTCTCAGCCCTGAGTATGCAGGTCTCTTGGCTTCCCTTGTCCTCGTTGTTCCGATTCCGGGATCTGTAATTGGCGGGTGGCTATCTGACAGGCTAAAGAAGAGAAAGCCTTTCCTTCTGTATCCGACGATCGCGTTTGGGCTCGGAACATCACTCATAGGATTTGCGAAATTCGATCAATCGCTGGTTCTTCTTTCGATACTTGGCTTGGTTCAAGCATTCGCCTTCGTTTCAATGTATGCAGCTCCATTTCAGATGAACGAACTCCAGTTTGAGCAGAAGTCTATTTCAATTTCGCTAATGAACAGCATCCAGATTTTAGGCGCCTTCGTTCTTCCGATACTCTTCGCTGGCGTTGCAGGGAGTGTAGGGTACATTGATGCTTGGCTTGCTGCCGGAGTATTCACTCTCGTGTTCGTGCCGTTCTTGCTCTTTGTAAGAGAGCCGTTCAGGAACGCAAACCCTTCAGAAGTGGAAAGCCGCGAAATTGTTTGAGACCACGTTCTTTACTAGCGAGAGCTAATCCCCGTCGACTGCAGTTTTTCTATTGGGTCGCCGTAAGCGCGACATGGCTTGCCGCGAGGGCCTTCTTTTCCTCGTCGGTAAGGTCTCTCATGTGGACCGAGACGGTTATTGTCCCGTTTAGTTCGACACCAAAACCCTGCATGGCCGGAAGCTTGAGGGTGACACTCTGGAAATTTAGATCCAGGCGTGAATGCTTGTCTGCGAGAGCCTCTATCAGTCCTTCGAACAGATTCTTCTCCGTTTCTTCCATGTTATCTCTTCGTGTGGTGCTCATGGCTGTACTGGAAACAATGTCGGATATTTACGAATTAGGCCAGAGCGCAAAAGACATTAGTTGAAAGGGAAAATGGACTCGCAGAGTAAAAACTAATGCCTTCAGGAAGAGCTGAGGTATTCCTCGGCCCAGATAACAAGTTCGAAATGAAAGAATATCCCCTTCCCGATGTGGGACCAAAGGGCCTTCTTGTTAGAGTGAAGCTTGCGTCAATCTGTGGGACCGACCTTCATATTTGGCGCGGAAAGAGAAAGGCGCCGCTCCCTATCATCCTGGGACACGAGGCAATGGGTGTAATCGAAACAAAAGGATCAAGCCTGAAAACTGACTCATCCGGGCAGACCATATCAAATGGCGACCGAATTGCCTGGAGCTACATCAAGAGCTGCGGAGAGTGCTACTACTGCAGCATTCTGAAGGACACGGCGGGATGCCCCAATAGATTTGTTTACGGTCTGTTTGCGGCTTCAGATTCGCCCCCGCATTTCAACGGTGCCTTTTCGCAATACATCTACCTTCGTCCTGGCACGACGTTTTTCAAAATACCGGATGAGTTGAAGGACGAGGCCGTTGCGCCTGCAAACTGCGCGCTTGTTACTATGGTCAGCGTCTTGGAGAAGGCGAAGCTAACTCTTAACGAGAGTGTTGTCGTCCAGGGCTGCGGTCCTCTCGGTCTTTATGCAGTGGCATTATGCAAAGAGAGCGGGGCATCCAGAGTAATTGCTCTGGACACCAGCGAATCTAGACTGCAGTTCGTGAAATCTTTCGGAGCTGATGTTACCCTAAATGTTAGCGGGCTTTCTGACCGAGAGCACATTGAAAAGATCAAAGAGCTGACCAACGGCACGGGAGCCGACCTCGTCATTGAAGCGACCGGAGTTCCAAATGTGATTCCGGTGGGCCTGAAGCTTCCCCGAGACGGAGGAAGATATGTCACTATAGGGCCTATATATCAAGGAGCGAGTACAGAGTTAGACCTCTACAATCTGATATTCAGAAGAATATCGCTCATCGGAACGGCAAGGAACAACGCGACAAACCTGTTCGACGCTCTGAAATTCTTGTCTCGGACCCAAAACAAATATCCGTTCGAAAAGGTCATCGGGGAGAAATTTCCTCTCGAAGAGATAGAAAATGCCTTCATTGCCGTCGACAGCAAAAAAGTAATGCGCGCGGCAGTTGCTCCTGAATAATTGTTGCTGAGCTGGAGCCAATCGAAAAATGAAAGCAAAAGTCAATATCGAAATCAAGTCGCCGCTGCGGCAATTCGCGGAAAATAGGAAATCTGTCGAATCTGAAGGCAGGACGGTCAAAGAGGCACTTGATTCTCTTGTCACAGGTTATCCAAAACTTGGACGACAGCTTTTCAAAGAAACGAACCAGCTGAACGATTTCATTAACATATTCGTGAACGGCTCGGATATTAGGAGCCAACGCGGTTTGGATACAACCCTAAAAGAAAACGATCGATTGATCATAATGCCAGCCATCGCCGGTGGTGCCGATGGGCACTGTAATTCGCGTTGATTTGAGATCATATTCAGTAGACCTACGCCTAAAGGATCAAGTGACGCGAAGACTCGGCCTCCAAACTGAGAATAGGATACCTCTCCACGATGTACCATTCCTCAATTTTGATCAAGGGGCTGAAATTACTTGAGAGCGAGGGGATCGAACCTACTTGGAACCTTTATGGTACAGGTCCCGCAATAATCGACGCACTCTCTCAGGGTAAAATAGATCTCGGGTACATCGGATTAGCTCCCGTTGCTATCGGCGTCGGAAAGGGTCTCAAGATCAAGTGCATTGCCGGGGGTCATATGGAGGGGACCGTAATAGTTTCGAGGAAGGAGTACTCTTCAATTGATTCCTTTTCAGGAGACTTGGGAAAGACTCTCGCACAATTCAAGGGAAAGAAAATCGGCACTCCCCGCAAGGGGTCGCTGCACGATGTCTTTCTACGATACTATCTCTCACAATATGGGCTGGACAACGAAGTCGGAGTTGTCAACTACGATTGGGCGGATATGATCCCGGATGCGGTGAGTGAGGGCGAAGTCGAAGCAGCCGCAGGCACTCCGCCACTTGCAGTCCTGTTATCGAGACTTGCTGGCGCCAAAGTTATCGTCCCCCCAGAAAGAATTTGGCCGTATAATCCGAGCTATGGGATTGTGACGACCGTTACGATGCTCGAGAACTCGAAAGATCTACTGGAGAAATTCACCACAATCCACAAAGAAGCATGCTGTTCTCTGCTCAGGAAGGAACCACACAAAGTCGCGTCTATAGTTTCGAAGACAGTCGGTCTTGTTGACGAACAATTCGTCTTTGATGTCCTGAAAGTGTCGCCAAAGTATTGCGCCTCTCTTCCGCCCGACTATGTAGACTCAACGCTGAGACTGACCCAGGTGTTAAACAAACTCGGATACCTTTCGGCTCAGCTATCCGAGCGAGACTTGTTCGACTATTCTCTGATCAAAGAGGTACATCCTGAGCTTCCGCACTATTAATCTAGGGATAAACATCTATTACTCGCCATTTCTGCACGAATTCATGAATCTTTCTTTGATCTCTATCGAGGAAAGTGGAATAATCGGCACGTCGGCGTTCGAGTGGGTGCACTCCACTATGATTACTTTGGGCAATCTTGGTCTCTTCAAGACAAGACGAAGATTGTATCGATCGCGTATTCGCAAAACACCAGTTATTCCAGCCGCTTTCGCAAGTTTCACAAGGTCTGTTCGCATCGCGGTGAGGCTCTCTTGGCCTCCCGTGCTACCGTGGGATTCGTTATCAACGATAAGCAGATGATAGTTTTCGGGCGCAAAGTTTGCTATTGTCCCAAGTGTTCCAAGGTTCATGAGAACCGAACCGTCTCCATCGAATGCGATGACCTCTTTTTCTCCATGGGTAGCCAAAGCAACTCCCAGTCCTATCGAACTTGCTAGTCCCATCGACCCTAGCATGTAGAAGGTATTCGGACTATCCTTGACGGAATATAATTCTCTGCTGCAGTAGCCAATATTTGAGACGATCAGGCTATTTTGATGATGTCTCGATTTCACTATCTCCTCTATAACATCGATTCTTTTCATGTTGGTTACCTACTTTTCTGACCACAGTCCAGGAGTCAGCAGGGCTGCGGTTATCTTACCTTCGTAGGCGTTAGTAGCTAATCGTTTGATATTGTCGATGCCTGACAAATTTTCGACGATCTGTGTTTCTGCATTTATCAGCGATAGCAGCTTACCAGTTGCTTCGCCCATAGGGATCTGCGCCGCTATCTTCTCTTCCGTTTTTCTACCTCTGAATCCAATTAGAAGAAAAAGGCCAAGCTCGTAAAAGTTCGTCAGCGACAGCAGTGCGTTTAGAGAATTTCCCAACCCTGAATTCTGCATGATTAAGACCGGTTTAGAACCGGCAAGAAAAGCTCCTGCGCAGATTCCTACGGCTTCCTCTTCTCTTGTCGCGGGAACGTGAACTACTCCTGAATCGCGTGAGACTTGATCAAGGACTCCTGAGAGAAGGCTGCAAGGAACGCTGGATGCAAAATCAATTCCAGAGCTCTTTAGCGCATCGTAGATCCGCCGATCAACATCTAGTTGCCAGCTCCGGTTGTTATGAATTTTAATCAGCTATTCAGCTCGTGGCCTGCCTTTTCCGAATATTTCATTATCAACTTTTCCAAATCTAAGTTCGCTTCGTGATACAGGACTTGCGAAATACTTTTGCACACCGGTCGGCTTGGAAGCTTTTGCGTGTTACTAAAAATTGAAGGTGATTTTGCTTGCGAGCAGGGATCTGGGAATTCTAACGCTGAAGGAGCTTCTGGGAAGAAATGACATTGTCGAAGTTGTCGCGGTGGTTCCCGGCGACGAAGAGTTCCTAAAATTTGCAACGAGCGTATACCAGAACGTTCTGAAGGTGGACGACGTGAACTCTGATTCGTTCATTTCCAGCGTGAGAGAACTTCAAGCTGACGTTCTGATCAACGTAATCTTTCTTCAAAAGTATCGCGAAAAACTTCTCAGCGTCCCTAAATTCGGCGCACTGAATGTTCACCCCAGCCTTCTTCCATTCTATCGCGGGAGAGACTGCATACGCTGGGCTATGATAAACGGCGAAAAAATGACTGGCGTGACGATCCACCAGATGGATGCGGGCCTTGACACAGGCGAGATTTTGGCTCAAGAGTCCTTTCCGATAGAGTCTGATGACACGTATTTCGATGTTAGAGAACGGATGAAACCGTATTATCCTAAGATCGTCATGCGGGCAATACGAGCTTTGGACGATGAAATAGAGAAGAGAACAAAGCAAAATCCGGTGTATGAGGGAAACTATTTTCCTCACATAACTCCGGAAGATACTAGGATTGATTGGAACGAAAGATCAGTTGACATTCATAACCTGATAAGAGCCTGTTTCGAGCCTGGCTTTTACGCGCACACAATTCTCAACGGAAAAAAGTTGTATGTCACCGGATCGAAACTCAGGCCCAGCAATGAATATCGGGAGCTCAAATTTGGCAGAGCACTTAGGTGTGGACGAGTTTTGGATTACGATAAGCAAGACCCTATCAAGTCGTCTCTCTTGGTCGGCACTGCGGACGGCGTGATCAGCGTCGCAAACTGCACGTTTGACCTGAAAGGCCAACCCCAAAAGGCCCGAGAAATTTTGAGGCGCGGAGACAAACTCGGCTAAGGTGATTTCGCCAGCGTCAGTCTGTAGATTTCCTGCCGCCTAAGTATCTGTGCTACGGCGGCGCTAGTTTACTTTGGAATGGAAATAAACGAATAGATAAGAGATGATGTTAAAGCTACCACCTCAATGTATACACCTTTGGTGGCTAGCTGGACGCTAATCCGGAGGAACACCTTGTACTGCGCAGAATAGATTGCTGGAGGGACGCGGCATCATTTCCTAAGCCGAGGTTATGAAGTGGTTCTTCTCAATCCACTCTGCAATGTATAGTAAGAGTCATCTCACAAGCATCGAATGCGAACCTAGGTATCAATCGACACTTGTTTAGTGCCAACAAAACTCATTTGGATTGTAGGCGTAGATTTAACTTCTGAACAGCAAAAAGAAGTTTTTTGTCTCTCCGCTTCATGGCTCATGCTGAAAAAGAAACAAATCTAGGAAAGAGGAATTCGGGGATCCTCACCCCCTCATAGGTTTTTAACGTATTTATCAAAAGCTGGTCATTGCGATTTTATGGCCACCCTCACGGATAATTCAAAGCGTTCAACAATTCGTCGAGAGTTTCTAATTGTTGACGCTCTTATCATTCTCTACATTGTGCTAGATGCTATTGTACAGGCACTACCGCCGCACTACAGTCCAATATCGCAAGCCGAAAGTTTGCTCGCCGTAGGGCCATACGGCTATATTATGACCGTGAACTTTCTAAATCGCGGGGTGTTTTCTCTTCTATTTGTGTATGCTATAATCCAAACTTTCACAATGATTGGAGTGGATTGGCGGAATTACAAATTGGGATTGTGTGGAATCATAATCTGGGGAGTGGCGGCACTGCTCCTCGCCGGATTTCCTGCAACGGGGCGTACTCTTGGGATTCACACAATTATTGCAATCATTATATTTATTGCAACGCCATTAGGCGAATTATCCATATCACTGAAACTAAGTAGAGTGAAAGCCCTCGCTGGTGTAAGAAAGATTGCACTCGTTATTGCAGGGCTTGCAGTTTTGTTCATGTTATTTTACTTAGGAGTGCTCCCGTTCCTTCATCATCTAAAGAGCGACTATAGCGGATTGTTCGAGCGGTTGCTTATTGGTTCGGTTATAGCATGGGTGGGAATAACGTCTACTTACCTTTTGCGGCATGTTAACTCACTGCTGCTGAAACCCGAACAGTTCGTCAACAGATCGGGTGAAAAATGAGAGCGTTTCCGACGACAAATCAGTGGAAGTGGACCGGCTGGGATTTGAACCCAGGACCCCCACCATGCCAAAGTGCAAGATGCAGCGAAGAAAAACTCTTCAGAACCGCTGTATCCTACCAGGCTTTCCGAAGTGGAAGGGACTTCTCTAGACGACCGGCCCGCGTAGAATTTCTTTTTCATTTATCTTGTTAAAAGTGTTATTTCAGCTGAGATGATTGTTTTACAAATCTAGGAATCTGTGTGAATCTAACTTCAAATTCGGAAGAGCGTTTATTAACGCTCTTTAGGAAATACTGCCGCGATGCGGCGATCGTCTAGACGCAATTTGTCCCTTAACTACGAATGATCAAATGCGGGAGATCCTGGTCTAGGACATCAGCCTGCCAATCTCTCAAAAATGAATCAAGAGCAGTGCGCTGGTAACCCGGGTTCAAATCCCGGTCGCCGCACTCTTATTTGGGTTCTTAAATAGGATTATTTATCAAGCTTCGAGCCGATGGAAGCCCTCAAGCTTGATCCATTGACCGAGTTCTTTTCTGCCATCAGAAACCCTCAGACTCGGCGTGGCTACGAAGCTGACCTCAAGAAATTCTTTGACTATCTGAAGATCGAGGGAGCATTCAAAGCTCAAGCGAAATTTTTCTGTCTGCAAGCTCAATCAGACCCAAAGTGGGCTACTATACAAATCAATGGCTACATTCAGTCGCAAAAGGAGCGGGTCGAAAAGGGAGAGATAGCCGGTCTCGCGTCGCAAACATGTACAAGCCGATCAGGCTATTTTGTGAGGAAAACGACATCAATCTGAATTGGAAAAAGCTAGCCCGCCGTGTTCCAAAAGGTCGACGCGCTGCCAGCGATCGAGCGCCATCGGTCGAGGAAATCAAGAAGATTCTAACCTACCCAGACCGGAGAATCAAGCCCGTGATCTTGCTAATGGAATCTTGTAGCTGTCGTATCGGCGCTTTCGACTATCTGAACTACGGGCATATCTCCGAGAACGGCAAGATTCGCATTTACGCGGGGACTTCGGAAGAGTACTTTAGTTCCATAACGCCGGAGTGCTATCACGCGATCCAGGAGTACGTCGATTACGGAAGGTCGCAAGGCGAGAAAATCACTAGCAATTCTCCGCTAATTCGCGACCTCTTTCACCCCGACCATCTAGGGAAGGGCGAGCCTCACCTTCCAATCCGGCTCAAGAGTACGGGCGTCAAGCGACTGATCGAGGACGCGCTCAAAGCTACGGGTCTAAGAACCACGTTAGAGAAGGGAAAGAAACGGTACGAATTCCAAGCAGATCACGGCTTTCGTAAATTTTTCAAAACGGTATGCGAGCGAAAAATGAAGTCTCTGCACGTGGAGATGCTTCTAGGTCATACGCTCGGTCTCGAAGACAACTACTATCGACCGGACGAAAAAGAGCTCCTAGAGGAATATCTGAAGGAAGTATCGGAACTGACGATACTAGAACCACGTCCGCAGGTCGTCATATCGCAGGACGTAGAATCACTCAAGAAAAGAATCGCGGAGCTCGAAGAATGGAAAGCGAGCGTCAGCGCCGCGATAGACGAAATGCACCAGCTAAGCGAGAAAATGATCAAGAGACGAAAAGGTTCGTCTTAGGCAGAGCCTGTTTATCTCCTCGACTACTTGCTCGGAGTACCCTATCGCGCCAAGATCGTCCTCAACTGAATGCTTGACAAACCGCTCCCTTCAAGAAGAAAGGCCTTTTCTCAGAATGTTTTCAGCAGGTATACCACACCAAAGCTGATGGCGATAGTTGCGGTGGCACTGTTTGCTTCAGGTCTGCTTGTAGTGGTAATTACTCCGGAATTTCATAATCAATCAGCTAATGCGAGTGCTCTAAAACAAGTCGATGGACTTGCACCCAATGATATAAATATCACAAATAGCCTTACGGGACCATTGCAAATCAGCGCCGGTAACAGCGCAACTTTCACGATGACGCTCACATCGTTGGTCACTACCACTCTCTCATTTAGCACTATAGCTCCAGTTGATTTGCCAAACGGTTTTGGAGTCTCGCTTTCAGTACCCAGTATCAGTCTGCTTCCCGGCTCTTCTTCAAGCTTTCAGGTAACCGTTAACGTCGCTAGCAATGTTCCTCCTTCAGGAAATTACGTTATAGGCTTTGACATTGGTCAAATTGCGGTGCATATGAGAGTCATTGTACCAAGCTAGCAGATTTTTGTGTATTAGCTTTTAAAGTTCAGCATGCGTTTACCGAAGTCGTATGCGGTCCTTATGGCAGACACATAATCGGGTCGCAGTATTTTTTTTGGTCGCGATTCTTTTGGCCTCAGCTATTTTTTTTGTAATAGCGATTTCTCATTTTTACGGGAACCCTACCGGAGGAGAAAACAACAACCGCACAACACAAGGGAACACAAGGTCGTCAGAGAATGTCCTTCCAGGACAAATAACTCAAACTAAATGCTATTCTGGAGCGATTTACGTCTCAACCACTACTGACAAGTCCACCTACGAGCCGGGCCAGAACGTCAATATCACGGTTGCCATGTACGGGAACTTGTGGAACTCAAAATTCAACCTCACGGTCAACGTCTTGGAGCCAAATTCGACTACGTACGTTAGCTTCAGCGATCCAAGCATTCTATTTTTAGGTCCAATATGTCCACAGCAACCCGACGGTAGTGCAGACCACTCCTCTCACTTCTCTGAGAATTTCACTTTGCCCTCTTATTCACCAAAAGGGAATTGGAAGGTCAGCTCGATCGTAACTGTTGCAGGAGTGATTCAACCGGGGCAAAAGCAGGTTACCGAAGCTAAGTGCAGCTTTTCGGTTGACGCATAGATCACTAGAAACTCTTTGCTCAAATCTTACGCAAGATTTTGAAGCGAAGCACGAGGCACATTGCACTTTCAGCAAGGTCGCTACACTTTAATCATCGTTAACGTCCGAAGCTTATGACTCGCCTTTAGAATAGAAAGCAGAGCCAAGTCTTGATTCGACTCACATTTCGTGCCGAAAAGTTGAATCCCTTTCCTACGATCTCTTTAGAGCACTGGTATGAATTTACAATCTGATACGCCAATTCTTGTATTGTAGCGACTACCCAAAATAAATACCGCTGTGCGACTCTTTTCTTTCATGGTATTCATCGTTGATAAAGACGGAACTTTCGACGAGCCCTTGGACAAGATATGGCGGTTCTTGACGTCGCAGTCATCAGCTCACTCGCACCCCGGTAACATGAACGTCCAGACGGAGACGCAGGATGGTCATACAATACTCTCATACGAGAACGTGATACCAGGGGCAAATGGGACAGTGAAGCATAAACTGAAGATGACAATGATTCCCCCCGTCGCCATGACCATGGAGTATCTCGAAGGTCCGTTGGCGGGATCGAAGACTGTTCAGTACTACCAGCCGAAAGGGATCAATAGAACCGATGTCGTAGTTGTCGGCGAATACACGTCAAACGTCATACCGGAAGCTCAGCTAAAAACACTGGTACTCAGAAACCTGGATCAAGTCTTCAGAGAAGACCAAGAAAACCTAAGACGCTTTGAGTAGAAGCTTATCCGACGAGAAGACTAATCCTCTCCTTCCCAGCGAACGTTTTACTAGGGAATCATCCTAATCTATTGGCACTTTCGAAAAGGCCTGCAGGGCTCTAGTCTCGGGCAGAGCGTTTATTGTGCGAACGGAGTATTTTCGGTGCCGAGCGGAACAGCTGGCTTCTCTTTTTGTGACTTGAACATTCCATGAAGCTTGTACATTGCCCCAAAGAATAGCCCGGGAATGGCAACCAGTATCAAGGCTGCAAATAGAAAAGAGCCGGGCGTAAACGTCTCGACGGTACCTTGTACTTTGCTGTAACTAACTAGTACCACCGAGCCGAAATACGCAAAGTCTTCGAACGCAGTAAGGGCTAACGCCGCTATCATGAGCAACCAAGCACCAAAGAGGCCAGTTATGCGTGAGAGCCGATAAGCAAACAGTACTGCCAGTATTGAACAGGCGAAAGATAAGACGACAATGGCGTATAACGCCGCGACGCCGATCGTTACCCACTGTGCGTCCATTATGCTTCGCTCACTTCTTGTTACTTTTTGCTACCGTCGAAAACATTTCCTTGAATTTCTCCGAAGCGACCTTCGTCGGAGATCCGGTCATGAGTCCCTGATACTGATTAAACGGAGCGAAGACCTTCATTCCACTCGCCGTTATTTCGTACTCTCGAAGACGCTTGTCGTGATCGCTTCCTCTCATTTTCAAAATGACCAAACCCTTTCTGAGGGCGGAGTCAATTTCTACGGTTCTCAGTAGCACAATGCAATCGACTAGGAAACTCATGCCGACTTCGGTTACCGAGAAAGAGGCACCTATCAGTTGCGGAGCCTCCCATAGATACAGAGAGCTCAAGCCCCTTGCCTTGACAAAACATACCAGACGGTAGGCCTCCAGCCTGAGCTTGTCCTCGCCGATGAACATCGCGAAGTGGCTCAAAGAATCGATTGCAATTCTCTTTGCGCCGATTTCCTTGATCATTTCGTCCAGCAAGGTCTCGCCACCGCCGGCGAGAAGAACGTTGGGCGAAGTGAGAACTATCCTGAACTTTCCTTCTTCTTCAAGTTTCTTCAGGTCCCAACCAAAAGCTGCTGCATCCCTGTAAATCTGATCTGGCATTTGCTCAAACGAGAGGTAAATCCCGTTCTCTCCAAACTGCGTGATACCGTTCACAAGGTACTGTAGCGCAAGCGTCGTCTTGCCAGTACCCGCGCTACCCGCTATCATAACCGCGTCGGTAGGCATGAAACCTCCCTTCAGCATCTCGTCCAGCTCTACGCTTCCAGTTCTTACTCTTGTCATGACCTCAAACCTACCCTTTGATATTCGGTTTCAGATTCTGCAAATATTCGCCGACCTCGTTCTGGATCGTTTTGTCGCGCGCGCGATCAAGGCTGATAACTTCGTTATCTCCAAATCTTCTTGTTTTCAAAATTCCGAGTTTGACCAATTCCTGAAGATCCGCTTGAATTGCTCCACCGTTTCTGCCTACCCGTCGCGCAATTCCTTCAGCCGAATCTATGAGGCCTGGATTCTTTCGAAAAATGGAAACCAGATCTGCCCTCGTTTCGGTAGCCAAAAGCACGCTTAGAATCTCCTGACCGGTTTCCACTTTTATTGCACCACTCTTGCCCTGAAGAGTTGTTTAGCGAAATTCATGTGGGTCGGGAAATCAAAAGCGCCTGAGGATTCAAAGTGCTCACCCATCTGACCAAATACCTCTTTGACAATTGCCTTTTCCATAATTTGCGTCGCGGGTTCCTTGAACACACTGAACAGCGAGTTGTGAAACGCCACCGGATCGTCTTCATAGGACTCGAGATTGAAGTTAATTATGACCGCAACAGCTCCAGTTGAACCCAAGACGTTTGTCAATCCCTGTTTGATCGCATTCTGTCTTATCGACTTGAAACTGCCGGCGAGTGGACCTAATTTCTGCATGGTGCACGAACGGCTTTCGAGGTCAGAGTCTGAGCGCCAGATTAATAACGTTCAGGGAGTACAGCTTCGTACTCCTTGTCCTAATTCTGGCAAGTTTTCGATTTGAGAATATCTAAGCTAATTTCAAATGTTCATGGTGGGTGAACCCAAAAAGTCGAGCCTTCGAGCGAAATTGCTGGACGAATCGACCTCAAATACACCGGCGCAATAAACGGAAAGTGGAGCGATGCTACTCAGTGTGAGAGCATTGAAAATCAGATCGTCTGCTCCTCCTGCAGAACTAGAGCTTGACGGATTGATTGCGTAAATGGTCTGATTCGCGGCTAGGAAAACGAGTCCACCACCAGCAGATGGAGTTGTAAAGTGCTCAACAGGACCAGCTGACATCTGGAAAAGGACCGAGCCGGTTTGAGGATTCAGCGCGTAGAAATTCCCGCTGTTAATATCTACCGTCCAGACGGCATCGCCGGCAATTATGGGCGGCCCTGCCCAAATGCCGGTGTAATTCCACAGCGAGATAAACATAGGATTTGCTCCCGGCTCAAGCTTCAGAGCGTTGAGTCCAGTGCCACAGGGCACGTAGATTATGCTGTTAGCGTAGGAAGTGCTTCCCCAGGCCCCGTACGGCCATCCGGCCGCGACCGAACCGCACACCTGAGCGCTGTAGAGTTGACCTCCAATCCCACCTAAATCTGAAGAGTTCAGGAGGTAGCCGACCCCTGACTTGCCAATTGAGAAAATCAAATTGTCTGGCAAGAGAGTTGCGCCAGTCGTGTCTTGGTCTAGGTCGGCGGGCCCTAGATAGGCCCAGTTCGACGGCGCGAAGTAGCTCACGACAGTAAGGTTTGAAGTAAGCTTGATTACCGAATCTCCGTAGTTGTAGGTCGCGTTATAGTAACTGTTTCCTGTCACAATGTAGACAAATCCCGAGCTATCCACAGTCACCCCTTCGGGAGTCCATACGTCAGCCTCGTTTCCGCTGGGGACTTCATACGCGGATACCACTCCACCACTAGTGGACATCGCGAAAACCCAGCCGATCGGCCCCGGCTGCACACAATCATAGGAATATCCGCCAAAGGGTACGTAGACAAGCCCGTTAGAAAGCGCGAGGGCTCCTCGCTCCTCTTCCGGCATGTAATCGAAGCCGCTAGCCGTAATTGAGGCATTCCATTGCTCCTGTCCCGTGTGTACGTTTAGGGCAAACAGGACGTATCCAGTGTTGCGAATCAGTGCAGCAACGTAGATAGTGCCTGTTGTCGGATCGATCACCGGTGTGCCGGTGATTCCTATTATGGGTGTGATGTCCGGACCATCGCCGTTACATGCGTAGGGCGGAGCGAGACTGTCAGCTGGAGTTCCGAGATGCGTAGACCAGACGATAGCCCCGGTAGTAGCGCTTAGAGCATATACCGAGTTATTTTCTGTGGCGATAAAGACGTATCCGTTGTAATAGAGGGGCTCCGCATACACTGCAGCATCTACCTTCGCGGTCCAGTTGACGGAAGGCGAATTGACGTTGGGAATAAATGTGAAGTAACCGCTTCTGTTGGCGCTGTAGTGATAGGTCAGCCAATCGTCAACAGTTGAAACCGAAGTTGTCGTACTTGACGTCGTAGTGCTTGAGGTCGAAAAGATAAAGCTCGATGACGTCGAGCTTGATGAGATCGAGTACAAAGTGGACGTGCTTGAAAGTGTTGTTGAACTCGAAGTCGTCGAGTAATTCGTTGCTTCAATGGACACTTTGTTGGAGTGGGAAAGCAAAGTGGCCGTGGCGAATGTAGCGGTTATTAGTATGATGACAACTACAAAGGAGATTACGATATAGTTGGTTTTCCTAGAACGCGTCTGGTTCGAAGTCAATGAAAAGAAATCGTATTACTCGCCGTAACTACTAGCTGGAATAATATATCAGAGGATTTCTCGATCTATTTTGAATTTCCTTGCTTTTGCATTGGAATTCGCAGAACGGCTCTGACTGTATGCAAGGCTGGTGACGAAGTGCCTTGCCTATGGATCAAGCCAAGGGGTGATTTGAGTACCACGGCGCAAGAAAGGATTATAGATAATCATTCTTTTGGGAATAGTATGTCATCATCATGGCAGCAAACTACCTCAACCGCGAAAGATTCTTCCTCATCTTGGGGACAGCAACAGCCGCAGAGCGCTCTTGAACTGAACAAGAACAAGACCTCGCTCGTCGTAATCGACCTCCAGAAAGGGGTCGTCCAAATGCAGGGACAGCCTCACGCTGCGAATGCTGTAGTTTCAAACGCCGCCAAGCTCGCGGAGGCCTTCAGGAACAACAACATGCCCGTGTTTTTGGTCCACGTGGTTATGGGCTCGCCGGCCGCCTCCCTGAGACCTACGGTTGATCAAGCTCCTTGGAGCTCGAGTGGCCAGCCTCCTCCAAAAGACTGGACAGATATTGTTCCTGAATTGGGGCCAAAAGAAGGTGACATCTTAATCTCAAAGAGGCAGTGGGGAGCGTTTTACGGAACGGAGCTTGATTTGCAGTTGAGGAGAAGGGGCCAAGACACTTTGGTTTTGTGCGGAATCGCAACTAACATCGCCGTTGAAAGTACCGCAAGATTTGCTTACGAATACGGATACAATCAAGTTTTCGTCGAGGATGGGATGACCGGAATATTCTCCCCAGACGCGCACAATAATTCTCTAGCAACGTTCAGGAGGATAGGCAGGGTCCGCAGTACCCAAAACGTACTGGATGCTTTGAAGTAGCTAATTTTCATTCAAGTGCCGTGAACATTATATAGCGCGTTTCGGCCTCTCAAAATACGAAAATCTCATGGTAGATATTGCGACTCTCGATTACAAGCCAAAGCCAATCGACCCGGACTTTTTGTCCAAACCTCAAGAGTACCCAATCACTGGGACTCACGAAGGGCACGATGTTCGCGCCGAAGGCATGCAGAGACCGGACGCAGACGGCAATCCCTATCCGACCTCCTTCGGTGTTCACGGAACAAACGTTGCCGTGGACTGGGATTCTTGCATAGCCGACGGTCAGTGTACAGACGTTTGTCCAGTCAACGTCTTCGGTTGGTTCCTCAGGGGAGACGGCCAGGGTGGTTCTGGAAACGACGTGAAAATCGAGAAAGGTTCCGAAAATTGGAACCTTTACAGAACAGACAAGGCAGACCCGATTCGCGAAGCTGATTGCATTTTCTGTATGGCTTGCGAAACAGTCTGTCCAACAGTCTCAATAAAAATCACGCCAAAGTAGAAAGTCGCAATCCTGTGATTCTTTCTATTTGGCTAGTGTCTCGTTTAGCTCATTTATCGGGACGAGTACCTCCTCGCCCGAGGACATCCACTTTACTTTAACCGAGTTTGCGTTGAGCTCCTTTTCTCCCACTATTACGATCGCTTTGGTTCCAGACGAGGCCTGGGTTTCGAGATTTTTTCTCAAGCTGCGTCCAGAAATATCTGATTGAGCCGCAAAACCGGCCGATCGAAGTTCGGCTGCAATCTTTGCGCTGAAGTTTTTGAGTTTCGGATCGCTTCCGGCCGTTGCGACGAAAATTCTTTGGACATCCACCTTCGAGAACTTATATGCGAGCATCGCCCTTTCAACTCCTCCAGCGACTCCTGTCGCACCCAGGTCCGAACGGCCATACACGGCGGGAAGGGAGTCGTATCTACCGCCTCCGCACAGCGCTCCCAGGTTCGGCTTATCCCTGTCGAACGCTTCGAAGACCATGTCGGTGTAATAGTCGATTCCCCGAACTATGCTCAGGTTTAACTCGACATCCCTGACCCCACGAGACTGGAGCGAATCGGCGATCGCAAGCAAACCGAAGGAGTCAATTTTGAAATCCTTCAGGAAATCGGAAACTTTGGGAGGGTCGCCAGAGAGCTTTACCAATTCGACCAGCTTTGCGAGTTGTTCCTTGGAAACGCTAGAGGAATACTCTTCGGCAATCTTATCGACGGATTTCTTAGGCAGCTTGTCAATTGCCCTCATGACATCTAGAATTCGATCTTTCTCCTCGATACTCAAAGAATTTCTGATGAAAGATTCTACAATTTTTCTCGACCCAACCGAAATTCTGGGATTTGTTCCCAATTTCTTGAACAGTCTGTAGGCGAACTCAATGACCTCGGCATCGGCCTCGGTGTTCGAGGGACCGAAAAGCTCAGCGTCCCACTGATAGAACCACCTGTACTTTCCGTACTGCGGCTCGTCATATCGCCAGACAGAAGAAAAAGCTCCCAGCCTCACGGGCGGACTGAGCTCGCGCTTTGAAGAAACGTACCTCGTGATTCCGACTGTCAAATCAAAGCGAAGGCCTAGGTCTCGATCGCTCTTGTCCTTGAAGAAATATATCTCGTCTCTGATCGCGGGGCCGCTCTTTGCTTCGAGCGTTTCTAGTAATTCTAAACTGGAGGGCTCCGTCAGTTTGTAATCGAATATTCGGCAGGTATCGACAAAGACGGATCTGATTATCTCGGAATTCTCGGCCTCTTCGGGCGATATGTCCCTGAGACCCCTGGGCAGCGAGAAATCCATGGGAGCTACTCTACTTTTTGAGCTGCTTCCCGATCTTGGCGAGCTGCGCGAGGTAAGCGCTCAGCTGGATATCGGGATTTGCCCCGAGCAGCAACCGATAGTCTGCGTCGGCAGTCGCTTGGAGCGCGTCGAAGGAAGTGGAATATTCTGATTTTGAGAGGGCTTCGTTTGCATACTTTATGAAATCGTGCTCGGACATTCCGTAGACCTGCAAGAGTTCAATCATCTTCATCCTCGCGCTGGAGAAATCTCCTGTTAGGGCGATTTCGATCACCTCCGAGACTTTGGCCTTCCCAGAAAGTCCCGTGACCTTGTTCACGTTCTCGTTTGTAATGTCTCCTAAACTAGAAGCTGCTTGGAGCATGTTCAAGGCGTGCCTGAGGTCGCCTTCGGTCGCCTGGAATATCGTAGATAGAGCCGTCTTTTGGAACTTTATAGCTTCTTTTCTGCAAATCGATTCCAAATACGATACTACATCGGCCTCAGTTAGTCGTTGGAACCTGAAAACTGCGCACCTGCTCTGGATCGGTTCGATGATGTTCGAACTGTAATTTGCCGTCAAAATGAAACGGGTCGTTCTCGAGCTTTCTTCCATTATCCGTCTTAGGGCCGTTTGCGCGTCGTTTGTATTGTGAGTCAGTATTCCGTTTGCTAAAAAGAAACATTGATTGTTTTCAACTGAGATATTTAGTACATCACGCTCTCCGATTTTTCTCACCGCCACGACTTTTGAGTGTTTGATCGTGTGCAAGCTCATGCCTGCTATGCCGACAGTCTCATAGATTCTGGGCAACACTGAGTCCCGAATTGTCTTTTCTTCCTTCAGTTCATGCTCCCAAACCACTACTACCTTGAACCCCATTTCCTCGAGCCCGCGAACACGTTTGTCATCCTTCTCCATGTTCTTTCTCTGTTTTTCGTACTTTGGCTCGATCCTGCATGTTGGACAAACATGCCACCAACAGCCATGGACAAGTAACACGATTCTCTCTTTAATTAGAAAGTCGAGCACAAGCGAATACGCGTTCCCTTTTTCGTCGTGGAATATGACGTGTTCACGGCGGTATGGAATTCCCCACTTGTCGAGAAGGCTAGCCATTTGGACCTCAAGTTTGCTTCTGAAATGGTTTCTCTTCCAATACTCTGTGGAGGCTAGGAATGCCTTCCTCGACGCTTCTTTGAAAAAGCCGCTTGCGACTAGCTTTCGATATGTTCCATCTTCTCTCGCCAGAGAGATCTTTACTTTCTCGCCAATTACGCGGGCCGCTTCGGGATGTTCGATGAAGAATTTCTGAGTACCCTTGCCTATAGCCAACTTATGTTCGTCGCTGAGTGTCTTACCTAACCAGTAACCTTCGCCCTTTTTGTATCGCGAAGATCTTAAAATCCTCCCTTCATGTTGGAGCCTCTTCGCAATTTCGGAGCGTTTCGCTCTATAGGAAGGCGAGGTATAACTGCCCTTATCCTTCATTCCCTTAAGAGCTAGTTGCCATATTTGTTGTCGCTCCTGAGGTGATCTATCTTTCGACAGAGAACCGAAGAAGACGTTCCTGCACTCTTTGGAACAGAAATAATGCTCGTACACGTTGTAAGGATGATGACGGTAAAAAATACGTTTGCATTGGTAGCAACGCAAGAATCTGTTTGAATAATCTGCTATCACAGTCTCATTGGGAATCAATTCACTGGTCTTGATTGTCCTAATCGATGTGCCGTTCACTATGAAGAAGGGATGGTCGGAAGAGGCAGAAATCCGTCTTCCGTCCTCAAGCTCTATCTCATACAAATCCGCCTTTCCGGAAACTATGACTTTGCCGCGATCGTTTTCTGCACGCATGGATCTGCCAGAAAACGATGGGAGATCAAACGAGCGGTCAGAATTGACTTCCAATAGCTCCCGCAAAGACGTTTCGTGCAGGTCACCAAGAGTACCGGAGAGAACCTTTGTTTCCGGATCTAGGCACATCTGATCCGACTCGTCAAGAAGGCATATTCTGAATGGAATGTTTTCTCTCCTATCCGAATAACTCGAAAAATTCTTTATTCTCACCCTGACGGTATCGATTCCCCTCTCGTTTGACGCGTTCAGTTCCAGTGTGTAATCCCTCCAGTTGTCCCCCATGATTTCTTTAGCAACGCATAGTGCCACCGTAGTTTTTCCGCTTCCGGGTGGCCCGGCAAACAGCATGTGCGGCATTTCATCGGGCTTTTTCACAGTTGCCTTTAGGCGCTCAACGATTTCAGATTGGTTTATGACTTCGGAAAGTTTCTGAGGGCGGTACTTTTCAACCCACATCAACTGCTCCGAATCTGCATTACCGGCGGATTTTTTGCTCATGCTATCCACGCGTGAAATTTAGTCCAACTCCTTTCTAACAGGCGGATAAGGTTTTGTAGTGCTCACATTTGGATTCGAGGTTCAGCGCTCGAGGTATCAGCCAAGTCTGAAACCGATACCGGATCTCAAGACATCTTGAGATTTGAAATGCAAAGTTATTATCATATTGTGTTATACCCATTTGTCGTTAATGTCTTCGGTTCTTGAGATTATTCGCGATAGGGAATTCGCGTATCTCTTAGCGAGCACGAGGTTGAAAGTAAAACAAAAGATTCCTAAAATCGACATCGGGAGCATTCATCTCGAGCCCCTTAATGAGGGCGACGCCGTAGACCTTCCGCGCTGGGTTGCTGAAGTTCTGATAAGACTTGATATCTGTGAAAGTCAGGAAGAAAGCTTTGCCTCCGAAGTGTTCAAGGCTGTGACGCGGGAAAAGATTGCGGGAGTTGATCAGCTTTCGACACTTCGCCCGGACTTTTATCTCAAAATTCGAAGGAATCTCGCATTTGCGAATGCGACCAAGCCCTCAACAGTTCCCGAAGTCGAAAAAACACGAATACTCATTTACGATCTGATAGCATTGCGACTGCGAAAGATTCTCGCAATTGCCGCTTCCCTTTCCCCGCCGACGGACATCAGGGACAAGCTGACCCCGGAAGAATACCAGATATTCGATTCTGTTTACTCCCTGCTCCAGTCGTGGCGATCAATGACCATGGATGGCAAGTAACACAATGGAATACAGCGAAGCAAAAGTCAAGGATTTTTTCGTTGATTTCCTGAAGGGATATACGGACGAAAGAAACGAACTAAAATACCGCATCCAGATTTCCCAGCTGCCCGCAAAAGCAACCCGCTCAGTGATAGTTGATTACGGAGATCTCGAGGAATTCGACACAGACCTAGCAACGAGCCTAGTGAAAGATCCAGATCTTTACCTGAAGTCCTTTGATGACGCCGCAATTGAATCGCTCAAGATCGAGAACCCCGTCTACGCCGAGAAGGTATCAAAGGAACTCCACGTGCGACTGCGGGAACTGCCCGACAGAATCTCTCTCAGGGCAGTAACGAAGGATCAATTGAACACCCTGATTTTGGTAGCGGGAATGGTTACCAGAACCTCCGAGCTGCGCCCGCTCGCCGTCAACGCTGCGTTCAGGTGTTCGAACCATCACCTCACCTACGTCGAGCAGAGCGGTGTCTCATCTACTCTGAAACGGCCGATAAAGTGCGAGACAGAGGGATGCGGAGAGACAAGAAACTTTGAGCTCGACGAAAAGAGGACAGAGTTTATCGATTTTCAAGTGATAAAGATCCAGGAAATGCCCGAGGAGCTTCCGCCGGGGCAGCTACCGCAGTCGTTTGACGTGAGCATGACCAGTGATCTCGTGAATACTGCCAGACCCGGAGACAGGATAGTTCTCACAGGAATTGTGAAGGCGGAATCGGAGAGTATTAGCGGAGTATCGCGAAAGCTCTTCAGTACGCGCATTGAAGCAAATTTCGCGGAGCAGATTGGGAAGAGGCCAGAAGAACAAGAGATTTCAAGGGAGGAAGAAGGCGCAATCAAAGCAATCGCCGCTCTGCCCGGAGCTTACGATCGCTTGGTAACGTCTGTCGCTCCCGCAATATTCGGTCACGAACTCCACAAGGAGGCAGCCTTGCTCCTGATGGTCGGATCGCCCCAAAAAAATCTTCCGGACGGATCGACTCTCAGAGGAGACGTGAATATACTTCTGGTAGGGGACCCTGGAACGGCGAAGTCAGAACTCTTGAAGTACGTGGCGCGCGTCGCCCCCAGAGGACTGTACACCAGCGGACGCGGGAGCACCGCCGCTGGACTAACGGCCGCCGTCGTAAAAGAGAAAAACGGCATGATGATGCTCGAAGCAGGTGCGACGGTCTTGGCAGATTTAGGCGTTGCAGCGATCGACGAATTTGACAAAATGCGTGATGAAGACAGGTCCGCCCTGCACGAGGTGATGGAGCAACAAACCGCGAGTGTAGCCAAGGGAGGAATCATCGCGACGCTGAACGCGAGGACCAGCATTCTTGCAGCCGCAAATCCAGTCGACGGAAAGTACGACCCATACAAGAATATCCTGGACAACGTCAACTTGCCCATACCTCTTTTGACGCGTTTCGATCTGATTTTCATTCTCAGGGACGAGGCAGACCCCGCGCAGGACGAGACAGTCGCGAGGCACATTCTGGATATGAGGGCCAAATCGTCGTTTCCGACAGCTCCGCCTGTCGATTTCGAACTGCTGAAGAAGTACATCATTTACGCGAAAAAACTCGATCCGGAATTCACAGACGAAGCTTCAACCAGGCTCTCTTCCTACTACATCAAGCTGAGGCGGGAAGCTTCACCCGAACAAATTTCAGTAACACCCAGATGGCTTGAAGCAATGATCAGGCTTTCAATCGCAAGGGCAAGACTCCTGCTCCACCCCCGGGTCACCGAAGACGATGCTCTTCATTCCATAAATCTCGTTGAAAGAATGCTGCACACAGTCGCCATAGACCAGGCGACGAAAAAGGTCGACGTGGGAGTCCTGTACAACAGGCCGGTGAGCGAAAAGGGCCTGAGAGAGGCGGCGCTGGATACTTTCAAGAAACTCTCTGGTGAAACAAAGCAACCCGTCGAGGACAAGGCGTTCTACGAGGAAATGGAGAAGACGGGCAGTTTCTCTAGAGATCAGATCGAAAAGGTCTTTCAGGACATGTGGAAATCCGGAGTCATCTTCGAGGTCAGGGCCCACTTTTTCAAGAAAGCATAAAGGCCAAAACTCTCAGAGGGTTTCGGACGATTTTTGCTAATTAGCGAAATTCCAGATCTCCCAGAAGAGTTCATCGAAGCTCTTCGAACCAAGGGGTACGAGTCCCTATACCCTCCCCAAGAGGACGCGGTAAAGTCCGGAGTTCTTGACGGAAAAAATCTTGTCTTGGCTACACCCACGGCGAGCGGAAAGACACTCGTCGCGATGATGGCAGCAATCAGAGCGATAGAGCGTGGCGGTAAGGTCGTCTACCTTGCCCCGCTGAGGGCGCTTGCCTCGGAAAAGTACGAAGAGTTCAAGGAAATTTTGGGATCGCTGAAAAGACCCAGCTCGAAATCCAAAATACGAGTTTTCATCTCCACAGGGGATTTTGACTCCTCCGGTGAGTCTCTTGGAGGAGGCGACGTGATAGTTCTCACAAACGAGAGGTTTGACTCCGTTGTTAGACACAAAGCGTCTTGGATCGATTCAGTTTCTCTTTTCATCGCTGACGAAGTTCATCTGGTGGGCGACTCTCACAGAGGCCCCACGCTTGAGATGATACTGGCAAAGGCAAAGAAATTCGTACCTGGAGCGCAGTTACTCGCACTCAGCGCCACTATTAGTAACACGAAGGATCTCGCAGAGTGGCTAAGGGCAGAGCTCGTCGAAACCTACTGGAGGCCAGTCAAGCTTGTAGAGGGGATCTACGATTACGGTACCCTTTCTTTTGTCGACGGGGAGCAGCGGCGGCTGACACAGTCAAAGCAGGGGCCTGCAGTCGACGTGGCGCTGGAATCGGTTAGAAACGGAGGTCAGGCGCTGATCTTCTGCGAAACGAGAAAAAGATCGGTTGTTGCAGCCGAAAGGGCTGCAGAACTACTTCCGCTGTTTCTCACCTTTGAAGAAAGCGCGAAGCTTCGTGAAATTGCGTTCAAGATACACTCTGCCGGGGAGGAGACTGACGTTTCAAGGCGACTCGCAGAAGTAGTCGAAAAAGGTACAGCTTTCCATCACGCGGGGCTTGACTCCAAGCACCGAAAAATTATCGAAGATGCCTACCGCGAGAGGCAGATAAAGATACTAACGGCGACTCCAACGCTCGCAGCAGGCGTGAACCTGCCGGCGAGGAGAGTAGTTCTCTCCAGTTTGTTCAGGTACGACGTCGAGGAAGGAGGTCAGTCTCCAATCAGCGTTCTCGAGTTCAAGCAAATGGCGGGAAGGGCGGGCAGACCCAGATTCGATCAGGTCGGGGAAATAGTATTGCTCGCGGGTGCCCAGATGAGCTCGCAGGAAATATACGAGCGGTATGTCGAGGGAAAACCCGAACCTATCCGCTCCCAGCTTTCGGCTGACGGGCCATTGAGAATGCATCTCCTGGGCCTTATTGCCGCGAGTCAGGGAATATCCGAAGAGGATGTTTACGACTTTTTCGAAAGCACTCTTTTCGGGGCCCAGTACAGGAAAGCGACGGTCAAGTCAAGAGTGAAGCAAGCCCTAGTCTACTTGGAGGAGGAAGGACTTCTTATTCGAACCTCCAAGAAATTTAGGGCAACTGATTTCGGTCGAAGAGTCGCACTTCTCTATATAGATCCTGAATCTGCTATAATCATGAAGCAGGGAATCAAACAATCCGAGAAAGCCGGAACTCATGTTCTGGGGATGCTTCATCTGCTTACGCAGACTCCCGACATGTCACCAAAATTTAGCATAAGAAGCAAGGATGAAGCAGAGCTTGACGAGGTCGTTCAGACTCGCAGGTCCGAGCTGCTGATACCCCTTCCAGCATCAAACGACTTTGAGTTCTACCGGGATTTTGACACAATCCTCGGAGACTTTCGGACGGTTTTGGCACTGACCCATTGGATAAACGAGAACCCCGAGCAATCCGTGCTTGAAAAATACGCGATAGAACCCGGAGACCTCCATCGAATGGTGGACAATGCGGACTGGCTTCTTTATTCGTTCGGAGAATTGGCGCGGCTATTCGGGCGCATGGATCTTGTGGTCGAGTCCAGCGAACTGCGGGAACGCGTCAGGTACGGGATAAAGAGCGAGCTGATTCCACTTACAAAACTCGAAGGGGTCGGCCGTGTAAGAGCTAGATCTCTCTACAATGCCGGCTACACCGACATCGACAAATTATCGCAGGCAACCATCGAAAAACTTGCTCGACTTCCGAGGATCGGGCCTGCGGTTGCAAACCAGATAAAGAAACAACTGCCTTAATCGCTCGAAAGGCTTTTCAGTGCAGTCCAAAGTTTTCTTTCAATCCGACGTGGCAGTTTTTGAAATTTGGAATGACCAAAGTTGGCGACGTTGAGTACAGGATAGAGCAAACTGCTAGGTCGGGGATGAGAGTTCCGGTCACGATCTATGCGAATGATTCGCTGATCGAAAAAATGCAAACCGACCGGACTATCGATCAAGCTGTGAACGTGACATTTCTGCCGGGAGTGAAGAAACACGTTGTAGTTCTTCCCGACGGTCACGAGGGCTATGGTTTTCCGATCGGCGGGGTCGCTGCAACTGATTTCGAGACGGGCGTTATTTCACCTGGTGGTGTAGGGTACGACATTAATTGCGGAGTAAGGTTGCTCCGAACCAGCTTGAACGAAGAAGAGGTACGGCCAAAACTGAGGGAGCTTGTGAAGGAAATGTTTCACGCCGTTCCGTCTGGGCTCGGAAACGTCGGTGCGCTAAACCTCTCGACCCAGCAGCTAGACAACGTGCTCGCCGAAGGAGCGAAATGGGCAATAAACAACGGGTATGGAACCCAGTCAGACCTGGAACACTGCGAAGAAAATGGGACGATGAAACTCTCGGACTCTTCAAAAGTGTCGGGTGATGCGAAAAAGCGAGGCGCTAAATCCTTGGGAACGCTGGGCTCCGGTAATCATTTCTTGGAAATCGAGACAGTGAACAATGTGGTTGACCGCGAGGCGGCGCAGACATTCGGAATTGGGAGAACCGGACAGGTTTGCGTGCTGATGCACACCGGAAGCAGGGGTCTGGGGCATCAGGTCTGTAGCGACTATCTGAAGATAATCGACGTCGCATCGCCCAATTTCAAGATCGAACTCCCCGATCGCGAGCTGGCGTGCGCACCCGCCGGATCTAGAGAAGCCGAAAATTACAGATTCGCGATGGGTTCTGCTCTAAATTATGCGTGGACGAACAGGCAGATCATTACGCAACGGGTGCGAAAAGCTTTCGAACGAGTAATGAAAATGAGCGAGTCTGATCTTGACATGAAACTGGTGTATGACGTGGCGCACAACATTTGCAAGGTCGAGGAGCATTCTGTTGATTTGGCAAATCCGAAGAAAAAGCAGAAGGTCTTTGTACACAGAAAGGGTGCAACTAGAGCTTTTTCAAAAGGAAATGAGGCTGTCCCCAAAGACTACAGAACAATAGGGCAGCCAGTTCTGATTCCGGGATCAATGGGGACTGCTTCGTGGGTCTTGCTCGGAAGAGAAAAGTCGATGGAAGTGAGTTTCGGATCTACGGCCCATGGAGCGGGAAGGATGATGTCCCGCGGAGCTGCAATCAGGAACTATCCATACGAAAAGGTCAGGCAGGACCTGGAGTCCCGCGGAATCCTGCTGGAAGCAGCGAGCAAAAAGGGCGTTGTCGAAGAGGCACCGGGAGCCTACAAGGACGTTGATTCCGTTGCCGATGTCTCCGATAGCGTGGGAATCGGGACGAAGGTCGTCCGGTTGACCCCGATTGCCGTGGTAAAAGGCTAGACGAGAACTGTTTCGTTAGCCGTTATCAGCCTCTGACAGAATCTGCATTTCAGGAGAGGCGTCTCCTTGTCTATGACATCAATCGTGGGTATTATTGGTTCGTTTGCAAGATTTGAGACGCACGTCGGGTTCGGACACTTTAAGATTCCTTTGAACACGTCAGGAAGTTCGACTCTGTGCTTTGCAGAGACCTTGTAGTTTTTGATAATGTTCGCCGTAGCCTGAGGCGCGACGAGAGCTAGCTTGTCAGTTTCCTCAGTCTTTAGAAATCTGTTAGCGACTTTGACTACGTCTTTCTTGCCTAGTTTCGAGCTGGGGACGTTCATGGCAACACTTACTATCTCGCCGTCCTTTCCGGTGATGCCCAGGATCTGCAAGACCCTGAGCGCCTCGCCTGCTCTCACGTGGTCTATTACAGTCCCGTCTTTTATCCGTCGTATAAGTAATTGCTGTTCTTCGACCGACATGCAATCTCACGGAGCGATTTATTCTGAAATAACAAGGGCTAAAAGAAGTTTCGACCGTTCTCGTGAGTTCGGACATATTTTTTGTAGGCAATTCGACTGAGACGGTCGGCCTCCTGATTCAAGGACCTGTCAACCCACTCGATGCGCAAGTTCTTGAATTTGGAGAGGAGCTTCTTCGCTTCGTGAAATAATTCTACTATTCTTAGAGACTTTACTTTGTACTCCCCCTTGAGCTGGTTGACGATCAGTTTCGAATCGCCTCGAATCACTATCTGCGCGTCGTGTTCCTTTCTCTCGTCAAGCCATTTTAGCGCTCGAAGCACCGCAGAGTATTCTGCCACGTTATTGGAAGCCTCTTTAGACCAGGGCTCGGCATCTGCCAACCCATAGTCTTCAAAAATTGTCTCGCCGTTTCTTTGAATCAGAAAGCCGTATGTCGCTATGCCGCCGGGGTTTTTGGGCTCGCACAACCCGTCAAAATACACGAAAATTGGCCTGATAACTGAACTCACTATTCGATCAACTGGGCCATGCGTTCGATGCCTTCTTCAATCCGTTTCTCGTCCTGAAGCAGCGTCATCCTTACGTGTTCTTTGTACCAACTCCCGAATGCCGTTCCGGGCGAGACTGAGACAAATTTCTTTTCCAGAAGCTCAAGTGCAAATCTTTCAGAGTCAAAGGACCGTCCCGAATGAAGTTTCGGGAAAACGTAGAGCGCTCCGTCTGGACTGTACAATTCAGCGCCGAGGCGTTCTTTCAGGGCACTTGCGGCAACATCCCTCCTTTTCTTGATAAGCTCGGCTTTTTCTTTCACGTATTCTTCGCAGCTTAAGGCAGCCACGATCGCGTACTGGACGAACTCTGGAGCGCTGGTCATAATCATGCTGTTCATCCTGCCTATATGCTGGATGGTCTTTTCATCGGACACTAGGTAGGCCGCGCGGTAGCCCGTCATCGCATAGCTCTTGGAGAGCGAAGTGACGAGTATGTAATGAAGACCCGTAGTTTCGAGGATGCTCCGAAAGTGTTTTTTACCAAACACGTAATCGGAATAGACCTCGTCGCTTACGACCGTCATCTTCTTTTCTGAAGCAATTTGGACGAGGTCACGAATTACAGAATCCTCCAGGATTTTCCCAGTAGGATTATTCGGATAGTTCAGCACAATCGCGTTGCAATCGCTGTTCCTGATTTGATCCACATCGATGTCCCAGCCGTCTTCAAGCCTTGTTTCGAAGAATTGTACTTGATGGCCGATAAAGCGTGCAAGGTCCTTGTAAGCAGGCCAGTCGGGCGAGATGATTCCGATTTTAGAATTCTTTGGAAGAGACGCGAAAGCGTAGTAGAGAGCCAGTCTGCCGCCCGCGGTAACAACGATCTGGTTAGTGGCGATTTCTACTCGTATTTTCCTCGCAATATGTTCAGAAATCGCCCTCCTCGCTTCGGGGATGCCGCCTGACTCGGTGTATCGTCCCCTTCCCGCCCTTATGGCATTTATAGTGGCGCTCATGACCTGCTCTGGGGGATCGAAATCAGGTTCTCCCGCGTCAAAATGTATGACATCTTTTCCCTCGCGTTCAAGTTCCCTTGCCTTGAGAAAAATATCAACTAGCGAGACAGGTCTTTCTTTTCGGGTTTGCTCTTGCAATTCGACCACCTAAATCAACTGTGTGACAATTTCAACCATGCGTGGAGCAAAAATCTAAAGGTCTGCAAACAGATCTTCGTTCTCAATCTTTGTTTCGAAGATCTTGAGCCTCGGAATCGAGTCGGGCGAGTCGCCGTCCGGTCCCGAGAGAACAATACCGGATTCGAGGTCGAACTTTGCTTGATGCAATGGACAGGTTATTGTTTTGTCTGATAGAATGCCAAGCGTCAGATCTGACTCTTCGTGGGTGCAAATAGCGCTTGTCACAATGAATTCATCTCCATCCCGCATCACAAGCAACGCTTTATCCCCGATGTCAAAGCGGTAGAGCTCGTAGTCCTGAATCTCGGACCTATTGCAGATTCTTGTGAACAATGCCTTCTGCAAGAGTATTCGGGGACACCGTAAAAAAGGACTCTATAGTCAAGAAGAATTGGTAGGTGAGTTGCAGATGCGAGATTACAGTCCTGTTACATCAATCGGAGATAGATTGCGCGAAAATCTTCGAAATCCGACGGGTTTTCGGGAAGACATATGAAGATTTCTTCACAATCTGAGGAAATGAAAATATAAGAAAGAAATCATGTGGCTAGCAGATCTCATTGAGTAACGACCTCGTCGATTACGCCTTGGAACTGGCAGACAAGAAACACTGTGAATATTCTGAAGCAAGATATCAGAAGACTAGCGACGTAACCTGCTTTACCAGAAATGGGAATCCAGAGCCCGCCGTAATTATTGACGCGGAAGGAATCGGCATAAGGGTGATTTACGACGGCGCGTTATCGTTTGGAGCCACGAATCTAATCTCCCGTGAGAACGTCAAAGACCTCGTCGAAAAAGTTGTCAAGGACGCGAAAGCTGCTGCGGCAGTTACGGCCGAGAAAATACACTTCTCTCAGGAAGAGAGCCATGTCGAAAAATGGGGCGTTCAGGAAAAAAAGAAGGTTGACGATGTTTCTGTTGAATCAATGATCTCCTTCCTCAGGGAGATCGACAAAACTATATCCGAGCCACTCTCTGACGTATCGTTTCCAAACCGGAACCTATATGCTGGTTATAATACCGAGGAGAAGTACTACGCAAATTCTGACGGCTCTAGGCTGGAAAGCCGCGTCCCGCGCGTAGCATATCTTGGCATGATTGTATGCCTGTACAATGGAAATCCAATTCCGATTACGATTCCTCCCGGTTATTCGGGTCTCGGAGGAACTGGCGGCTGGGAGATTATGGAAAATCTCAATTTGGTCGATTATGTTCCCTCGCAGCTCAAGGAGATGATGCCGGGAATCAAGGCGTCGGCAAAGCCCCCAAAGGATGAGACGCTCGACTTGATTTTGGGGCCTAACGTCGCCGGACTAACCAGTCACGAATCCTGCGGGCACCCCGGCGAGGCGGACAGGATTCTCGGCCGCGAAGGAGCCCAGGCAGGCGAGTCGTTTCTGAAGGCCGACAAACTCGGCATGCAGATAGGAAGCTCGGAAGCGTACGTTTCAGACGACCCGACAATCCCCAATTCCATGGGTTTTTACATGTACGATGACGAGGGAGTCAAGGCGAGGAAGCGACGGTTAATCACCGCCGGAAAATTCACAGAGTTTCTGCAAAACAGAGCGACCGCAAGTTACTTCAAAATCAAGAGCAATAGTTCTTCAAGGGCGGTGCAGTTTGACCGAGAGCCGATTATCAGGATGGCCAACACATTCATCGAGCCGGGCGACTGGACGTTCGAGGAAATGCTGAAGGAGGTAAAACGCGGCATCTATATCAAGAGCTTTATGGAGTGGAACATCGATGACAAGCGGCTAAACCAGCGCTACGTTGGATTGCAGGCATTCATGATCGAGAACGGGAAACTCGGCGAAGCGGTCAAGAATCCTGTTTTGGAGATCACGACCCCAAAGTACTGGGGGAGCATCGATGCCCGGGCAAGCGACATTAAGTATACCTGCGGCACTTGCGGGAAGGGCGATCCAATGCAGGGCGCTCCAGTCTTTTTCGGTGCCCCTCATATCCGGCTAAGAAACGTGAGAGTGTCCTCAAGATGATAGCGCAGGAAACGAAGATCGAGGAGATAGCAAAGTCCGCCCTCTCCGAAGCGAAGAGTCAGGGCTGCGATGACGTCTCCGTTTTGTGCGCAAGGTCGCGCGACTCGCAGGTGAGATTTGCAAACAACACGATCACCCTAGTGAACTACGTACGTAATGTCACCCTCGAGGTCTACATTTCAAAGGTAAGAAGGAGATTGATAGGAGCTTCGTACAATCCCACGACTCAGGGAATCGAGAGGTTCGTAAAAAATTTGGTGAAGTCCTGTGAAGCGCTACCCGAGAGCAAAGATTACGTTCCGCTGCCTCTGGGCCCATTTAGTTACACCGGACAGGCGAATTTCGATTCCAAGGTCCAGGAAGCTCCCCTAGTCGATTACGTGAAGCAAACCATCGACCAGTGCCTTCGCTCTGGCGCAAAAAGAGCGAGTGGTTCGCTCAACACAGAGTCAACAGAGTTGTTCATAATTACTTCCGGCGGGGCGGCGGGCATGGACAGGGAGTCTCAAATGCTGCTCAACGTGCGGGCTTTTGCCGACGACAATGCATCGGGACAGGGCCTATCGTGCAGTTCATTCGTCGCTGACTTTGATCCCCTGAAGGCTGGGCGGAAAGCCGGCGAATACGCGAAAATGGCGCTAAACCCGAAGCAAATCCCCGACGGAATCTATGACGTCATATTTTCCTCGACTGTTGTCGCGAACATTCTTCCGGTTGCTTCAAACGCTTCCGCGTTTGCGATCGAGTCCGGTAACTCCTTTCTTGAAGGCAAGCTCGGTGAGGAGGTTGCAGTAACCGAGCTGACTATAGAGGATTACGGCGTTTACGACAAGGGTTTGGGAGGAAGAATCTTCGACGAAGAGGGAACCCCGACCCGGATAAACGAAATCATTTCGAGCGGAAAGTTCACGTCCATGCTTCACAACAGCACAACGGGGAAAAAATTCGGAGCAAAAAGCACGGGTAACGCCGGGATTATCGCGCCGCGGCCCACGACCATAGTCTTCAACGAGGGAGACACCTCGTTTGATGAATTGTTGCGAGATACCAAGAGTGGAGTCCTGATAACGAACAACTGGTACACGCGATATCAAAACATGAGGACAGGGGAATATTCTACGGTCCCGCGCGACGCCGCCTTTAGGATCGAATCCGGGGAGATAAAAGAATCCATCGCCGGTCTCCGCGTTAGCGACTCGATTCCGCGCCAGCTCAAAAACATCGAGACCGTCTCAAAGGAGAGAGACTGGATTCGCTGGTGGGAAGTTAATACTCCGACCTTGGTTCCGTCCATGAAAATAAATGGAGTCCACGTTACGCGCGCGGTAGGAAGTTAGTTCAGAATTTTTCTGATTCTTACGAGAGCTTCCTGTATGTTCTCGACAGAGTTAGCGTAAGCCAGCCTTAGATACCCCTCTCCCTGATTTCCGAACGCAGATCCCGGAACCACGGCGACGTGGGCTTTGTCGACTATCTTCATGGCTAGTTCATCGGAACGAAATCCGGTTTCTTTGATATTTGGAAACGCGTAGAAGGCGCCTTTCGGCATTGCACACCGGAACCCACTGAACTCGTTCAATCCCTTGACTAGCACTTGTCTTCGTTCCGTAAATGCTGAGATCATGTTGCGGACGGAGTCCTGAGGGCCCTTGAGTGCCTCCAGAGCTGCATACTGACTGATTGTGGAGACGCACGAGCACTGCGCGGCGTTGATTTTTGTCATCGCGCCAGCGATATTCTCTGAAGCTCCGGCGTACCCGATTCTCCATCCTGTCATCGCGTACGTCTTTGAGAATGCGTTGATCATCACGGTTCGGTCCTTCATTTCGTTCAGGCTCGCAATGCTGACTTGTTCGTTCATTCCTCCGTCCTGATAGAGAAATTTCTCGTAAACCTCGTCTGAGAGGACGAATAGGTTGTGATCTATGGCAAAGTCCGCAATCTCCTGCAAATTTGTGCGTGAGAGTATCGAGCCCATCGGATTGCTCGGGCTGTTTATGAGAATCGCCTTTGTCTTTCGCGTGACTAGACCTGCTAGTTCCTTGATATCAATCGAGTAATCGGAAGATTCCCGAAGGACATACGGAATCGGTTTTGCTCCCACGATGTTAACAGCGTGGACGTAAGTGGCCCAACCGGGGTCAGGTACGAGAATCTCATCTCCATAATCCATAGTCGCCAAAAGAGCGAGATTGATCCCAGAAGTCGCACCAGCCGTAACAACAATTTCCTTAACGGGATCGTAGTCGATATTGTTCTCTCTCTTGAGCTTTGACGCCACCGCGCTTTTGAGCTCCGGAATTCCCGAGCTCGGCGTGTACTTTGTTTTACCCTTTCTCACGGCGTCGATCGCCGCAGCCTTGATGTTGTCTGGGGTATCAAAGTCCGGTTCTCCGAATTCGAGGCGTATCGCGTCCGGCATCTTCGAGACCTTATCAAAGATTACCCTTATTCCGGATAGACCCAGCGATTCAGACCTCGCCGAAGGCTTTACAGCGATCTTACTCTGCGAGTTCATTCTTCGAACTAACCCAAGTTAATTCTCCGGCCATTTAATTGCTACGCTAACCTACTTGAAATCGGACATGGTCGGCTGCAGTGCAATCGTAATTTCTCTTTTTGCGGAATTTGTCCGCAAAAGTATTGGCTGTCCCTTAGATATTCCGAGCAAATCTCTCATCTGTTTCGGGATCGTCAGCCGGCCTTGCGTGGAAACCCTGATGTGTTTCTCCATAGCGGGTTCAATGATATCGTGATATTGAAACTTTCGCATAGATTATGGGCACGAACTAGAGATCGCGAAAATTTGCAGCTTGGATCCCATTACCTATATATCTCACACGAGATGTCGCTGTCTCAACTTGCTGGACGTCTCATTCAGATCCGAGCTGCCGGACAAGGCGATCCTTTTTCTTGACGGAAAAGACGCACGAGTTTTCAGAAGGCTGCTATCAGAACTGGGGTCGGAGGATCAAGTCCAGAACGCCATGATTCTTTGCGGCCTATTGGCAGAAATTAGAGAGGGAAAGGAACTTCCGAGTAAAATGGGCGTAAAAGAAATAGAATCGATTTTCCCCGAATACGTTGGTGTCTCGTTTGAAGAGTTTACAGAGATCCTAGATAATCTCTAGGTTAGGACTTTGGTCTCAAAGCCCTCCGCCTGAAAAACGGTCGCTGTGGCCTTCTGAACTTTCGCTCTGTTTTTTTCGCTTGTGTAGACCCTGAGCACATCCATGAAGCCGGCTATCGTGCCGATGAGCGGCATGTCTTCAATAGCGACCTGAGTCGCGCCGCTGACCCTTTTGTTCACCACGGTAATTCCCTTGAATGATTCCCTCGTGGACGAAACGGGTACGGAAGGGGCCGTCGGTACATCTACATAGACTTCAGATTGAGGGACTCTCGCCGATTGCGCTATCTGCGAAGAGAGCTGATCACGAAAGCTCTTCTGGTTGAAAATAGAAGCCAGAAACTTGTCCTTACCTTGGACAGTCCGCTCGAAGACGCACTTCAGCAGTTTTCTCCCCTGATAATCCAGCGCTAGGGATTTCGCAAGCTTTAGCTCGGGGTCGCTTCCCACATCAAGCCTCACAATCCTGTCCAATGTTACCTCGTCAGTCAGCTGAAGATAATTTTCGAGCGAAAGATCTGTCAGATGCAGAGCCTTGTCCGCAAGCGACATAGCCTTGACTATCATCAACTCAGCCGCCCTAACTGTCCGGTGGAAATAGACCGCGCGGAACATTTCGTATCTAGCGATCATCAGGGCTTCAAACGCAAAAAGAGCTGCCTGCGAAATAGCAAGACTGTCTTTCACGATCTCGAACGAATTTATTATCCGGTGAACGTCGACCCTCCCGTATTCTACACCTGTGAAGTAAGAGTCCCGGAGAAGATAGTCCATAATGTCAACCGACAGACCTCCTCCGATAACTTCGTTCATGTAGCGCCTTTCCTGCGTGGCTTTGCCCACAGCAAGCTCACCGACTCTTTTCTTTGAGAGTCCGTAACTCTCGAGAATATCGCCGATTTCAGTTTCACGGATAATCTTCTGTGTCATGTCCTCGTGAGTGAACTCGGTTTTGCCAGCCATCACCTCTTCGAAGACGTGGCTGAACGGTCCGTGTCCGACATCGTGAAGTAGAGCCGCGACTCGTAGCCTCCGGATTTCCTCGTCACCAAACCCAAAGCGTTTGGCAGAGAGAACTTCGCCTACTCGCCCCGTCAAAAACATGCATCCTATGACATGCTCGAAACGCGAGTGCTGCCCTCCGGGATATACGAGATGACAGCCTGCTAGCTGTCTAATTCTCCTCAGCCGCTGAAATGTTGCCGTGTCGATTATTTTGCGCTCGACTTCGGTCGCGTAGATGTAGCCGTGGATGGGATCGCGAATTTCTGCTCTGATGGAAGCTCTTTTTTTGGAGGGAGTCTTCAACTTTGTCGATCCCTTTTCCCGTTATTCGAAAAGTGTGCTATCTATCTTTCTGTGAATGTGAACGGTTTGTGAGCCGCAGGCCTTGCAATTTTGACCCTTTGGGAGAAATCTCTCAAGCAAGTCTCAAGTGAGCATGACACTGGATGGCCCGGCTCGAAATGAAGCGGGCGAACAGGATTTGTTTCGGGAGCTGGAGCCGAAGGTCAGGCAGCAGATCAGAGTAGTCGGCCGCACCATATTCTGCCTAAGGTGCGAGGACTCTAAGGAAATAGCAAGCTACTACTGCGCGTGCGGAGCATTCATGTGCACCCTTCATCTGGCGCAGCACAGCTGCCTCGTGTCATCAAGCATGCAATATAATGAAGAGCTTAGACAGGCAATGTCCTGATTAGAACGTCGAAAACAGACAGATCAACTGCTTTATCCCTCGGTGATAATAGTCGAGGACTATGTGTTCGTTGGGTGCGTGAAATCCCGCCCCGGCGTAATTGACTCCCAGGCCCATGGCCGTTGGTAGCTCTAGTGTCTTTGTAAACAGGCTGAGAGGCCCAGTGCCCGCCATGGTCGGCCAGACGTTCGGACTTTTCCCCTCCGCCATGACTACACAATTGATCATTGTTCGGGCTATGTAGCTGTCGACGGGGGTTTTCGCGGGATCTTCCTTGGAATGGACTATGAGTTCCACATCGTCAAATCCGTGAATCTTCAAGTGCCTCTTTAATTTTGCCAGGATGTCATCGGCTCGCATCCTTTCAACTAGTCTGAAATCCATCTTTACGAATGCATCTTTTGGTACTATTGTCTTGGCGCCCTGACCCAGATATCCGGAGCCGAAACCTGCAATATTCGCAGAAGGGCTGTAGAGGAGCTTTGTCACTGTTTCGACGTCGTCTTTCCCTTTTAGCAGGTAATCTATCTGGAGTGCCTTTCGAAGTTTTTCGGTCGAGAATTCGTTCTGCTCGAGAAATTTGCGCTCTTGCGGTGTAGGCTTTGCGATGCGGTCGTTAAAGCCCCTTATCAGAATTCGATTATTCTCATCTTTGATAGTTTTTAATAGATTCACAAGCCTCCAGGCCGGGTTGGGCGCAATCGGGCCGTACATTGAATGTTGATCCTTTTCGCCAACCTTGACCCTGAATTCGACGTAGAGCAACCCCTTCACGCCAAGCTCTATCTCAGTGGTGCCTAAAGCTGACCGATCGCCTTCTTCCCAGAGGCAACCGTCACCCTTCAGGAAGCTCTTGTTTCTCTGGATAAAGCTGTGGAGATGGGGGCTGCCGACTTCTTCCTCTCCTTCGACGATCCATTTGAGGTTGGGCTTGATCGCGCCCTCCTTATTCAGGAGTGACTCTATCGCGTTGAATCTCGCTACGAGCTCTCCTTTGTCGTCTCCGACCCCGCGACCGAATATTCTTCCATTCCTGATCTCAGGTTTGAACGGGTCGCTTTTCCACTCGCTCAGGGGTTCCGCGGGTTGCACATCGTAATGGTTGTAGATCACGAGCGTGCGAGCATCGTTTGACGAATCGAGTTCGCCATAAACGACATCGGGCGCTCCCGAAACTGGCATAAGTTTCGTCTTGATTCCCAGATTCGACATTTTTAGGCGAACCAGTTCCGCGCATTCTTTCAATCCAACATTTTGGGCAGAAATGCTGGGCTGGCTGACAACCTCCTTCAGTTCGGATATGAACTTCTGCTTATGTCTCTCAGCATACTTCCAAGCACCTTGGATTGAATCCGGGATCTTCATAATCGCAAAAATGCCGAATGCGAAGAGTGATTTAAGGAAGATGACGATTGAGTTGAATGAAGAATTGATCGAACTAGTTGACGTGGTCGATGAAAGCGACTCGGTGCTTGAAACAAGGAGGCTCGATGAATGCCAGAGGTTGGGCTTGCTTCATCGCGCAGTCACAGTGTTCTTGCGAAATTCAAAGGGCGAGCTCTTCCTACAGCAGCGCGGCAAGAATGACGACTGGCTTCCGGGCTACTGGACTGCTTCCTGCACCGGACACGTAAAGTCGCGCGAAGACGCAACAAAGGCAGCGAAAAGAGAAATGGAAGAGGAACTGGGGATTTCATGCGAACCGTCATTCCTGTTCAAATTTGTCGTGCCGACCGTCAAATTCATGGATAAAATAGAACGGGAGCTCGACATTGTTTTCGAAGCAACTTCCGATGACCTAATTCACATAGATCCAAGAGAGGTAGAAGCAGGAACCTTCATGTCGATCGCCAAATGTAAAGAGTTCTTCAACGCCAAGAAAAATAAAATAACTCTTGATGCACGTCTCGCATTCGAGAGATATGTCTCCATTAATCGGCTCTGAAGCAAAGGCGCAACTTGGTTCTTTTCAGGCCAAATTGGTTCAATAATCTTTACCAAATCAATCTCCGCCCAGTAGCATGGCCAAGTCCTTGATTCCAATCCGAGATTGGCCCACGACTCACAAAAATGGAGACAGTTGTAGCGAATTCCGATAGGAAATTTATCCATAAAACTAGGCAGTAACTCTTCTATCGTAGATATTTATCGGCTATTAATCCGCCAAAGGATATTTGCTTCTTCCGATCTTAGGTCGTTCACAGTTATATCCCGCGATCCTATCGAATTAAGAGGTTTGATTTTGGCCGTTCAAGAGAATATCACGCAAAGGACTCCAAGATTAGGGAGCGAAGTCAGGTTCTCCGACGGAGTCGCCGCCGGTAAGATTCGAGAACTCAACAATGAGGGATTCGTGGTCATAAAGGGGAAGAAACGCGTTAGGCGAATCATGCTTCCATATTCGTCGATCTCCGCGATTGGAAACAGGGTCGTCACTCTTAAGGATAACAAGGCGGAGCTTCTAGAGAAGCAACCCGTCCTTGGAAATGAAAGGGATCTCGTGTCAAAAAAGAGATTGATCAAGGAAATCGACCGTCGGCTGGGACTGGACAATTTGGAACAGACGGAACGCATAGCAAGGATAACCCTGTACCTCTTCACGCTTCGCCTTTCTCAAGCAGAAAAGAAGCACTTCAAAAAAACTCTGCCATTTGGCATTCGGAGTCTCTGGGCATCCGTAGAGCACCCGGGAACCGAGCAGTCGTTCGACATGAGAAACTTTTTGGTCCCGATAAAAAAACAGGGTAGGCTTCAGAGCATGGAAGAAGCCTTCATCGCAGCCAGAGAAGTTTTTTCCACCATCAAAGAAATGATACCGGGCGCTTATGCAATGGAGATATCTCGTTCGATGCCCAGAGGACTGCAGGAAATCTGGGAAAGCGCCGAGTGATTCTTAAACGAGAACAGTTAGAGCAAGGACCAGAGCGAAGATCCAGTTAGAAAGCAGCGCGTTGACTGTAAACGAAACATAATACGATGGCAGCTCGTTCGGCAATTTGAATGTCTTTGCTTTTCGAACAAGGATGAGGGCTGAAGCGACTGGCGCAAGGCTACACCAAATAGGAAGCACTCGTAAAGCTACAAGGACAAAAACCATCGCGTAAGAAATTCCTGTTAGTGTCAAGGAAAGAGAGAGCGATCTAGCCCGTCCGAGAGCCGCACCCAGACTAAATTTCTTGGCGGCAGTATAGACCTCGTAAAATATCAGGTCGTGGTCGACGAGAATGGTGACTGTCATGATGCCAATCGGGATAGAGACCAGAAGATCACGCAGACTGAGGAGACCAGTTTGCACGTAGAACGAGCCCAGAACAGGAATCGGACCGAAGCAGAAAAAAATTGCAATCTCGCCCAGTCCCAGTCCTCTGTAATCCAATTTGAACGGCGGTGCGGTATAAATTACGGCAAGAGCGATGCCCGCAACACCCAGAATCAGAGCCCAAGGCCCTACAGCGAAAGCGAAGTAAACTGCAAGGAGGAGACTTCCGAGCAGCAGAGCGTAAGAGACAGACTTGGCGTTTTGGAGTGTTATGAACCCGCGCGGAAGCGGTTTCCAAGCAGCGAAGTCTTTTGGGAACATTGAATTCGCGATGCTATCTACTCCGTTTTGGTGATCGTAGCAGTCGTCTATTGCATTCGCCCCGAGGTGGAGAAGGATCACCCCCACGAGCATCAGAGCAAAGTATTCCGGATTGAAAGTGTGATAGTACCGGAAAGCTAGAAATGTACCGGAGAGCACCGGCAAAACAATCAACGGGAGAAACTGCATGCGGGTTAATCTGTAAAAAATCGCCAGCTTTCCGGGCTGCGGATTTTCGGAGCTAGTTAGAGCGCTGTCGCCCAAAAGTTAACACTGCAGAGAGGTAAGACGAAATTCTCAGGTTTTAAAATCGTTCCGATCTGGCATTGCGATTTCTATGCCAAACCGCTTTGAAAATGAGTCGACTATCCTCCGTTTCACGTCACTCATTTGAATTGGTTTGCCCAATTCCTTTGCCATCGAAGTCATTACGCTGGAATCAAACCCGCAAGGTCTTATTCTTTCAAAATAGGAAAGGTCGGTGTTAACGTTCAGAGCGAACCCGTGAAAAGTGATCCAATGAGAAGTCGCTACTCCGACGCTGGCAATCTTTCTCAAACCGCCGACCCAGACACCTGTTTCAGCCCCCAGCCTCCCTTCAGACTTGACACCAAATTGTTCTAAAACGTCTATGACGACCTTCTCCAAGAGCTCGACGTATTCCCTAACTCCTAGGGAATAATCCTGAAGCCGAACGATAGGGTAGACTACAAGCTGTCCGGGGCCATGATAGGTAACGTCTCCTCCGCGTTCGACTTCGAACACAGGAAGGTTGTCGACTAGAAGATTCTCGCGATGACCGTTTCGACCAAGAGTCAAAACGTGGGGATGTTCAACTAGTATGAGAGAATCGGAAATCTTGTTCTGGAGTCGAAGTTCGACCAATCGCTTCTGAAATTCCCAGACCTGTTTGTAGTCGCAAGCCCTTTCCAGATCGTAAAGAATGAATCCTTGCCTAGAACTGCAACTAAAGGCGTTTGATGACATCTCTTTCTCCATCATTAGCGCTTCCTGTTTTGAATATGAATCGCTTTTCCTAGCGCGTTTTCTGCAGATTCCATGATTGTCTCGGGTAGCGTAGGGTGAGGGTGAATGGTCGACGCAACATCATCTAAGGTGGCTTCCAACTCGATGGCTAGAGCGCCTTCGCTAATTAAATCCGAGGATTCGGCACCCACTATCTGCATGCCTATAATTCTAGTAGATTGCTCGTCCGCTATGATTTTGGCGTAGCCCTCTGATTCCAGTGAGGCAAGAGCTCTTCCATTTGCAAGAAACGGAAACTTCCCGGATACTGCTCGAATGTTCTTCTTCGTCGCCTCGCTCTGACTCAAACCAACGAGAGCAATTTCAGGGTCAGTGAAAATCGCAGATGGGACATTTACATTGTTGATCTTTGGACTTAACCCTGATATTGTTTCAGCAGCGATAATCCCTTCCCTGCTCGCCTTGTGAGCAAGGAGAGAACCTCCTATCACGTCGCCGATCGCAAATACGTTTTCCGCGCTTGTGCGCAAATTGCCGTCCACGATGATGAATCTCTTTTGATCTGTGCGAACTTCCGCCGTTTCAAGACCAAGGTCATTTGAATTCGGTTTCCTTCCAACTGTGATCAAGACGTAATCCACTACGGTAGTAACTTCACCTTCCGGGCTCTCGATTAGAACCTCCACACTGTCTCCTAGATCAACGCAGCTTTTTATCTTGCTCCTCAGATGTATCTTTGCTTTCAGTCTCTGCAATGACCTGGACACCAGAGTAACCAGCTCTGGGTCGACGCCGGGTAACAACTGTTCGGTGAGTTCGACAACGGTCAATTCCGTTCCGAATAGGTTGGCGTATGCCATTCCTATCTCCAAACCAATCACACCGCCGCCTACGATTGCCAGTTTGCCAGGAATCTGATCCAATGAGAGTGCTTCGGTGCTCGTAAAAATCCTCTTACCATCAGTCCTTACGTTTGGAAGCTCGATGGGTGATGAACCGGTTGCTATGATTGCGTTTTGGAATAGGACCCTAGAGGGATTGGCGCCTGAAATTTGCAATTCGTTCTTGGAAAGAAACTTGGCCTCACCTTTAACCAGCTGAACATTGTTCACTTTACAGAGCTGCAAAACGCCGGCGACTAATTTATCGACGATGTCTTGCTTCCATTTCTGAAGTTTCTGGAGATCGACCTTGACTTCCGCGTCTATTCCCATCTTGGAAGCGTTGCGGGCATTTTTCACAAGCTTGCTTGCCGTGATCAACGCTTTGCTTGGAATGCAGCCAACATTTAGACAAACTCCCCCCAGTTTATCCTTCTCGATCAGGATTACTTTCTTGCCTAATTGCCCTAATCGAATAGCAGCGACGTACCCGCCCGGACCTGAACCTATCACTACAACATCAGCATCAAGCTTTGTCACTGATTCGCTCAAAGAAGAGTCGGCTCTCAGAAGTCTTGGCAAATAGCCGCAGCGAATGGTAATAACGATTGCTTGGGGGCAATGTTTAGATTACTTGGTAATTAAGCTGCTTATCATAAATGCAGCCACCATGCGAAATCATGATCAACGATTTCCTTCCTAATATGAGAGGATTAGTCTCGCACGAGTTGCACGAAAAAGGAGAAAGCCAGAGAAAAATTGCGCTCCTACTCGGGATCACGCAAGCTAGAGTAAGCTATTATTTAGCCAGAAAGAAGACACAATTTTCCGCAGAACTTGCTAGCAAATTTTCGATTTCTCAAAATGACATAGCAAGCTATTCTAAGCTTTTGGCGGAGGATGCCAGGAGGAGTCAGGTCGATTCTATCTTCACCCTGTACTCCATTTGGAAGAATTTGCTTTTCAGCGGCGCGATATGCGTGATTCACCAGAAAGAATCCAGTGTTTCGCATGATTGCGCTGTATGTATGGAGATATTCAAGCCGCAAAGGGAAATAGCGCAACTTCCCGACCAAGAGAGCGAAGACATGGAAATCATGCGCGAGATTTCCCAGGCGGTTTCCATGATCGAGGACTCGGTTTATTTCCCCAGCATCATGCCCGAGGTCTCCGTTAACATCGCAATGTCGAGACGTAATCCGAAAACAACTCGTGATGTTGCAGCAATACCGGGGAGAATAAATAGAATTCACGGGAGAGCTAAAGCCTTCGTTCTTCCTGAATTTGGCTGTTCGAATCACATGTCAAATGTGCTACTGCTCGCCAACTCCAAAATCCCTGATTTCCGGGCGGCACTTAACATCAAATACGACGAATCGGTTGGAAACGCTTTGGATGAGCTGAATCTTCCAAAAAGATTTACTTCGACCGGAAAAAGTGGGCACTCAGTCTCAGCGATTCGCGGAATTGACGATCCGGTTCTTATTCGTCTTTCTCAAGTGAAGCTGGGGTCTGACCAACAAGCATCAACAATCGCAGTCGTAGATCGAGGATCAGAAGGAGTCGAACCAATGACCTATCTGATAGGGAAAAAAGTGACTGATCTTGCGCAAATAGCGCTCAAAATAGCGCAGTTGTACTCCACTAATCCAAAGCAGGAAGTGTAAAAAGTTAGATCACGGAAAGACAGCCCTCGTCGTAGCGTTTCTGATCCGATTCGTCGACGTAAACAATCCGAACGCGGCCCTTGGAAATGTTATCTAACGCACAGGATATGTTCTGATAAGGTTCGATGACTCTACCAATGTGGGTATTGGCGAATGTCTCTACGATAACAGTATTCAAACCGACATTTCCAAACCAAATTGTATTCAATTCGGGAAATGAAATTACGTAACCGGTACTTTTGACTCTCTTCCAGTCCTCTAGCGGGAGATAATCGATTTTACGAGGTTTTTTTCCTACCTTCATTGCAAATAGTTCATGTTCTGCCTCGAGCGACTTCGACTGCTTGAGTTTGATCTGAGACTCTTCGGAAATTCCTCTATGAGCTAGACCTTTTGATTCCGCGAGCAGTGCTTCAGAAATTGAATATTTGATCATAGAATCAATTACATTTACCAAAGGGTGTCTTTCGTCCCTGAATCCCAACGCAAGTTTTGATTGCTCAAACAAAGCGATAGTGCTCTTTAGTGCCTCAAACTCTTCGTCAGAATCTTCTATTCCAAGCGCCGTTTCTAAGGTAGCGCAACCTGAAACGTAAGCTGAAAGGAAGCCGTAGTGCACAGTTGAGCGAAAAATCTCTGCCGCCTTGGTGAACTCTTGCAGAGACAAGTCATACTCGGACTGTAGTTTCAGGGATCGCGCGGTTTGAACGGCCGCAAAAGCGTCCATCAGCCAAGAATACTCAAAAAAAGCCTTTCCAACCCCTGATTTCTCTCCAGTTCCAGAATCGAAAAATGACTTGCCCGCTTCTTTGAATTGGCGGGCCGAAGATTCGAACTCTCCCACTAGATCAAATGAAAGCGCCTCTTCCCAGATTTTGAAAGGATCGGAAATTTGCAACTATAAACAGACACCGATCAATCAGATAAGTAAATACGCTGCTGGTGGCGAGTTCAGCGCTAAACATGCAGTGCCACTTTTGCGGGCAAGAGAAAGAAGGTCTTCCGTTCAAATGTAACTATTGCGGAGAGTTTTTCTGTGGAGATCACAGACTGCCTGAGAATCATGCTTGCCCTCGCGTAGGCGGCGCGCTACTTCCGGGCTACGCTCGTGTGGGACGAATCCGGCCCCAGCAGAAAGAAAAACCAAGCGTTCCATTCGTGAGATCGGACCGCTCAAGATTTCGTATGAAATACGCCGGCATTTTTTCCGCCACAGAAGCCAAGCACATACTTTTAGCGACTGCCGTTGTAGTGCTCGTCGGATTATCGATAGTACTTTCGGTCGTTATTGCTCAGCCCCTCCTACTTTTGCTAGTCGTTCCTGCTTTTATTGTGTCATTTTTGGGGCACGAAATTTGCCATAAAATCCTCGCTCAGCGCAACGGGCTGTGGGCGGAATTCCGAACTAACACTTATGGCCTTGTGCTAACAGCTATTTGCTTCTTGTTGCCGTTTTTCAAATTTCTCGCGCCAGGTCAAGTTACGATCAAAGGGAGCGGAAGTAAACAAGTATTGGGTATTATAGGAATCGTCGGACCTGGGTTTAACCTGATATTCGGCGCAATTTCTTTCGTGGCTGCGAAATTGTCGCCTGCGCTCCTCGGAGATGCGTTTCTAGGTATTGCGATTTTTAACGGGTGGCTGGCAATTATCAACCTGATACCGTTCGGATCATTCGATGGCACGAGCGTATATGACTGGGACAAGACCCGTTGGGCTATAGGCCTGACTGCCTCAATTCTTCTAATTGTGTTCGGTTCCTACCCTAGGCTGGTTTAGCAAGAAAGTTTAGGGCATCCGTAAGATCGGCTGCTCTCAAACCTACGCCAGATATTCCGTCCTTGCGAAACAGCTGATTACCCTCCTTGAACACTACCAATGTCGGAACGATCTTCAAATTGAAAGCGTCCCAGAGAGACTCGTCTGGATCGTCAGCATTTACTAGGATGAGTTCAACATCCGATGGAGCTTTGAATTCTTTTGCCATTGCCAAAAACTTGGCACAAAAGCCGCACCATTTTGCCGCAAAGAGTATTATCTTAGGGTCGGAAGAGTTTGATATCTTCGTAAACTGCTCCTTTCCTTCCCAGTCGCTGACTTTCAATTCGAGAGAATCACGCGCATTTTTGATTTAAGATGTTCTCTTTGCCAAGGAAACTGAAATTGCTGATATTTGTTTTGAAACAGACTTATAGAGCGGAAAGTAGACTGTTTTGAATAAACTCCTTTCACAGACACGATTTATATGACCGCAAGTGAACCTGGCAATCCCTTAGTTGAAAATGATAGAATAGCTCCGTCACGGTTCTGGACTCTAAAACACATCGTGACTAATGTCATAATTCTGGCTTTTGCGTGTGTAGCAGCATATCTTCAATTCTATCTTTACCCACTTATTATGAGTCGTCCAATCGGCTCGCCCAGCGGACTAGGATTTGGCGAAACTAACATTTCGCTGCACTTCTCGGTCCTCACCTATCACTACGTTGCAACAAGGTGCATGGGCTCGTCATGCACTCGTTTGGTGGGCGTTGCGGACTTCGATTTCGTCCAGGCACTGATACTCGTTCTTGTTCTAGTCAATATTCTGCATTTCCTTGGAATGAGAAAGAAATAGAATTTATCATATAGTTCGATGCTGGAGAACTATCGGTTTGCCTGCTTCAGATGCGCGTTCCGAGAGAAAACTCGTCTCCTCGATGTGCAACATAAAAGGTCGAATTTATGTAATTGACTTGCTCGAGTTTACAAACGGCTGCTTCGCGAGTATTTCGGAAGATCAGAATGCGAAGATGGGGGCAATCACGGTCTCCATAAGAACGGGCGAAAGGGCGACCTCTTCCTCCCTTATCCCGGAGAGCAAGGGAAGCATCTTCGCGGGGATGATAGGTGAGATGCTTGCAGACAAGTTGCGCGGAATCGCAGTTGTCTCTCTTTATCTCAGAGAGGAACTCGATACTGATTCCATGAAAACACTCATAAACGAAGTTAGAAAACTTTCGCGCAAGGATTGAAGAGTTCTTTTGAAGGAGTTTTTAAGCTCCCTCCAAGCTAAAGGCTCTTTATATCCGGTAAAGGAAAAGATCTCCCCGAACCTTGAGGTCTCCTCGGTCCTTAGCTCTTTCCAGGACAGAGCTATGCTTTTCGAGAACGTGGAGGGTTCTAGTCTGCGCCTTGCTGGAAATCTGTACGGCGCAAGGAAAAATCTTGAACTCGGTCTAGGCTTTGCACCGGAGACTTTAGTACGCAGAGTTGAAGAAGCGGTACGGAATCCTTCCAACGGAAAAGGGCATCTATCGGATTTCAGAAAGACAGATTGGGATTATGTCGGTGAAGCCGACCTTTCGAAGCTTCCGATTCTCAAACATTTCGCAAATGAAGCAGGCTACTATCTGACCGCGGGTATTGTAGCTGCCAGATTTCCCGGCTCTGAATTTGAAAATCTCTCATTTCACAGGATGTTGGTTCTTTCCAAAAACAAAGTCGCAGCCAGACTAGTTCCCCGTCATTTGAATCAAATGGGCAAGGAAGCTTCCCAGAAGAAATTTCCCGTAAGCATTATCATTGGGCCTCCACCTCGAGTTTTCCTCGCCGCCTCGCTACAACTTGAGTACGGCCTGAGCGAGTATATGGTAGCCAATAAGCTTGGAACTTCCCCTCTGGAACTGGTTTTATCTGAAATATCAGACATAGCGGTGCCTGCCGATTCAGAGATTGTCCTTGAGGGTTTCATCAACTTTGAAGAGCTAGCAGATGAAGGCCCCTTCGTTGACCTGACTGGAACCTATGATGAGGTGAGAAAGCAGCCAGTAATAACGCTTCAAAGGATGAGATACAGGGCAGACTCGGTCTACCAAGCTGTAGTAGCGAGCACGATGGAACATTCAACCTTCATGGGGCTACCTCAAGAGCTAAAAATACGAGACGCCCTAGCCAAATCGGTTCCGGGATTTCGAGGAATTAACCTGACGGCATCAAGCGGGGGTTATTTCCATTGCATCGTCAGCATCGACAAAGGTAATGACGGCGATGGCAAGACTGCAATAATGAACTGCTTTGCCGCGTCGCATCCGTTGAAACTGGTCATCGCGGTTGATGGAGATGTTGATCCTTACGACCTGAAGGAAGTAGAATGGGCGCTCGCAACTAGATTTCAAGCCGATTCGGGACTTGTTTTACTGAAAGGTGCTAGGGGATCGAGCCTCGATCCGTCTAGTGGGAAAAGTGCGGTAACCAGCAAGTTGGGCCTCGACGCAACTTTGCCCGTAAAGAAAGACCGCGGCGCGTTTGAAAAAGCGACCATAAAGATTTCCCCAACGGTGGAACAAGTCCTTAAAGGGTTCAAATCGAACTAGGGAGAGGACATCCCAGCAAGATAAGAACCATGTATCTTACTAACGCGGAAGAAAAAGCGCTCTCTGGGGAGCGTGGCGAGGCAGAGCAGATTGCCTACCGAGTACTAGTTGCAACGGGAAAACTGGGAGATGCTCAAAAGCTTATTCCAATCGAATGGGTGCACGTCTCAGGCGTTTCCTTTCTTACTATCGGTCAGTACGGTCTGGACTTTCTGGAAAAGATCAGCAATTCGAAGGGAGCAAAATTCAAGGTTTTCACGACGGTGAACCCTTGCGGCATGGACATTGAGAATTGGAAAGCGCTCGAGATACCGACCGATTATGCGGAGAAACAACTGCAAATAATTGAATGTTACAAGAAACTAGGGATGGCTAATTCATTCACATGTGTCCCTTTCGAGACCTACAAGGTTCCACCTGCGGGCACGTGTGTTGCCTGGGCCGAGTCTTCTGCTGCGGTGTTCGGCAATTCGATTTTGGGCCTGCGAACAAACCGCGAGAGCGCCATAAGCGCTCTGGCTTGCGCACTCACAGGAAAAACAGTTTATTCAGACCTGCAAATTCCGTTGAACCGTAAACCCTCAAAGAACATTCGAGTTAACCTGAAAAAAAAGATGGATTTCTCCGGCTCGCTGAATTTTGGGGTCCTTGGATTTTTCGCCGGAAAGGAAGTGCCCGGCGTTATCGGCTTTCAACGAGTGAAGCAGAAACTTTCACTGGCTGAAGCAAAAGCTCTTTCAGCCGCCATAGGCACGCTCGGCAGCTCCGGCATGTTCATCCTAGATTCAAAGGAGAAAGTGGAGACTATCGATTTCACCGATCGAGAATTCGAAGAAACAATGTCAGACCTGTCGCAGTCAGAAAATGGGGAAGCTGTAGTATTCGGCTGCCCTCAAATGACCCTCGAGGAGCTCAGAGACCTAAGCAATGCCATTCAAGGTAAACACTTCAGGAAAAAATGCATCGTCTTTTGTTCATCGATGATGTTTGAAAGGGCGAGTCACGAGGGTTACGTTCAGAGTATCGAGTCGTCCGGAGCTACCTTTGTTAGAGACGCATGTGCCGATTTTACCCCCCTTATTTCGTCTCTCAAGGTCGGTTCTGTCGTAACAGATTCGGTGAAGGGAGCGCACTACATGCGAAAGGTTCACGGAGTAGATATTTCCCTCAAAGATACGAGCACAATCATCAGGGAAAATATGGAATGAACGAAATAAGGGTGCGCTCCATCGTCGAGGGTAAAGCAGCGGGAGAGATTTTGTTTTCATCACAACCAATAGCCTTTTTGCAAGGAGTTGATGTCGAGGGAGGATTCGTTTCGGATAAAAAACATGAAATTTACTTAAAACCTTTCGAGGACAAGATACTTGTGTTTCCCAATGCCGTCGGGAGCTCTGTAGGAGCCTACGTCATTTACAGGTTGAAAAAAAACGGAAAGGCCCCCAGAGCTATAATAAATCAAAAGGCCGACATGATCATAGCCTCCGGCTGCGCTATTTCCGAGATTCCACTTTTTGATCTAGTTGATGGCAAAATATCTGAATTAAGGGAGATAAGCAAAGTTCGCGTGGACGAGAAAAAACTAGTGCTCGTCGAATATTGAATGACAAAGAGACTGCTCGAAGGCAGCCCCCCACTAGAAAATTCTTGGTGCGACTGTTCGCTATAGGATCTGTTCTCCTGGTTTGTCCGCTGCTCGTAGTTCTCTATATGGACTCGTCGTGTATCAAAGCTTGTTTCAGTGTTGAGGGCGTTGTGCGATCGTTATTCCTCTATCCAATGCTTTTGGGGGGACTGTTGCTGGGCTACGGCATGAAGAAAGTTGCAGAAACCCAGAATGAGGAATCGAAAGAGTGAGATGACGAAATGATCGCAACAAAAAGGTTGAATATTGCGGTGGTAATTCTGATTAGGGATTTCTTTGCCTCGCAAGAAATTTAACCGCGACGAAGCCGATAAGATCTGGAAGAGTTATTCGAAGAATCTTGTCGACTCCTTAACGGAAACAGAAAAGGAAGGCGTTGAGAAAGGCTATTCCTCATACGAAATTGAGAAACTTTGGCAAGACAAAGTCAAAGGTCAGGATAAGAAAGACTCACGAACTTGAATCCAGCCCAATAGAAATATTACTCTATCAAGGATTTGAATTTATCCGGTCTTATCTGATTGGCCCAAAAAGTAGAGAGTCAGAACGAAAACATCGCCTCGAGAATTCGCTGGAACCTTGATGATGTTCTGCCGGCGCGATCTGGAAAGATCTTTCAGTCGTCTGTCCTTGATCCGTTGGAGGCAATGACTATCGAATTTGAAAATTTGAGACCCAATCTTAACGATTCAATAACCAGTAAGGATCTTAACGATGTGCTCGAACGATATGAAAAGATCTGTCGTCTTTGTTCGAGACTGGCAAACTACTCTCACATGTTCTTCTCCGAGGATACTAGGTCTCAAGAAGCGAAGACGTTCAAAGCAAGAGCGGAGGAAATAAATGCTGATACTGAAAACCGTACTCTTTTCTTTGAGCTCTGGTGGAAATCGTTGCCCGAGAATATATCTGAGGATCTAATTTCAAAATCAGGGTGGTATTCTTACTATCTGCGTCGACTCGTCCAAACAAAACCATACACGTTATCCGAGCCTGTTGAGCAAGCAATCAATCTAAAGGACGTGACGGGAAGAAGCGCCTTTTTGCAAATCTACCATCAGATTAGAGATTCGTTCACCTATGATACGCTCATCGACGGCAGAAGCAAACGACTGTGCGAGGAAGAAGTGCGCGATCTTTTCCACAGTCAAAGGAAGGCAGAAAGAGAATCGAGCTATCAGGCCTTCCTTTCAAAGTTTGAACAGAACAGAGACGTACTGGGAGAGATTTACAGGATACTTGTGAGGGACTGGCGGAACGAAGGTATCAAACTTCGAAAGTACGCAAGCCCAATCTCAATTAGAAATATTTCCAACGATGTCTCCGATGAAGCCGTTAATTCAGTTCTGAGAGTATGTCGAGAAAATGCTTCCCTTTTTCAACGATTCTTTAGACTAAAGTCCAGAGTTCTCGACCTGCCCGATTTTTCGAGAACTGACGTGTACGCTCCTCTTCCCGTAGGAAGCGAGAAAAAATACTCTTGGACAGAAGGGAGCAAGCTGGTGCTTGATACGTTCGGTTCCTTCGATACTAAATTTGCTTCAATGGCTTCAAATCTGTTTTCACAGAGTCATATCGATGCCGAACCACGAGAGGGAAAAATCGGGGGAGCCTATTGCACGAGCATCACTCCCAACATAACTCCTTATGTCCTCTTGAGCTACACGGGCACTCCCAGAAGCGTTGCGACCCTAGCCCACGAATTAGGGCATGCAATCCATGATCAGTTGTCGGCCGAGAGAAACAACCAGCTTACGTTTGAGGCGCCACTACCTATTGCTGAAACAGCTTCTGTTTTTGGGGAACTTTTGCTCACAGACAGGATGCTTTTGGAAGCAGATGTCAACACTAGGAAGAGTATTCTCGTAGACATGATAAACGACAGCTACGGAACCATAATGCGTCAGGCGTTTTTCGTTTTATTCGAAATTGATGCTCACAGAGAGATCTCGGAAGGTGCAGACATGAACGACATTAAAGATATGTATCTGGCCAACTTGAAAACTCAGTTCAACGATTCGGTGAAAGTTCAAAGCCAATTCGGATACGAATGGCTCTCAATTCCCCATATCTACGGATCTCCTTTCTATTGTTACTCTTACGCGTGGGGTAACCTTCTCGTTCTCTCCCTGTACAGGCAATACAAAAAAGAAGGAGCAAAGGATTTTGCGCCAAAATACTTGAAAATTCTCTCATACGGCGGATCTGAATCTCCAGAAAAAATATTAACCGAGACTGGATTTGACGTCAGGTCTGAGAAATTCTGGCAGAGCGGCTTTGATGAGCTTATGAACAGCGTGATAGAGTTAGAGCGGTTGCTCTAAATTCTCCTGTTTCATAAGTGATGGTTGTTGGCACTTTCTTACCAGTACGAAGATCTCTTGCCTGAGAGTGATGAAGAAACCGTTTACTCGACCCTGCAAAAGTTAGAGGAGATTGCGACGAAATCAGTGCAAAAAACCATTCACGCCTATTCCGCGCTTGCCTACTCGGCGGGAATCGACAGTAGCATACTTGCGACGATCCTCAGAAAGGAATTTGGAAGCGCTACTTTGCTCACCCTGGGAACGCCCCAATCCTCTGACATAAGGACAGTCGCTCAGGACAACCTTGCAATGCGGGAAGGTTTTCGATTCTACTTGGTGAATATCTCAGAGCAAGAAATAGAGAAAGCGGCGGTCGAGGTTTCGAAAATAGTAACAGCATCCAATCTCGCACACTTTGAAGACTGCGTCTCTTTTTGGCTCGCTGCATCCGCCGCAAGCAAATTAGAGAATTTGCGTTTCATTTTGTCCGCAAACGGCGCTGATGAGCTCTTTTGTGGGTACGACAGGTTTCGAAGATTAGTGGATGAGCAAGGGTACGATGCGGCCAGCAAAGAAATCTGCGAGGCTCTTGACCTAGCAAATAAACTCCTAGAGCAGGTTGGACTCGTCGTAGGCAAATTCGGCTTCGAAACGCGCGAACCATTTTTGGATCCTGAGTTTGTGGATTACTGCCTCAAAATACCAATCGAATACAAGATATTGAAAGGTAACGATATGTTAAGGAAGCGAATCTGGCGTTGCCTCGGAAGATCTTTGGGTGTTCCCCCTTCGACGGTTCTAAGACAGAAAAAAGCGATGCAGTACGGCATGGGAGTCCACGCTGTTACGTGCAGTATGCTCAAGCACGGAACACTAAAACTAGAGTTCTCAACAAGCCGAAATCGTGGCATTGCCTAAGGCACACCTACACAACTCAAAGTTTCGAGAGCGATATTCCGATGAGCATTGTTATTGAGGACACAGGAGATAAGCCTGCCACTATTCTCCGGTGTTATGAGAAGTTAAGTCCGACTTTCATTAGAGACCGGATTAGTAGGAAGCAACTGTTTCAAGCTTTCTAGGAATGGGATAGCTCAGAAAGGCACTCCTGTTGGGCAACAGGAAGAAAGGTAGGCGAACTAAAGCCTATTTGCTTCCATACACTGTTTTGAGGGAAAGATTCTGGCTGCGGTGTCAGTTTAGGGGGCTGTTTTGTTTGCGTCTTTATGTTCGGTCCATTTGGGGCTTTCCATCCACTGCTAATTTTGCATCGATGTCACTATTGAATTCTTTGAGGAGTTTGAGCAGAGTTTCTCCCAGCGTTGTAAGCCGATAAATCCTGACTTTCCCGAAGGCCTGCTCTTCGTGCACGAGACCGTACTTGCTAAGTAGTGTCATTTGATAGTCAACTGCTTTCCAGTCAATCTGCAACTCTTGGGCAAGCTG